>NZ_AP025285.1:1670926-2001235 GCF_023168405.1 Leptogranulimonas caecicola | reverse complement strand
GGGAGAAATGTGCAGGTTATTGAGTGTAGAGTCCTTCTATTTCTATGGCCATGTTATGGGTTATGTTTCTTAGGGACATACAGATATAGCCTATGAGCTGGTATGTTACAGCCAATGAGCGATAGTCCATTGGCGTCCCACCTCTGTGAGACGATATTTTTGTCCGTGTTTTTGTACAAATCCTAATTCGCTTAAGTGCTTTAAGGTGCGGCTCCATGTGGGTCCTGAACTGCCAAAAGCTGCGGTAAGTTCTGCTCCGCCACCTTCGCTATGTTGAAGCAAGTACATCAGGGCATTTCGGTCGCGACCACTTATGGAGCCGTCGCCCAAAGGTATTTGAGACGGCTGCTCTCCTTCATAACCAGCACCTATGCCTACGCCAACGTAAGGGGTCTGTCCCTGGGATATCCCAGGCGTTCCAGTGGGTGAAGGATATCCACTTGGAACAGGTGTTCTATAGGATGGCTGTCCATAACCCGGTACTGACGGCTGCCCGTATAAGGGTTGTCCGTAGGCAGGTTGCACCCAGCCTGGTTGTGGTTGTCCAAAGACAGGCTGTGTTATCTGACCAGGCGTAGCTCCATAACCAGGCGCTTGAGGCTGTCCGTAGGGGTAACCCTGAGGAACTTGCCCGTACCCTGGTTGTTCAAAGCCAGGTTGCAGCAGCTCTGGTTGCCGAGAAACCCCTACCTCAGCTGCTGTAGCAGAGGGGACACACCCCTGCCCTACTGGTTCTTGGGACTCCTGAACGGAGGACAGCGAGATGGTGACGATGCAGCCTCCGGAAATGTTGTCTTCAATGGTGAGAGTGCCGCCCTTGTCGGCCATGTATTGGGAGGCATAAGGCAAACCGGATCCCACGCCGCGAATGTAGCGTTTCATGGATTCAGTGGCGCTTGAGGTGCCATATTCCAATGCCAGGCGCTTGTTGGGGATACCAGGGCCCTGGTCCGAAAAGCGAATGGTGTTTCCCTTGTCAAGGATTGAGATAGTGGGGGCCTGAAAATAGGCGTGAATTAGGTTCTCAACGCACTCGCGAATGACGGTGAAAGGAATGGCTCCGCCCTGCTCTTGGGCCAGTTTGTTAACGGTGGCAGTGATCTCCTCAAGGTAGGAGCGAATGTCTTGAGGGGCCACCATAACCACGCGGGGAGCTGCGGCTACATCGTCGTAGACCGCGATGCGTGCCGCAGAGGTGACTTCCAGCACCCCGGATGCGTGGGCGCCAGAAGCAGAGGGAACTGCTCCATCAGGGTTGTCTGGCTGGGAGGATAAGGGTTTCTCGGCAGCCACATATGACTCGGAAGTGCCTGAGATGTGGGAGTTTTGAGAGCTCTCTGCTCTGTCTTTCAGACCATCGTGGTCTGAAGAATGTGGGGGTGTCGAGGGGTTCTCGACGAAGGGATAAAAGGCGTCGGCCATGGGGTCCTCCGAAGATTTCAACAGCTTATGAAAGACTGTCGAAAAGTTTCAGGCAATTTCTTTCAATAGAAGAGTGATTTTCTACAAGAGATGATTCCTTGTGGAAAACTTTGCTATTAAAGGGTTCTAGTTCCTGCGCATTCCATGGTATCTGACCTATCGGATTTCATGGCCTGTGAAGAATTTCTTTCACGATCATGCAAAAGCTTGCACGGTTTTTTGGAACTTTTCAATGGGATAATCAAGCGCTTGAAAAGCTCGTTTGAGAGACTCTCTTAACCTCAGTGAAGTGGTCAATGCATGAAGATGCTGCTGAGGGGGCACATTTGCGGGTTGTGTGCCACAATTGACAGTCCATGATTCAAGCTCATACAATCGTGGAGCTTGTGCTGCCATCGCAGCTTGAACGTAGTATCCAGGAGGGTCTTTACCATGAAGCGTACCTATCAGCCTAATAAGCGCAAGCGCGCCAAGTGCCATGGTTTTCGTGCTCGTATGGCCACTGCCGGCGGTCGTAAGGTTCTTGCTCGTCGTCGTGCCAAGGGTCGCAAGCGCCTCACCGTCTAGAGGATTTTCGCATGAGAACGCTCAAATCGGCCAAAGCCTTTGGGCGTGTCTTCTCTCAGGGAAAACGGGGGCGCGCATCATTGGTGCGTGTCACTGCACTCCCTGTGCCCTCAGAAGACGGTAGTGTGGCCTTTGTCTGCGCCAAACGGCTGGGCAATGCGGTCTTTAGAAATCGCGCTAAACGGGTTCTCAGGGAGGCAGCTCGCAGTTGTGGGCTGCCTTTGTCTGGTTACGACATCATTTTGTTCGCAACTCCCAAGACCGCAGCTTCTCATCCCCAAGACATAGCCAAAGACCTCACACAAGCGCTTTTTAAGGCTCAGGTAAGGATGGATCATGAAGGCTGAAGGCCAGCGTAGTCTCGCGGCCCGTTTCCTGTTACATCTATTCTGGTTCTATCAGCGCTACATCTCCCCTCTCTTTCCGCCGTCGTGCATCTATAGCCCCACCTGCTCCCAATACGCAGTGGAGGCGGTGCAAAAATATGGTGCATTGAGAGGAGGATGGCTTGCCCTCAAGCGCATCCTGCGCTGTCATCCTTTTCATAAGGGTGGCTATGATCCTGTCCCCTAACCTCGACGTTTACTTCTAAGGAATCAGCCTATGTGGGAATGGTTTATCGGCTTTCTAACAACGATCCTTGAGGGTCTCCAACATATTTGTGGAGACTGGGGTCTTGCCATTATTATCTTAACCTTTATCATCCGTCTGATCTTGACGCCCCTGACACTCAAGTCCACCAGGTCTTCTGCGCAGATGCAGGTCTTGCAGCCTAAGCTTCAGGAGATTCAAGAGACCTACGCTAACGATCCGGTTCGTCAGCAAGAGGAGCTTCGCAAGATCTACTCTGAGCACAAGTTCAATCCCCTTGGTGGTTGCCTGCCCATGCTTTTGCAGATGCCCATCTTCTTCGCGCTCTTCACGGTGCTTAAGCAGGTCCCTACAGAAGCTCACTTCTATGGCATTCTCCCCTCTTTGGCTGACTCGGTAGCCCAGGTAGTGGCCACTGCTGGCTTTGCTGGCGCTTGGGTCTACATCTTGCTAGACCTACTCTTTGGCGGCCTCACCTTCCTGCCTATGTGGATGAACACTCGCAACTCAACCGCAGGCCAGCAGCAGTCTCAGACTCTCATCATGGGAGTGGTGATGGCTGGCATGATGGTGTGGTTCGGTTGGTCGGTGCCCGTAGGCGTGCTGCTCTACTACAACACCTCGGCTGCCTGGGGTGTTATACAAACCCAGTTCATCACCAACCGCGTGCTGGAGAAGTATAAGAAAGAGGAGGCTGAGCGCCTCGCCAATGCTCCTGTGCAAGTACACGTAGTACGCAAGGAGCAAAAGCCACGTCCCCGTAAAAAGAAGTAATAAGCTAGAGAAACTTGGCTGATTCTTAGAAATGATTGGAGGGCACGGAACTTGCTTGGTCCGTGCCCTTACTTATATTGAGAGGAGCACCAATGAATCTTGATGAAACCTCTGGCGCCTTTGATGAGGTGGAGAACGAGTCTGTGATGGTCACCTCTGCTGAGGATATCGAGGATGAGGACGGGGGCCAGCCCCTGGTAGATCCCCAGGACATTCTCGATGAAGAGGGAGAGGCTTTGGAAGAGGCCTTTGACGCTGCCGTGGATCTAGAGGCCATCAAAGAGCATTACGCTGAGACTGGCTCTCTGAGCGACCTGGAGATGGATGCGGTGGCCGATCTTTCTGTGAGTTACCTGCGTCAGATCCTTGCGTGCTTTGGTGAGGGTGACGCCACTATCGACGAGTATGAGAGTGACGAAGGCGAGCTTATTCTCGATGTCTCTGAAGGTGATCTGGCTATTCTTATTGGTCGGCATGGTCGCACTTTGGAAGCGCTCCAACAGCTTCTTTCTTCTCTAGTCAATCGATCGCTAGGCTTCCACTTTCCTGTGATCGTGGATATTGAAGGTTATCGCGAACGACGTCGCAAGAAGATTCGCGACATGGCATTCTCTGCTGCCGAGAAGGCCAAGCGCCGCCACACGGCTGTCTCCCTTTCTCCCATGAATGCCTACGAACGTCGCTTGGTTCATCTTGCTTTACGCAGTGACGATGAGGTCACTACCTATTCCGAGGGTGAAGACCCCGACCGCTACGTGGTTGTCTGTGCGGTGAATAACCGCGAGTAGCTCTTGAGTGAGAGAAGCAGCTTTCATTCAAAGTGGACTGAATCTATCTGATAATTGTGTTGCATTAGAAGGTTAGGGATCTAGGTCCTTGGCCTTCTTTTTTAGAGTGACTGTTAGGTTGGTCTTTAACTACCAAGTTCTAGCTCTGAGGAGGCTACACTGAGAAGTGTTGAGACCTATAGTTATAGCTCTGTGCTTATGTGCAATTGTGCTTTGAGTTGACAATTTCTTTTGAATCACTAACTTTTGGCGGAGGTACTATGTCATCCAACAAGCAAGCTCCTTGTGATTCTACAAAAGCTGGTTTACAACCTCTTGCCGCTCCCCTCGCTCAAAACCCTGTCTATCAAACAAAACTTAAAGATCTGGCACGGGCCTATAAGATTGACCTCACAGATGCCCAGGCGGCCTCTTTACTCCAGCATCTAGATTTAGTGCTTGAGAAAAACCAGGTCATGAACCTTACTCGGATCACTTCTGTCGACGATGCTCTAATCCTTCATATTCTGGATTCTTTGCTCCTTTTATCAGCCCTCGAGCAAAGCTCGTTACAATCACAGGATCCCTCTGGTGCCGTATTGGATATTGGAACAGGGGCTGGATTTCCTGGAATTCCGCTGGCCCTTCTCACACAACGATCCTTTACCTTGATGGACTCTGTGGGCAAAAAAGTCCGTGCCGTAGATGAGTTTGTGGATGCACTCGATATCTCAGAACGAGTGGTTACTACTAATGAACGTGCTGAGAAGTTCGCTCTAAGCCACCCGGAATCCTATGACTTTGTCGTAGCTCGTGCAGTAGCGGGCCTTCCAGTACTCATTGAGTATGCACAGCCTTTTTTAGTTTCTCACGGACGACTAGTGGTCTCAAAGGGTCGCTTAAGCGATGAGGAACTGACTAGTGGAATTAAAGCAGCTCAGCAAGCAGGCATGAAACTTGTTTCACGTGAAACGCTAGAACTTCCTGACTCTATGGGTCACCGAGAGATTCTTGCTTTTGAAAAAGTTACCAAACCGGTCCTCAAGCTGCCTCGTCCCATTGGCGAGGCAAAAAAGCGTCCATTGGGATAAATGTGTTTCTCAGCAAGGCCCAGTGATTCTTCTAAAGGCCATGACGTCTATGGGAAGGGCTTATGGTTTCACGTGAAACAAGAGAAACCCTCTGTATACTGCCAATAGGAGTAATTAAGACTTCAACACTCGATGAGAGGAGAGGCTTGTGTCTTCGGTGGAACAAGAAACGTACTATGAGGACAACCCAGCCAAAGTGCTTGCCATTATCAACCAAAAAGGTGGCGTCGGTAAGTCTACGACGGCAGTGAATCTGTCGGCCGCCTTGGGCGAAGCAGGAAAAAGTGTGCTGGTTATAGACCTTGATCCTCAGGGAAATACCACCAGCGGTTATGGCATTGAGAAGGAAGAGCTAGATGGTGATATCTACAATGCCTTGCTTGAAGATGAACCCATGGTGGAACTGGTTATAGAAACTGTTGAGCCTAATGTGAATCTAGTACCTGCCACTATCCAGTTGGCTGGTGCAGAAATTGAGTTGGTCTCCAAGATGGCTCGTGAGTCCATCCTTCGCCGTGCACTGGAGTCTGTGAAGGATGATTACGATTACGTGCTTATAGACTGCCCTCCTTCGCTAGGTTTGCTTACTCTTAACGCACTTATGGCGTCTGATGGACTTCTGATTCCCATCCAATGTGAGTACTACGCGCTAGAAGGTGTTACTAAGCTCATGGAGACCACTTCTATGGTGCAAAAGAGTCTCAACCCTCAGCTGGATATCTTTGGCGTGCTTATGACTATGTATGACAGCCGTACATTGCTTTCAAATCAGGTAGTCGACGAGGTTCGTCAGTTCTTTGGGGACAAAGTCTTTGATTCTGTGATTCCCCGCACGGTAAAGTTGTCTGAGGCGCCCTCTCATGGGTTACCTATTTCTCTCTATGCCCCTCATAATCGTGGCGCTGAGTCCTACAATGCTTTGGCGCAGGAGGTGATCGATCGTGGCTAAAAAGACTGGGCTAGGAAAAGGTCTCAATGCGCTCATGGCTGAGTCTTCTGCAGAAGTGGGCCAAGATGCGGAGACTACCCTCCCTATTGCACGTATTAAGCCTAACCCCAATCAGCCTCGCTCGAACTTCGATGAGGAAGCCTTAGAGCAGCTTGCAGATTCTATTGCACAACACGGTGTGCTTCAACCTATTCTGGTGCGCAAAAAGGGCTCTCATTACGAGATCGTTGCTGGTGAGCGGCGTTATCAAGCTTCCAAGATAGCTGGGCTTGAAGAAGTGCCAGTACTCATCCGTGAGATTGACGATGAAGATGTGTTCTCTCTGGCCTTGATCGAGAATCTTCAGCGTTCTGATTTGGATCCCATTGAAGAGGCCCAAGGCTATAGTCAACTCATTGAGACTCATCAGCTCACTCAGGAGGGTTTGGCCAAGATTCTTTCTAAGTCACGCCCTGCGATAGCCAATGCATTGCGTCTTTTGGATCTCCCTGCAGAGGTGCAACAGCTCCTACGAGAGCATCTCATTACATCTGGTCATGCGCGGGCTATTCTTGCAGTGCCTTCTGAGGAAGGTCGCATCAAACTAGCTAAACGAGTGGTAGAAGACAATCTGTCGGTACGTCAGACAGAAACACTCGCACCACTGTTTTCTGGCACAGAAGCTCAGAAACCCCAACGCTTAGTAGCCCCACAGTCCTACAAGCGTGCCGCTCGCACCCTGCGCATGGCGTTGGATGCCAATGTGAGGGTGCGTCAGTCTCGCGGCAAGAACCGTATTGAGATTGAGTTTAAAGACGAGGATGATCTAAGGCGCCTTATGGACCTTATTGCTACCAAAGAAAAGGATGACGACAGTGAATAAGCCCCTCAAGCTTATTGTGGCTTCTGGTTTTGTGGTGGGAATGGGCTATGCTGCCTATCACTATCTTTTGACCCCTGAGGCAAGGGAGAATTTTAAGGCCACTGTTTCTAAGGCCATAGATCTTGGCAAGTCTATGACTGAGAAGATGGGAGAGTCAGAAGAGAGTCGCAAAGAGGCAGTGAGACTGGAAGCTAATCAAGCCTGGATTGCACAGCAGTGGGAAAAGATGGGTTATTAAATCGTGAAGTTATTCAGGCAGGCTGACCTGTAATCTAATCAACGCCAACTAAGCTCTCATCTTAGTAGCAAGTTAAAGAAATAGGGCGCCCTAGAGGGTGCCCTATTTTTGTGTCGAGACGCAGCTCAGGTACACTGAGAGTAAGGGGCAAGCTTCAACTCATAGGGTGGGTTTCTTGGCAAGATATCGGGAAACCCACCCCTCCCCTACTGGGCTACTTGGCAGCTTTACGTTGTTTGAGCTGGCCGCAGGCAGCGTCGATGTCTGCTCCGCGAGACTGACGGATGGTGGTCTCGACTCCCACAGAGCTCAGGCGTTTTACAAAAGCGTCCAAGCGAGCAGGATCGGAAGGTTCCAGTTTTGAGCCCGGCAGATGGTTTAGAGCAATGAGGTTCACGTGGCATAGGGTGCCGGCGCAAAAGTCCACCAGGGCATCCAGGGAGGCGTCGTCGTCGTTGATGCCACGGATCATGGCGTACTCATAGGTGGGGCGGCGGCGGGTCTTCTCGGTATAGTCCTTCATGGCGTCGTGCAGGCGCTTGAGGCTGTACTTTTTAACGCCGGGCATCAAGGTGTTGCGTGTCTCGGGCACGGCAGAGTGCAGAGAGACTGCCAAGCCAAACTGCTCAGGCTCCTGGGAGAGCGCGCGAATGCCCGGGATGATGCCGCAGGTGGAAACCGTGATGTGGCGTGCGCCAATACCTAGGCCCTCGGGGCTGTTCATCTCACGCATGGCTTCCAGGGTGGCGTCGTAGTTGGCGAAAGGCTCGCCTTGACCCATGAGTACCACAGAGGTGATTCTGCGTCCAAAATCTTGAGCGATATGGGCGGCCTGGGCATAGATCTCATCGGCTGTGAGATTACGGGTGAAGCCTCCCTGGCCAGTGGCGCAAAAGAGGCATCCCATGCGGCAGCCTGCTTGGGTGGAGACACAGGCAGAGAGTTTGTCGCCATGGGGCATGCCTACGCATTCCACCGAGGTGCCGTCGTCAAAGGCCACAAGGTATTTGCGGCTGCCGTCGGCGGACTCTTGGCGGGCCACTTCGGTCACGCCTCCTAAGGTGGCTGTCTCGCTGAGCTTCGCGCGCAGTGCTTTGGAAAGGTTGGTCATCTCGTCAAAGCTGCGCACGTTCTTGGAGCGCACCCAATCCTCGATCTGTTTGGCGCGAAAAGCGGGTTCCCCTAGCGTGCCGAGAAACTCGACCAGCTCATCATGGGAGAGTTCTGCCAAATTGACCTTCGCGCGAGAGGTTTTCGCGCTCTTGGCGTCTTCCTTGGCGGCATCATAGGTGGCAACTACCGTCTCGCTGTCAATGGCACAAATGCCTCCAGCGACGGGGGCTGCGGGTGTATCGGCAGCAGACGGAGATTTGGTCTTGGTTGTACGGGGATTCTCGGGCATCGTGGTTCCTTGTCTTAAATGGCCTGATGAGTGGGGTATCCTCGGGAGCAGACTGTAAGTTCTACAAGTCTATTCCTATCGTTGCAAAGGTGTTGGGAGCGCCCATGAGCAGCACAGATGTCACGAAAAATCACGTCGCACTTCTCTGGGGAGGTTGGGCAGACGAGCGCGATGTGAGCCATAGCTCGGCTGAGGCAGTGGCTAAGGCGCTGGCAGAGGCTGGGTTCGAGCACGTGGACATGCTCGATGTGGCAGACCCTCAGTTCGTGGTTGCCCTCTCGGACGGCCATTATGACGTGGCGTTTGTGGCTATGCATGGCGCCTTTGGCGAGGATGGCTGCATCCAGGGCCTGCTGGAGGTGTTGCATATCCCCTACACCTTCTCAGGTGTGCTTGCAAGCGCCATGGGCGCCGACAAAGACGTCTCCAAGCTCCTCTATGAGCAGGCAGGCATCCCTGTGCCTCGCGGCCTCTGCGTCCATCGCGGCGAAGTGGTGAATCCTGGTGCAGTGGTGGAAGAGCTGGGCCTTCCTCTCTTCATCAAGCCTGCCGTCAATGGCTCCAGCTACGGTGTGACTCGCGTCACGGCGCCTGAGCAAATCGACGATGCCGTCAAGCTGGCGTTGGAGTCCTCGGATCACGCCCTTATCGAGGAGTGCGTGGTTGGTACCGAGATCACGGTGCCTGTCATTGGCAATGAGGACGCTCGCGCCCTGCCTATCGTCGAAGTGGTTATGGAGGGCGAGTTCTACGACCTCAAAGCCAAGTATGAGCCCAGCGAGCTCCATCATGTGATGCCCGCACGCTTGGCCCCTGACGTCTATGGGCGTGCTCAAGAGCTGGCTGTTATGGCCCATCAGGCCTTAGGTTGCGCGGGTTGCTCGCGCAGCGACTTTATCGTGAAGGCAGACGGCACCCCAGTGATCCTGGAGACCAACACCATCCCTGGCATGACAGAGCGCTCACTGCTGCCAGATTCTGCGGCCCATGATGGCATTCCTTTCTCGAAGCTTTGCCGTATGTTCATAGAGTGGGCATTGGAGGCTGGTAACTAAAAGGCCAGGTAGACCCTGCGAATCTATCCCCTCTCATGCACAGGCGCGGCACGGTGTCAGGTCGCATCATCATCTCGCCGTTCCGCTCTCCTATACTTGTGGCTCTTGAAGCCAGCGCGAAGAAAGGGCCCCTATGGCTCAACAGCTCCCGGTAACCGTGGACGATCTGTTCCTTCCAGAGACTCCGGAGTTCATCAAGGCTCCTTATCGAAACTTGGTTCATGAGGCCGCATTGGTGGATTTTGGGCCGCTGGAAGAAGACATCATTGTGCTGGATACCGAGACCACAGGCCTCTCGTTCCGCGAGTGTGAACTTATAGAAATCGCAGCTCAGCGCATTAGCGGTCGCGAAGTGGTGGATCGCTTCGAAACCTTCGTGGCACCCAAGGGCGAAATCCCCCAAGAGATCACCGCGCTCACCGGCATCACTAATGAGCATGTGAAAGGCGCTCCTGCCGCCAAGCGGGCGGTGGCGCAGCTGGCAGACTTTGTGGCAGGCTCCCCCGTGGTGGCACACAATGCAATATTTGATAGAACGTTCATCGAGAATGTCCAGGGCGGCTACCGAGTCTCCACTAATTGGATCGACTCTTTAGCTCTCTCACGCATCGCGTTGCCGGCTCTTAAGAGCCATAGGCTCGCCACGCTGGCCGAGGCCTTCCAATGCAACCCTGTCTCCCACCGCGCCATGGCCGACGTCGAGGCGCTCTCCGGCATCTGGCGCATCCTGCTGCTAGGAATCGCCCATATGCCTGCGGGTTTGGCTGCGCAACTGGCTGCCATGCACCCCGAGGTACAGTGGCCTTACAGGCAACTCTTTTCTTATATTGCCGAGAACAACCCCCTTGCATCCTTGGACCGCTCCCCTGCTGCCCAGGGCGCGTCCTTATCGGCAGCTCCCTTTGCCCCGGTATCAGCTGAGTCTGCAGAGTTCTCGCTGCTCAAGACCCGCAAAGCGCTCATTGAGGCCCTTCATGGCGAAGTGAAAGACAACGCTGCCGAGAAGATCTGCTCCCTCACTGCCCCCAGTGCAGCCGAGGTTGAGGCGGCCTTTAGCGGTGAGGGCGCCTTAGGTGAGATCTTCGAAGCCTTTGAGCAGCGCGCTGAGCAGGTGGAGTTTGCTCAAGCGGTACGGGATGCGCTTGACAGCTCTTCTCACCTGGCAGTGGAGGCAGGCACGGGGGTGGGCAAGTCCATGGCCTACCTTTATCCGTTGGCGCGCTTTGCCAAGGATAACCATGTGACCTGCGGCGTTGCCACAAAAACCAATGTGCTCACAGATCAATTGATTTCCCAGGAGCTGCCCGCATTGAGCCAGGTGCTTCCCGGTGGCCTGCGCTTCATGGCCCTTAAGGGCTACGACCATTACCCCTGCCTTCGCAAGATCGTGAGGGCAATGGACGGCGATTTGCCGCTCCATTTGGTCGATACCTCCAAGCGCTCGGAAAACACTGTGGCGGCCGACATGCTGACCGCCATCGCAGTGAATCTAGCTGCAGTAAGTCAGATGCCCGAGGGAGACCTCGATAGTTTGGGCGTGCGCTGGCGAAATGTGCCCAGATCTATGATCACCACTACGCCTGAAGAGTGCCTCCATGGCCGTTGCCCCTTCTTCACTGAGGGATGTTTGCTTCACGGTGCACGCCGCCGTGCGGCATCCGCTGACATCGTAGTGACCAACCACTCGCTGCTTTTGCTGAATGTAGCTGCAGAAAACCGCCTGCTGCCGCCTATGGCCCATTGGGTTGTTGATGAGGCTCATTCCTTTGCCGACGAGGCGCGCCGCCAGTGGGCCCTCTCAGTCTCTGCTGCTGATGCCCGCCAGGCCTTTGCGGCCCTTGGCTCCTCTAAAACTGGCGCGATCCATACTCTCATGAATCAAATCGCAGGTACCGAGGCTGCCGCTCTCCCCCAGCGGCTGCTAGTGAAGGGTGCTGCTGCGTTGGATCGCGCCCAGGTGGCTTCAGCGAACTTCTTCGACGACATGCTGTTGCTGGCGACGTTGGCTCCTGCAAACGCCTATGAGGACGCCACTATCTGGATCAATCCTGATGTTCGTCAAACCGAGCAATGGTCCCAGCTAGCAGAATCTGGTGAAATCTTTGCCAAGGCTCTAGAGGAAGCTCTACGATTCCTGCGTGAGGCTCAGGTAGCCGCCACAGAGGCCCTTCCTAGTGCCTCGCGCGAGATGATGCGCCCATTGGATAGCCTTTCTCGGCTCTTTGACTCCTTACGCATTATTCTTGCAGGTACCGATAGCAGTTATGTCTACTACCTGGAAGCTCCCCGCACCAAAGCCAAGCGCGGACAGGAACGCCTTGCTGCCGAGAAGCTCGACATTGGCGAGGAGTTGGCCAGCCACTGGTACCCAGACATGCTCTCAGTAATCTATTGCTCTGCGACTCTGGCTATTGGCAATAACTTCGACCACTTTATGGAGAATGTGGGTCTTGACCGAGTTATGACAAGTCCCACTCAGGAGAAGCCTCAAATTAAGACGCTTCGACTCCCCTCTTGCTATGACTTCGATGATCATATGGCTGTAGTGGTGCCCCACGACCTTCCTGATCCCTACTCACGCGACTACACACCTCGGCTGGTAGACGCTCTCTATGATATCCACATAGCTATGGGTGGCTCGGTGCTTACACTCTTTACCAATCGTCGGGATCTTGAACGCGTGAACAGCCTTTTGGCTCCACGACTCAAGGAGGCGGGCTTAGAAGTCGCCTATCAGATGCGCAATTCCAATATTCAACGCCTGCGTTCTCGCTTTATTGATGACAAAGAACTCTCCTTGCTGGCTCTCAAATCATTCTGGGAAGGGTTCGACGCTGCTGGCGACACGCTGCGCTGTGTGGTGATCCCTAAGCTCCCCTTTGCAAATCCCAATGATCCGCTAGTAAGGGAGCGTGAAGCCCGAGATCGCCGTGCTTGGTGGCGTTACTCGCTGCCCGAGGCTGTCCTCGCTGTCAAACAAGCTGCAGGACGTCTCATTCGTACTTCTACCGATAAGGGACTCCTCATCCTGTGTGATCAGCGCCTCATGACCAAGCGCTATGGCAGGACGTTTATCAATGCGCTTCCAAGCGCCAATGTGTCTACTATTTCTAGCGCAAATTTGGGAGAGTTCATCGAGTCATGGCGCCGACAGCACGAGGACTAACTTTCCTCTTGCGGTAAGCCATGAAAGATCAAGGCGCTCAGTCTCTTGCGAGCTGAGCGCCTTCATTTGCACGAAAACAGAATAATGAAACAAGATACCTATTTGTGATCTCTCATATCACAACAATAGAGGGATGCTGATGCTTATATCTAGCAGCTGTTATGTGATGTTATAGTTTGCATGATACAAAACTGTGATGAGTAGTGTCACTTAACTAGTGATAGGAATACTTCGATAACTGAATAGACATATCTGTGAGTCTCACTTGTGAGATCTTACGAGATGAAAACAGTCCTCTTATCACATACATTATGGTATTTGTGAAACGGCAAGTGATAGTAACGACTGTTCGGCCCTGATCTGGAAAAACGCTCCCCTCATAACCATAACGTTCAACTCTAGGGTTAACCTAGGCATTTAGCTGGGGTAATGAGGTTTAGTTGTCTTTCAGTCATCCTATTCCGGAGAATTATTGTCAGACATGGCTGTATCACACTCTTCGTAACCTAGTGACACAGCTAATGGGAATGAAGTAGAACAACCATAAGGGTTCGTAACAGGCCAAAGTTCTGCCCGTGTAAATTGCGGTTAGTTAAAGAGGTATGTCCTAAGCAGCGCTTTTGGGTGTGGCTGGGGTCGTATA
This sequence comes from Leptogranulimonas caecicola, assembly GCF_023168405.1. Classification (GTDB taxonomy): domain Bacteria; phylum Actinomycetota; class Coriobacteriia; order Coriobacteriales; family Atopobiaceae; genus Leptogranulimonas; species Leptogranulimonas caecicola. The sequence continues at coordinate 1,987,708 of NZ_AP025285.1, read as the reverse complement.
CTTGCGGGTATATGGCTTGCTCCCATGAGCAATGCACCCCTAAACGAAGCCATAGGTGCGCTTAGGCAGCACCGGACCCATGGAGGATGACGCCAATGTCCATGAGCGATAAGTACCTCGGCTATCTTGACTCCAAGATCGAGATCGCTCCTGCCAATACTCAAGAAGAGGTAGTGGCGGCAGATATAATCGAGACTCTGCTCAACGAGAACGGTCTCTCTGTGCAGCGCCAGGATATTATGGCGCCGGCCCACGGTAAGTTGGTAACAGGTATTGCCTTTGTGCTTCTATTTGCGGGCATTGTTGTGGCAGGCATCAATGGCATTGGCCTTGCGGTGTTGGGGCTTGTAATAGCAGTGCTAAGCGCCGCTATCCTATTCTTGTTGGTAACCGGTCATCCTGTGGTGAGCAGGCTTTTGCCTCCCGCGCGCAGCCAAAACGTCATCGGTGTCCACAGAGGTTGCGGGCCTCATGCCGGTCGCGGCGTGCGTCCCATCATTGTGATGGCCCATTACGACACGGGTCATGAGGAGCTCCTTGCCAAGCCAGCTCTCTCCCCCTACAGCCACTTCATCTATCAGGCAGCTCCCCTGGGCGCTGTCATTGCTCTGATCTGTGCCGTCATCCAACTCTTTGGGGCAGGTTCTCTCCCCTGCCGTATCTTCTGGATCATAGGCATGATTGCTGCACTGCCCGGTCTTTTGTGGGGTATCAATAACATCGTGGCTCACTTTGGACCTCTTACGGGCGCTGCCAACGATAACAATGCATCTGTGGCTGCCATGTTGGGTGTATCTCACGATGTGATGCGTGCGATGAACGGTGAGGAAGCGGCTCAACTAGAAGAGCACCTTACCAATGAGTTTGAGGCTCTATCTCAACAACAGGAGCCAGTCCCCTCTCAAGAAGGCCAAGATCTCTTTAATGGAGAGCAATATCAGCAGGTAGATACACCTGTTACGATAACTTATGGTCAAGAGGGTCCCCGTCAGCAACCAGCACAAGAGACAGTTGCAAAGGTCGAGGCCACTTCTGCGGTGCGCCATGGCCAAGAAGTGTTGGAGAGCTTAGGTATCCTTCCGCCCACCTGTCAGATAATCTATCGAGATGAGGTTGTGACAGTAGGTGTTACACCCACTACAAACACTATGGCCTATCAAGAGTCAGAATCGTTCGAAGAAACGCCCATAGAGCCAACAGCCTCTCCCTATAGCCATGAGGTGCGCAGTGCTGTGAGCGAACCCACCGGCCGCATGCCTCGCGTCAATGAAGTTGCGGGAGAGCTTCACGAGCGCTTCCGCGGACTTGCTCGCTCGGCTCAGCGGTTCACTTCCAATGTGCGTGAGCATATCTCCCAGGCCAATGAACACGACGATGAGACGCCGGTGCTGGTGCATGGCCCCAATAAAGATATCGAGGCGCGCCAAGATGAGGTGACTTGGGCCGACACCAACGTCGAGCCTGGCACAAAGGCGCCGGCTCAGCCTGAGGAGAATTCTGTTACATGGGCTGACACTCCCGTCGATCCTGCAGATATGGCAGTGCCCTCCCCCACTCAAGATGCCAGTGGTTCGACTCAGGCAATGCCTATAGCGGCTCAACCAGTGATCTCTGAGCGCGTGCAGGAGTTCGATATAACCAGCGATCCTTCTTGGGGAACCTCATCGTTCACACCTGCGAACCCGGTAAATGTGGCCCGTCGCGCAGCGCTCTTTGACCTGCCTGATCCCTCTGTGGCTGCGATAGATCCCCTGGCCATGGATGCGTCTGGCCCCTTGAGCCAGGTTAATCCTTTGGATTTCTCACCTGAAGACTTCGATGCATCTTCTCTCGAGGCTTCCAACTATGAGATGCCCAATGAAGGTCCCGCAGCTCAACAGCCTGTATCTGGAGGCACTGTGGTGACGCGCCAAACAGTAAGGAGCCAAGGACCTGCAGGTACCTCTGTGTATCATCGTGAGACAGTGAGACAGATCCCTGTGACAGATGAGAATTCTCAGATGGCTGCGGACGCAGTACCCATTCAACCTCTCGAAGTGGTTGATCAAACCCAAACTGCCAAACGTCGTGCAAAGACCCGTCGTGCGAATCGCAAGAACGCTTCCGATGAGCAGTCTATGGCCTCATGGCTTGGTGTAGATGAGGACTTTGACGCCAAGTCTAACGGTGAGTCCATTGGTTCTTGGGATTCCTTTAATGATGACGATTCCAGCTCTTCTTGGAAGGGCGGTGCTACTCGTTCTGAGGAGACTCGCGAAGGCGATCAGGGTGACGATCTAGAGCTGCAAGATGCCGTTCTCTCTCTTGGCGACGTTGATCTGGTAGCCCATGACATTTGGTTCGTGGCTGTGGGCGCCTCTGAGCTTGACCATGCAGGAGCTAAAGCTTTCATAGAGAATCATCGCAAGGATCTACGTGGCGCATTCCTTATCAATCTCGACTCTGTGGGAGCTGGCCAACTCACTGCGCTCTCCCAGGAAGGCCTTATCTCTCACCGGCGTGCTGACCGTCGCCTTCTCAAATTCCTTGGCCGCATAAGCAAAGATCTTCACATTCCTCTGTCAGAGCGTCCTCGACCCTGGGCAGATACCGACGCCACTCCCGCCATGCGTGCCTCTATTCGCTCTGTGACGCTAATGGGATGCGATCCCGGTGAGGTGCCTGCACTGGCTCACACTGCCGAGAATATCGCAGTCAACGTCGACCCAGCCCAAGTGTCTCAAGTAAATAAACTGGTCTCGGAGCTTATCAGAAGGTCTTAGAATCTATATCTATATGAGCGGCTGTGATAGGGAGTTGTTTTATCACAATCGCATCCTGTGTGACAAAACAACCTCCTTGTTTCCCTCTACCAGGGAAACAAGGAGGTTGTTTACGTAAATGAATGATGTGCTGCGAGACGTAACGCTTGAGACGCTAGGAGCTTAAGCGTTCTGAGTCTCTAGATACTCGATGATAGGGGTGTCGCCTACAATAGCGCGCCCTTCTGGAGTAACCAGGCAAGGCACGCTGCCTTCGCTGGAGGCCTGAAAGAGTGCTTCCTGTGCAGAAGAGTCGCTGGAAGCATCTACAAAATTGAACCGATTAGTGAGCCCATGGGCCTCGATCCAATTGATGACCCTGTGGCAGTGAGGGCAGGTAGGCAAGTAATAGAGGGTCATAAAGCGTTCCTTCTAAGAATAATCTCTGTATTTAGGAACAAGGGAATTACTTGGCGACATCGTCTGTTTGATGATCTAGCAAGGTGCCCAAGTACTCAATGATGTCGTCAGACTCATACATGGGCTTGCCATCGATGAACAGGCAGGGAACTTGTTTCTTGCCACCAACCTCTACAAGACGCTGTCCTGCTGCAGAATCGCTGGTAATGTCGAAGAGAGTCACGTTGTCTACGTTGTGGTTTTCCATCCAACGCAAAACTTTTTGGCAAAACGGGCAAGTGGGGCGATAGAAGAGCTCGAGAGAGCGTGCTTTTTCATTGGCCATGATTAATCCAATCTTTGTGGGCTTATAGTAAAGGATATATGCCCTCTCTTTTGAGACTTATGACTAATGATATGCACCCACATAACATAGACAGGGTGGATGTAAGATGCAAGTTAAAGGATACCTGAATATATAATAATAATCATTAACTAAATATAAATTGCTTTCAGAAATAGGCAACCACTGTCAATAAAATTCAGAAACTGAAGTACAAAACCATTGGACTAAGGATCAAGATGGTGTGGTTGTATGAAGAAGAACCACAATAAATGGTTATAGAGTACGAGGTAAATGAGCTAATAATAAAAGCAAAGCTAATTTTATATTTATGAACATAAATCTATCTACAACAGTCTAAAAATACGCTGAAATAAGCGTATACTTTGCTCTAACTTTGTAAACGCAGGATTATGGAGTTAATGGAAGGTGGGACAAAATGTTAAAAAACAAAACTGCACTACACCCCATTTTCAAGCGCCTGTATGCCTTTATGGTATGCACTCTGCTTGCATTGATTGGAATTGTTGGGGGAGGTGTATTAAAGCCAGCGCTTGGTGCGGTGGATGTAGGCGCCAATCCAACACCCAAGGTAGATATTGCTGTAGCGCTTCCTAGCGACTACCAAGGGACGTTCCTAGAATTCAAACAGGAGCTCACCCAAAAGCTGATAGCCCAAGGAATGGATCCCGGCAGCTTTCGTATTACCGACACTGCCGCCAAGATCGATACCAGCAACACCGAGGGTTGGCTTGTGTACAACCACAATACTGGATCTGTGAATATTGCAAACTATTTCAATAAAGATCAAGGCAAGCTTACAAATACTACCTGTCAATCGTTTAGTAGTCATATCTATAACTTCACTGAAGATGGCAAGACCAGCATGATATTCGCAGGATATCCTGATATTGCCGCATTCGATGCAATGATTTATCCTGCACCTAGCAATGCTCGTCGTACGTTTAGTTTTGACGTCAACGGCTCTGCTGTGAGGACTCACACCCTCAATAGCACTGGCTTCATGATGAATGTGGGCAAGAACCCAAACGGCACCCTCACTGGATATTACCTTCGCCTTACAGGTACCAATAATGCCATCAGCAACGCTGCTATCTATCAGGTGAGTAATTACAACCCAACCAATAATTCGGTGATAGGGGGAACCCAGGTTGGCACTGCCAGTCAGGCAACCAATCTTGGGCCTGTGAACAAGGCACGTTTCACCGTCGACCTTCGCGAAACCAGTGTGACGGTACAAAAGCAGAACTACGACGCATCAGGTAATCTGGGAACTATCGAAACACTATTCAATGGCCCTGTAGCTCTTGTAGCCAACGGTTACAACGGTTTTGGCCCCTATATGCAAAACAGTAGCCATGGTTGTAATGAGTTTACTCAGTTCTCCTTCCTGGACCTTGAAATGAACTATGACTCCAGCGCCTTCGACGCGCTGAAGACCGTTCAGTACTATGAGGGAGCCCAGCAAAAGTACTTTATCAACTTGGTGGGCGACTCCAATGATCCTCAGATTCCCGATGAGACAGACGAGACTTATTCAGACGGTATCAACCGTATGAATGAAAATGAGATCTTCTATCTCTCTAACGCTCAAGACGGCAAGATTGTCACGGACTCAACGAAAGATGCCGAGGGCAATATCACCCATCAAGGCTTGGGCGCAAAGAACGGTTATATTGCAATGTCTGACGACTATGTAACCGAGCTTGCTGACTATATCTACACCAGCTTCATTGAGGGTAAGAAATTTGACACCTCACAGCCTGTCACCTCTCCAATACCTTTGGCGAACTTCTATATGGTGGACGCTTCTACTAAAACGTCGGAGACACCTACTCAGATCATGACTATCCATCAGCGCCATCTGCTGAACACCAATACGACATTTGCGGTGAATATTCGTGACAAGTCAAAGGTGGGGCAGCTGGCTGGTACTGGTGAAGATGCACGCATTGCCCAATGGAAGTTCACGGTGCTGGATCCTGACAACAACCAGGTTGCCACTAGCGGTTGGGTCGACCACGTCTCAAAGATTCCTGACTTTGTTTTCGACAAGGACAGCAAGAACGGTAAATGGATCTTCGAGCTTACGGTCAAAGACCAGAATGGTAATGAATCCAAGGCTTCTCAGACCTATATCACTGCATTCCTCGACGATAAGGTTCCTCTTATCGAGGGAACTAACTCCTCGAAGAACACCGCCACCTTTACCTTTACCGACACTGGTCAGGGTATCGACGATGACGGCATTACCTTCATCGAGGATAACCGTGGCTCTGGTGTTGCTGCCTATTGGATCACTAACGATGAGAATGCCACTCCAACCGAGACCGACTGGGAGTATTTTGACGAGGTGTCTCACACTGCCTCTGTAGACTATGAGCTCGACAGCACTCAGCCTGTCGTGGTGTGGGTGAAGGACGAATGCGGCAACCTTGGAGCTAAAACTGTATTCCAACCCACCCGCGTACAGGTTCAAGACCCGGACGGTAATCCCATCGATGACTATATCGTTATTGGCGAGAAGCCTATAATCGTGCTGCCTGATGAGGATGATCTCGACAATCCCGACGACCCTGAAGACAAGTTCAGTGGCTGGACCACCCCTAAAGGCGAGCCTGTGACTCCCGGCACCGACGTTCCTGTGCCGGAGGACCATACCATCATCATTCGTCCCAGTTATGCCAAGGACTATGCGAACCTCATCTACCTGGCGAACGGGGGACAAATCGCAGAAGGCAATACTGCGGCCTCCACTTCGTTCCGGGTGATCTCCGGCAATTCGATTCTGCAAAAGATTGAGGACCAAAAGGTGCTCCCGGTGCGCGAGGGCTACTCCTTCAAAGGCTGGAAGCTTGTGGCCGGTGATACCAATGCGGTGGTTGACGGCCTTGTGAATAAAGAGGCCGGCACTACTACCGCTACGGGAAACCAACTCATTTCCCCCGACGATCAGGTGGCCAAGCTCGTAAAAATCGATGAGAGCGACACCACCGCCCCGGCGAAGCCGGAGAACATCAAGAAGAACAATTACTACCTCGTCGCCCAGTGGGAGATCGGCGACTACACGGTGCGCCTTGATGCCAATGGTGGCTCTTTGGGTGCCACCCGTTCTTTCGAAGGCATCAAATATCAAGCCAACGTCGGTGCTCTAAACCTTCCGTTGAGCGGCCGCACCATTCCCGCAAAGCCCGGCTATATCTTCCAGGGTTGGTCTACCACCAAGAACCCCATGGACAACACGGCCAACACCTTCGCCGTCGCCGGCGGCGTCACAGGGATCACCCCAATCGCAGCTCCTACCATGCCTGCTCACGACATCACGATTTACGCAGTGTGGAAGGAAGACAAAGAGCAGTTTGTCGTGCACTTTGACTCCGCCGGCGGGTCGCGAGTCTCTGACCAGGCCTATAAGAACGCCACTGCGACAAACTATATCGGGTTCAAGACCCCCACGCGCCCCGGCTATGACTTTGGCGGCTGGTTCCTGGTCACCGGAGACGTGTTAGGTGACACTGCCTATACGGGCGATGAGGCCATTGCTACCAAGACAGAGCATACGTTCCGTGCCAAGTGGACTCCGCGAGACGACACTAAGTACACCGTCGATTACTACGTGAACTCCGGCAACAAGGATGCCAACGGCAATTATCTCTACACCAAGGTGAATAACCTCGACGATGGCACCAATCCCACCAAGACCTATACCGCTACCACCGAGAGCACCCAAACGGTGCCAGAGGCTGACAAAGTCCCAGAGATCGCCACTGGCGGCAAGAGCTATTGGTACAACCCTGACAGCTCCCATGTGGTAGTGAGTGAGGATGGCACCCAACAGACCGTCAACAACAATGTCTTCACGGGTACGGTAACCGGTAATCCCACGCTTTCTCTCAAGCTTTACTACGATCGTTACTTTGACGTGACAGTCGAAAAAGATCCTTCCAGCGACGGCGAAGGCACCTGTGAGAGCGCCATCAAGCAAAAAGAAGGCACAACGCCAACCGTGACCTGGGCTGCAAGCGCAGGGTCTCACGTCGAGCGCGTCATTGTGAATGGTGTCATGCGCGATGATCTTCTGGATGCTGGCAGCTATACCGTGGAAGATCCTCTAACCCAAGACGTCAAGGTTTCCGTGGTCTTTGCCAAGGACCCTGTCATCAAACCGGATGTTCCCGAGAAGCCCAAGCCTCCGGTAACGGTCGACACCCATTTCACCATCTCTACCAGGGTCGAGGGCACCACTGCGCAAGACGTGGTGGCGCTCAGCCCCACCCAGTCGGTGAAGAACGGCGAGAACGCGCAGGTTACCTGGTCTATCGCTGAGAATTCCCGCTATACCATCTCTTCCGTCAAGGTTGACGGCGCAGAGGTCGATATCGCCGCTGGCAAGTTCGACTTCACCGGCGTGTCTTCCAACCACGACGTGGTGGTGACCGTCACCGGCCTGCCTTCTATGGGCGGCACTGAGGTGACTACCGTCGACAAGTACACCGTCACGGTGAACCGTTATGGCGGCGACAGCGACGTGGAGACCTCCCACACCATGACTGTCAACGAGGGCGACACTGTGCATCCCATGTGGAACGCCCTCAACAGCAAATGGGAGATCGTAAAGATCGTCATCGACAACAAAGACATCACCTCAGAGCTCAAGGGCCAGACGCTTCAGAGCACTGGGGCTTACCGCAAGGGGGTCTTCAGCAAGCCTATCTCTGCGAACCATGTGGTTGATATCTATATGGCAGAACCTTCTGACGATCCTGATGGCATTCCTGTGATCCCTGACTACACCGATCCAAACGAGTATGTGCACATCAAGACCAAGATCGTAGGCGCCGTAGGCGCAGTGAATGGTTCCATCACTGGCGGAACTACGGTAAAGAAGGATGAGAATGCCAGTTATGACGTGGAATGGAGCCTCCAGGCTACGACAGACAACGGCAAAGAGCTCAAGTTGGGCAACCTGCAGGCAGGCAACAACGGGTTCTTCTATGCCACCAGTGCCGACGGCACGGCTATCGACCCCGATGATGACAATTACGTGTGCTATGAACTTGAGAAGGTGGTGGTAAACGGCGAGCCTGTGGCCAAAAATGCCGAAGGCAAAATCACTGTTCCTACCAACAGTGACAAAGACATAGAGGTCCATGTGCGCCCAGTGCTCCACACTGTCAATATCGTGAAGTACGGCGAGGGCAATGTGTCTCCTTCGAAATCCGTCTATCACCTAGGCAACTACAAAGACCTCAATGCAAATCCTGCTGCTGGTTCCTACCTCATGAAGGTAGTGGTGAACGGTGAGACTATCTATGACGCCGTTGAGGCTGGGGATCTAGTGGCCAACCCGGCATCTCCTCAGCAGGCGCTTGCGCGCGGAGGCCTCTTTAAGGCAGCCCCGCTTTACTGGCTGGGCTCCAAGGGATTGATCTCCCATATCTCCACTGAGCTTCCTGCGCAGGATGAAGAGCCGCAGGAAGAGGGCGTCACCCAGCCTAGCGATGAGCCTGTGAGCCTGCCTGAAGATGGCTCTCCCAAGTCAGAGGCCCAGGTTCAAGAAGAGAATCCGGCCGAGAAAGGCCTCGACTCCGAGCCCAAGGCTTTGCCTGAGGCCCCTGCAGTAGAGACTGCTGAGACTCCAGAGGATTTCGCGGACGAAACCTCTCTTAAAGAGGAGCCCCTGAAGAAGGATCCTGTGACAACCTATACAGACTCCTTCGATCGCAGCTCCATGGATCGCACCAACGTGATCAACGACCACAATATCGAGGTCTACTTCGCTAAGCAGGCCACCGACGAGGATGGAAACCCCAAGACCGATCCTGATGGCAAACCAGTGGTCGACCCAGTGCCCGAGAAGACCTTCAACGTCTCTGCCACCATCACCAACGGCGAAGGCACCGTGTCTGGCAACGCGCTGGTGAACGAGGGTGGGAATGCCACTTTGACCATTGCTCCGGGCGAAGGTTACATAGTTGAGTCTGTGAAGGATGCCGACGGCAATGTCTATACGCCCAACAAAGACGGTCAAATCACCTTCAACAACGTTCAGGCAGACCATAAACTCGAGGTGGCGCTTGCCCGCAAGCCTGTGGACAACACCAACAAGCCCATTCCCGGCGATATCAATGTGGATCCTGAGAGCACATTCCAGGTAAGCACTTTGGTACAGGGTGGCGCTGGCACCATCTCAGGCGCAGGTACCGTTCATGCAGGCGACAGCCGCACGGTAACTTGGGCCCCCAACGATGAGAACGAGAAGGTTGCCTACGTTTACGTAGACGGTGTTTCTCAGCCGGATCTCAAGGACAAGGGCACCTACACCTTCGATGACATCGACAAGAACCATCACATCACCGTGGTGTTTGCCACAAACACCAACAACATCGATACCGACGGCGACGGCGAGCCCGATACTAACATCGATGACGACGGCGACGGCGAACCCGATGTGAACGTGGACACCGACGGCGACGGCGAGCCTGACATCAATAAGGACACCGATGACGACGGCAAGCCCGACACTGACGTGGACACTGACGGTGACGGCAAACCTGATACCAACGTGGACACTGACGGTGACGGCAAACCTGATACCAACATCGTTGACGAGGACGGCGACGGCAAACCTGATCCAGTGGATCCCAAGGATCCCGAGGGTCCCAAGAAGCCCACTACCAATGTGGATACTGACGGCGACGGCAAACCCGACGTGAACATCGATACCGATGACGACGGCAAGCCCGACGTGAACATCGTTGACGAGGACGGCGACGGTAAGCCCGACCCCATCGACCCCACCAAGAAGCCCGCACCCAAACCCAATGTCAACGTAGACACCGACGGCGACGGAGGGCCTGATGTCAATAAGGACACCAACGGCGACGGCAAACCCGACGTGAACATCGTGGACGAGGACGGCGACGGCAAACCTGATCCAGTGGATCCCAAGGATCCCGAGGGTCCCAAGAAACCCAATGTCAACGTAGACACCGATGATGACGACAAGCCTGACCTGAATAAGGACACCGACGGCGACGGCAAACCCGACGTGAACATCGTGGACGAGGACGGCGACGGCAAACCCGACCCCATCGATCCAGAGAATCCACCACTGCCTAACGTCAACATCGACACCAACGGCGACGGCAAACCTGAACTCAACGTGGATACTGACGGCGACGGCAAGCCAGACCTCAATATTGTTGATAAGGACAAGGACGGCAAGCCCGATCCAGTGGATCCCAAACAGCATCCCGCGCCTACGCCTGATGTGAACATCGACACCAACGGCGACGGCAAGCCTGAGCTCAATGTGGATACTGACGGCGATGGCAAGCCTGATATGAACATTGATACCGATGGCGACGGTATTGCTGATACCAATATCGATACCAATGGCGATGGTAAGTACGACTGGGCTGACGAGTCTCACCCTCAGCACGCCGACTTCCTCAACCAGAACACCAGTGTTGCCACCAAGGTGACTCCTTCTGGCACCCGCGTGGCTCCCAAGATGGGCGACGCCTCCATCGCCTCCAGCCTGGTAAGTCTTCTGGCGGCAGCCACAGCCACCACCGGCGGCATTGTCTTTGTGGGTCGCAAGCGCCGCAATCGCAAGTAAGCGACGCTGACGCTGAGAGTTCGTAGTTCTCAGACGACCGCTTCAATTTGAGGTCCCACCTCTTGGCCCGCTCTCTCCCAAACGGGGGAGGGCGGGCTTTGTCGTGAGAGCGAATGCTACCACGAGGGCGCATTCCTGTGAGGCACCTCAACAGACGCCAGGTTCCCCATGTGATGCAGCTAAGAGAGGAATATAGGCAAGAGGTAGCATATCGTGCAAATATAAATAGATAAAATACTATATATTTCAACAGGGGATGGAGGGGTTTCTCGGTAAGGAAAAATAGGCAACTAGCTTGGTAAATCATGTTGAGAAAACCCTCCATCGGGGGAGAGGAGAGATCAATCCAGGTAGAGAAATAGGGGATAAGTGCTATCGTTTATGAAATCAGCTTAAATTCAGGCGCTCTGTCCTGGCTGTGCGTATAAGGGGTGGCCTTATGAAACTTCAACGATCTCTGTCAAACCTGGCGCGCTCTGCGATGGTAGTGCTGCTGGCACTGTTGATCTCGGTGCCGCAGCCCTGCGTGACGGCCCTGGCGAGGGCTGCGTCCACGGTGACGGTGTTTGGCGGCATCACGGTGAGCGGGGGAGAGCAAGGGGTGGACTTTGACGTGTCTACCTCGCCGTTGCTACTTACAGTGAAAACCAGCACGCCGCTCACGTTCTCAGGCACGGGGCAGGGCTCCATAAAGATCGCCAGTGGCGTGCGCGCCAACATCGTGCTGGCGGGGTTGAGCCTTACAAGCAAGAGCTCGGCGCCCACGACGGCGGCCGACCGCAACTCGCCCATCGACCTGTGGCCCGACTCCTCGCTGCACATCACGCTGGCTGACGGCACCACCAACTACGTGCGTACGCATCTGGAGACTCAATGCGCCGGCATCCATGTGGCTGAGACGGCGAGCTTGACCATCGACGACTCGGTGACCAACCGTCTGGCAGACGGCACCCATGTGGAGGTGGACGGCGGCAAGATCGCCACCGCCGGCACGTTGCTCAACGGTACCAAGGTGGAAGTGGGCGACGAGCTGCTCAAGCTCTCGGCTGCCAACCCCGGTGTGCTCAAGGTGGCCGGCGGCTATGGCTGCGCCGCCATTGGCTCGGGATCTATGGAAAATGCAGGCCTTATGGTCTTCGACGGCGGCTCCATTGTGGCTTGCGCCTGGCGCGGCGTTGCGGTGAACCTAGACAATCCTGGCGCTGCGGGAGATGCCGACGCACCTGTAAGCGGGAATTACTATGCCAGTGCCGGCGCCGGCATAGGCGCCGGATGCGGTGGTGGTGCCACCGACATGTTCTTCAACGCTGCTGATATTGACGCCTACGGTTCCTACCATGGAGCCGGCATTGGCGCCCCGCTGCGCTTCGAGGGCGGCACTACCTATAACGGCGGCCCCCGCCAACCCAGCGCCCTCACCACTACACCCAACTCCACCTGCGGCAACATCACCATCAACGGCGGCTTCCTCAAGGCCCGCGGCTTCACCCACGGCAACGCCTTTGGCGGCGCCTGTGACTCGGCTGCTGCCCCTGGAGCCAAAGGCAAGGTCATCAAGGTCACCGGAGGCACCCTGCTGCCCACGTCGCCCAACCGTTGGGACTTGGGCGGCAACGGCGGTACCGTGATCGTCACCGGCGGTTCCATGCGCATTGCCGGTATGAATAAGTTCCAAGGCGACGGCCCTTGGTCTGACGAGTCCAAGACCACCAAGCTCACCATGGTCACCATCGACATGCAAAAGGAACTCCAAGAGCTCAACAGTCAGAATTCCAAGATCTCCGGCTGGCAACTGCTGGTGAACGGCCAGCCTCACAGCTACGGCGCTCCCACCATGTTCGATGACGGCAAGCTTTACCTGTGGCTTTCTGACGCCTATCTCAAGAAGGATCCTGAGACCGGCAAGGCCGCCCGCATCGAGGTACGCCTGAACTATGTGGACCCTGACGGCAAAGAGCAGCGACTGGAGCCTCTCTACGTGGAGGATCTTGGCGGCACTACGGGTTCCACCCTCAAGCGTTATGTGAACATCGATCTTGACAACGAGCACCTCGACCCTGCAGCCCGCGAGCTGGTGGCGGCTTACTTTGCGAAGCTCAACAAGCATTACGACGGGTTGCCCTTGGCGGGCTTGGAGCTCTCGGCCGAGGAGGGCCACTACATCTCCACCGACGGCCTGGAGCTCATCGGCAAACAGCTTACCGATTCCACCGCGCTTGAGTACAGCTACCAGAAGCTCTCCGAGGAGCTGGACAAGAACGGCGACCCCATCATCCTCGACTCCGGCACGTCGCTGCCCACAGACTCCGGCAACCAACGCATAGAGATCGTCTCCAAACAATATGCCAACACTTCGGGCATGGAGTCTTACTGGGGCCACCGCATTCGCGGCAACGCAGAGATCTTGCCGGTGAACTCGGTCACAAAGACAGAAGTGGCGACGCCTGTGGATGTGGTTGTGGGCAGCGAGACCAAACAGTACTCGGTTCCTACCTGGGCCCAGGGCGCCAACAGCTCTGTGGACTTCAATACGGCCACTATGGACTGCCTGGTGGTGCCCTTCGACATTGCCAGCGGCACTATCCCGGGCACAGATCAGATGAGCGCGGCTACCTGCAAGGCTCCCACCGGCAAGGTGACGTTGTCGCTGGACGGCCGTGAGGTGGGGGAGAGTTTGGGCGGCGTCATCCATCTGGAGAGGCCGGCTTCCGGCGATGCGGCAGGCACTTCTGCCACCGGCGACGGCATGGCTCAGATCAAGGCTGTCGACGGTCGCGAGCATGTGGTGGGCTACTTCAAGGTCACCCGTTCTCAGCTAGAGTCCTGGGGATTGGGCCCCACCAGCGACAACATGCATCGCGTACAGGTGAGCTACACCTCGGTGACCAACCCGGACGCCCCTAAGCGCGGCCAGGCAGCGCAGGCCGAGGGCCAAACCACCCCTCTCTATGAGGACAGCGCCTATCACAACTACTACGAGAGCTCCAGCGAGCCGGCGGCCGTTGAGATCGAGATGGCCAACCCCGGCCTGACCCTCTACAGCACGTTGCTCAAGGGCTCCTTCGACCCCGCCAAAGACCCCAAGAGCTACACGGCGGCCCAGGTGACGGCGCTCCAGAGCACCGATCCCGAGGTGCGCATGAGCTACCTGGGTGTCAAGCAAAACGAGGACGGGACTCCCGCCACCAAGCCCGACGGATCCCTGGACACCTACCTGGTGGACGCCGATTACGTTGCCGAGAACGGCGACCATCCCGCCCAGCAGTTCGTGGTGGCCAGCGACTACGTGGGTAAAGGGACCCACAGCGTCTACCTGCTCACCAGTTCGGTGGGCGAGGTGGAGCTCACAAGCTCCAACCCTGGCGTGGTCTCCATCGAGCGCTCTGACCCAAACTGGCTCACCAACCGCCGCACTCAGTGGCAAGCCGGCACCAATACCTATGTGGTGGGAGCTCCCATCAAAGTGAACGGCCCTGGCGTCACCACCGTCACCGCCACCGTCAAACAGACAGGCGCCTATGACGAGGCGGTTCGAAGCTTCAAGATCTACTCCTATCCCGACTTGCAGGAAGCACCCACCATCGAAGCTCGCGAATCTGTGCGCAATCTGTCCCGAAAAGACGGTACGGTGCGCCCAGGCGACAAGCTATGCTACAGCACGGTGTTCTCGAACACCAAGGCCAGCTCCATGTATCAGAATCCCATCTATGAGCTCACGGTGCCCGCCGACGCCTCCTTGGAAGCCCTCAGGGTCACCATGCCCGGCGAGGCTAGCCAAACCCTCACGCAAGGCACCGACTACACCGTGACCCGCAATCCTTTGGGTGGTCAGACCATCCAGGTGAAGAACCTGCCTGCGCTCTATGGATCTCAGGGG
Source organism: Leptogranulimonas caecicola (assembly GCF_023168405.1). Classification (GTDB taxonomy): domain Bacteria; phylum Actinomycetota; class Coriobacteriia; order Coriobacteriales; family Atopobiaceae; genus Leptogranulimonas; species Leptogranulimonas caecicola. The sequence goes on along the minus strand of NZ_AP025285.1, from coordinate 1,972,703 downwards.
GTGCGCTTCGAGCTGGAAGCCACGGTACACAACGACGTGATCCTGCCCGAGCACGGCACGCTCACCAATTTGCGCTCCACCTCGTCCACCTGGGGCACCTACGGCATCGACTTCTCCCACGACGCGAACTTCCCCTGGGACACCCGCTTCGACAATGTCAACGGCAAGCCCGTGGGCACTCCGGAGCTTCCGGCTGCCGCGGCCTTCGCCGACCCCCTCACCGAGCTCCCGGCCACTTTGCCTGATGGCACAAGCTCCACCGAGGCCGATGCCACCAAGTATCTGGCAACCAAGGAGGGGGAGCTTCTCGGCACCGACGAGCTTACGGCTCAGGCCCAAGAGCTGGTAGAGGCAGCGGGCATCACGCCCGAAGGCACGCCGGTCCTCAAGGTGGAGCGCTTTGACGGCCTGACCTGGCACGAGCAGGGCTTCTCCGGGGCAGACCCGTTCATCGCGCTGGACAAGCCGGCTTCCTATCTGGTGACCGCTACCTGGACGCAGTCCGATGGCACTCAGGTCACCTCCAAGATCCTCTATGTGCTGCGCGATCTGGGCTCCTCTGGCGGAGACCATGACCTGGTGGTCGTCCCCGAAGACCCCGACCCCGCCGCAGGCGAGCTTTCTGTCACCAAGACCTGGCAGAACACCACCGCCAACGCCGCCAATCGCGCTAACCGCGAGATCGTCCAGGTAGGCGACGAGCTTACCTACACCCTCACGGCCGCCAACGACAAGCTGGGCTCCATCTACTACAACGCCGTGATCAAAGACGAGCTCCCGGTGGGCATCGACTACATCCCTGGCTCCATCCAGGTGGTATGCCGCCAGGGTGCCGAGAAACACGTCACCCTCACCCAGGAAGACTTCTCGGTGGACTACAACGCTTCCAGCCGGGTGCTCTATGTGAACGTAGGGCACCTCTACGGCGGCGAGAGCGCCCAGGTGACCTTCAAGGCTGTCGTCACGCCCGAGCGCCTAAGCTACAACGCGCCCCAAAGCCTGCGCAACGTAGGAAGGCTCTTTGGCACCAAGCCCTCCGACACCATCCAAGACCCCCGCGATCCGGTGGGTCCCGATGACCCGGATGACCCTGACAACCCACCTGTGGACCCGGATGATCCCACCCCGGATCCCAATCCCGCGCCCATCACCGTGGTGATCCCCGATCCTGTGCCTGGCCCCTACGGCGACGACCCGCAGAACCCGCCGGCAGACCCCACGCTGGACGAGCGTCAGGACGAGGAGCCGGCCACCGTCGAGCTGGAGTACACCGAGTACGTGCGCCGCGTGGATGCTCTCAAGCAGGCGGCTCCCGAAGGCGAGGGCACAGGCGACACCGGCGAGCCTGCAGATCCTACGCCCGCTGGCGGCGATGGCGACAATGACCTGGCGCCTACCTATGTGACCCGCGCCGAGCTGCTGGATCACCTGAGGGCTCATGCGCTGGATGATGGCTATGACCTGTCGGCCGATCCTGACGAGATGAACCTTGATGCCGAGCATCCCGTAGCAGTGCCTGCGGGTCAAGCTGTCACGCAGGCCACTGGCCACGAAGCCGCCGATCTCACCCAGGTGGGCAAGAGCCACCTCACCACCACCTTCAAAGCTGCCGACGGCACCACCGTCAAGGCCACGCTCCACCATATCGTGTGGGACGAGACCGTCCCTGAGGAGGAGCAGCCCACAGAAGACAAGCCCACGCCCGGCAGCTTCAAGGCCAACACCAAGGTGTCCGAGCCCGTGCGCGAAGGCACAATCACCGGCGCCGAGCTTTTGGCCCGCGCCATGGACCTGGCCGCCTCTCGCGGCCTCAAGCTCCCTGCCGGCGTGACTGCCCAGCAGTGGAAGCTGGAGCGAGTCGACGCTGAGGGCAACCGCACTCCCATTGGCCCCAAGGACCAGGTGAGCATCGCCGACCCCGCCGACTACGTCTTCAGCGTGGACTACGAGCGCCCCGGTGATACTCCGGGTGGCGCCGCGCCGCTCATCGGCGCTCTAACCTTGGGTTACAAGCTCTTCAAGACCGAGGCCCCGGCCTCAGATCCAACCGGAGGCACCTCCGGCCCCGTGGCTCCCGCAGATCCCGAGGAGGGGGACGCCCAGGTCACCAAGGTCTCCCACAACCTCACCGCCCATGAGGACGGCAAGGTGCACGTGAACGACATCCTGGGCTACACCATTGCCGTGGCCAACATCGGCGCCGAGACCTGCTGCATGTACGACGTCGTAGTGGCCGACGACCTGCCTGCTGGCCTCGCCGTGGTCTCTGGTTCAATGAGGCTTCAGCTGCCCGACGGCGCCCAGGTGCCCGTCCCTGACAGCGCTTACAACGCCGAGACCCACAAGATCTCGGTCTTTGGCGGCATGCTCAAGGGCGGCCAGTCGCTGCAGCTCACCTTCGAGGCCGCCGTCATGGCCGACGCCGAGGGCAAAGACATTGGCAACCACGCCGTCGCTTCCTACGTCAAACCCTCCGATTCCACCACAGACACCATCTTCTCTACCGAGAAACGCCCTGACCCCGGTACCCCGGCGTCCTCTGAGGACTTTGAAGGCTCCATCCTGTTGGATCCCACGCCTGCTGCTTACCCCGACGATCGCACCGATCCTGTGGCGCCTCCGCTGAGCGACGGCACAGGCAATGAGCCGGCCAACGCCGACGGCACTGCTGACGGCACTGGCAGCCTGCGCGTCATCCCGCGCACCGGCGACGAGGGCCTCACTTGGCTGGCGCCGGCTGCAGGCCTGTTGGCTGCCGCAGCGTTGGCCGCCACCGGTGCGGTGGTGTGGCGTCGCCGCAGCTAAGCCACTGCGCCCGTCAGCTGCCATTGGCTGAAGCACTCCTGCGAGCTGCTGTGCGGGCGCTTCGCACGCCCACCCCAGAACCCCGTCTCTTCCTGGTGGAGGAGGCGGGGTTTCTCGGCAGCGCGAGCTTTGGCGGTTGGCAATGAGCGGCAAGCCTTGCTCACAAGCCTTGCGAGCAACCATGCAGGGAGTGAGATGGGCGAGCAAGCAGGGTAAGTGGCAAGAGGTTTGACCAGACCAGTAAAGACCAGTAAATTTATATGAAACCAGTAAAGACCAGTAAAAAAATGAACTCGCACGCCTCTTTCAGTCAGCCGAAATCAATCTCTCGTTTTTTGGGTTTGGGCTTGAAGTCAAGGGTGCAGCTCCGATTACTGAGATTGAAACTGCCCTTCAAAAGATGCTGATTAGCCTCAAAAAAAGAGGGAAGCGTCTGCTCATCAGCATTGACGAGGTTACCAATACCCCTCAGATGAGGGCCTTTGCCGCTGCATTCCAGATCTTTCTGCGCCAAGATCTACCCGTGTATCTTCTGATGACAGGGCTGTTTGAGAATATAAGTGCGCTTCAAAACGAGAAGAGTCTCACCTTCCTTTATCGCGCTCCCAAGATTCACCTAGGGCCGTTGAATATCGGAACCATTGCAGAGGATTATCGAGCGGTCCTTGGATTGAGTGGGCAAGAGAGCATGGATTTGGCGAGACTCACCAAAGGCTATTCCTTTGCATTCCAGGTGCTTGGCTACTTTACCTGGGAAAATAAGGGCGACACACAAAAGAGCCGGCAGCTTGCACGTCAATACCTTGATGAATATGCCTACGACAAGGTGTGGTCCGAGCTGTCTCGCAAAGACAAGACCGTGCTTTATGGCATCGCCCAGGTGAAGTCTGGTCGAATTGCCGAGGTGCGTGAGATCTTAGGGATGAGCACCAATGAGTTCAATCCCTATCGGCAACGCCTCATACGTAAAGGCGTCATCTCAGGTGAAGAGTATGGTCACGTACGGCTGCTCCTGCCGTTTTTTGATGAGTATATCCTCGCGCATTACGAGCTCTTTTAGCCTTAGGGCGTCATAGGACGCAAAAAAGGCGCCGCAGCAAATCTGGCTGCGGCGCCCATGCAATGCGCTGGAGCGGGTGACGGGATTCGAACCCGCGGATACCAGCTTGGGAAGCTGGGGCCTTACCACTTGGCGACACCCGCAATGGCTCACTATTATAACGGCTTAAAGCGTGTGGGTCTCGCACATTTCGGGGATTTCCCAAGAGGGCGGAGCTTGGATGCCGCGGGTTTCTCGGCCCATGGGGTGCGAGCCCAGCAAAGTTTTTTGAAAACAGGCGCACATGGAACGGGAATCTCGCGTTAGGCATCTAGGGGCAGAGGTCTGTCGCCCTGTTACCCCAAATTGTGAAAGAGTTGTAGGGCTGTTTAGGCAAACAAAATTGGGTAAGATGTGCGGGTGAATTGCGGGTGATGTCGTAAATAATGGAGGTCATCTGTGAGCGAAGAGCGTGTAAACCGCGATCTGGCCGAGGCCATCCGCGCCCTCCTGATGGAGAACCGTCAGGAAGACGGCACTTTTACCCTGGATCCCCGGATCACTCCCGAGGCATTGCTGTCGTTGCTCAAAGAAGCGCTGTTCGATGAGATGTGGTTCTACCCTGCGGCCGACCAGCTCATTTGGGACGTAGCCCGTCACGAGGGCTACATGATCCCTGCGTGCCCGGTGGCCTCCCGCGGCGACACCAAGGAGTTCCTCCAGGAGTACGGCGTGCGCAACGCTGACGAGTGGTACGCCCAGCGCGGCGTCTCTTTCCGCGAGATGCGCAGCTTTTATGCTGCCGCAGCCCTCATGGGCCGCAACACCAACTTCTGGCGAAAGACGCTCTTTTTGCCTCGCCTGGCTGCCACCAAGGCCTCGACCCTAGCCCCCTACTGTGTGCGACTCATCGACTTTTGTTTAGGGGACGATACCTCTGCTACCGATGAGACCCTGTTCCGCTGCTAGCACCGGTTGCCTTAACCGTTGGGACAGATGGGCTGCAGCTCGACCATGGCTGCAGGTGGCGAGGGCAAGGGTTTCTCGGCAGCCTTAATTCGATGGTGATTTCTCCTGAGCTTAGGCGAGCGGCGTGGCTCTTGGCGAGGGCCGCTTGTAAGCTGGGAGTGGGTGGCGCGGCAGATGCGTCCCTAGAAAGAAGGAGGAAGCTTTACTATGGCTCGAGATCTTTCTGAAGAAGAGTTTCGCCTGCGCCTTGATGCGCTCAGGCCGCGCATGGAGCGCTATGCGCAGCTTCTGGTATGCACGGGCATCAATGTGCAGCCCGGCCAAGAGCTGGTGGTCACCGCTCCTGTGGAGGCCTATGAGTTCGTGCGGATGGTAGCCGCTGCGGGCTATGAGGCCGGCGCCGGCCATGTGACCTGCATCTGGACCGACGATGCCCTAAGCCGCCTAAACTATGAGAACGTCTCTCCCCAATGGTTTGACACCGTGCCCAACTGGATGCGCGCCCAGCGCGATGACTTGGCCGCTGAAGGCGCCGGCTTCCTCTGGCTCGACGGCGACGATCCCGACGGTTTGATGGGAATCGATCACTCCAAGGTTGCTGCTTGGTCTCGCGCAGTGAACACCCAGTGCACCCGCTGGCGCCACGGCTTGGACTTTGGTGAGAATGCCTGGTGCATCGGCGGCGTGCCCACGCAAAAGTGGGCCCAAAAGGTCTTCAGCGACCTGCCTGGCCGCGAGGCTCTGCTGGCCCTTTGGGAAGCCGTCCTCGATGTCGCCCGCGTCACCGACGACCCCAAGAGCGCTTGGGAAACCCACAACGCCATGCTGGAGAAGAACAAGAAGGCCATGAACCGCCATCGCTTCAGCGGCTTGCGCTACAAGGCTTCCAACGGCACCGACCTCACCGTACGCCTCAGCACTCAGGGCCTCTGGGATGGCGGCTCGGCTGCAACTCAGGATGGCGTGCGGTTCTTTCCCAACATCCCCACCGAGGAGGTCTTCACCACCCCCGACCGCCTAGGCACTCAGGGCGTCGTCCATTCTGCTTTGCCGCTGGTGCACAACGGCAGCGTGGTACGAGATTTCTGGCTGCGCTTCGAGGACGGCCAGGTGAAAGACTTTGGCGCTGCCGAAGGCGCTGAGGTCCTCGAGTCAATTCTTTCTACCGATAAGGGCGCTCGCTACCTGGGAGAGTGTGCGCTGATCTCCAAGAACACTCCGATCCGCGAGAGCGGGTTGCTCTTCTACAACACGCTCTACGACGAGAACGCTTCCTGCCACCTAGCGCTGGGCATGGGCTTTCCCGAGTGCTACGAGGGCGGCTTTGACATGACCGCCGACGAGCTTTCTGCTGCTGGTGTAAATCAGAGCGCCCAGCACGTGGACTTCATGATTGGCACCGATGACCTCGATATTTGGGGCATCACTGCTCAAGGGGAAGAAATACCTGTGTTTGTGCATGGTCAATGGGCCTGGGAGTGAGGTAAACTATTGGCTTGTGCATTGGGCCTTTAGCTCAGCTGGTAGAGCAGGGGACTTTTAATCCCAAGGTCGTGGGTTCGAACCCCACAGGGCCCACCATGAAATACCAGGTCATCGGCTTATCGCCGGTGGCCTTTTTCTTTTGGACACCAAATGGTCGGAAAATTGGTCGGAAAAGAACATCAAATGGTCGGCAATGCGGGTCAATATGTGGGCCAAATCTGTATGGATGAAAACGCACAGGGGAGAGGATTGTGTTTGGGTGGCTCTTCAGATAGGCAAGAGTCTCGTTCCCTCTAAAAATAAGCTACAATAGCTACATTTTATGATGAAGCTAATGTAGCATAAATCTCGAGGGGACCGGAACCTATCCTTCGCGGCTCCACCAGCTGCCGACTCGCAAGTCTGCACGCCCGCATCCCATGCCCCACGATCTGGCCGTGACGTCTGTGGCACACTTGCAACTACAAATTTATATGCAACACGTTACGCACAACAACGTCCTGTTACGCATCCACAAAAGTACATAGCGTCTCATCCAGGACAGTAAGCAAGGACAGACAGGGCACCATACATACGCGTAACAGCAGCTAGTTATATCTGATATGGTCACCATATCGACCTCAGTGACATCGCGCTCGTGCCATGCTCACTGCCACAGTCGAATCGTCGCTCTTGCCCATGATATGCGCGCGTAACACATATTATCATCAAGGATATGAACCCGGGTGCCCAGTGTTACAATAACCTGATACCTTCGTGCCGGCAGGAGTAGTTCATGGCCACCCTTAAAGAGCTCGCAGAGCGTTGCAATGTCTCAAAGATGACAGTGATCCGCACCATCGATAGCCTGGGGCTTCGTGGCGAGCACGTGGTTAAAAAGGGCGAGCGCGGCATGCTGGATATCGATGATTACGCTGCCTCTCTCATCGCAGACACGCTGCTCAAACGTGCGGAGCCCCAACCCACTCCAGCGGAGGTAGAGGTCAAGGCACAAGAAGAACAGGCTCATGCGCAGCTAGAGGCCACAGCGGCTATCTATCGCTCTTGGATTGAGGAGTCCAAAAAGTCCTATGAGGCGCAGATCGTCGCCCTCAAAGAGCAATTGGATGTCAAAGACGCTCAAATAGCCCAGCTCACGGCCTTGTTGGAGTCTCAGCAGGCAACGCTGGACAAGGAGAGGGAGACCTCCCGCGAGGCTTCGGAGGCTCTGCGCGATGCCTTGGTGCGTGCAAATAATGCAGCAGCCTTGGTGGGCAGGCTTAAATCGGCGTCGCTTATGCAGCGCATATTTGGCTTCAAGGGGCTTTTGCCTGCACCTTCAGAGGGCTAGTAGGCCGGCAGCAACTACAAGCTGATGATTTCTGTAACAACTGAAGTAGATTGTCTGAGGGAGGCTGCGGTAACTATAGCGGCTGCGATGTCCTTAGTAGAGCGGCTGCGATATCCTGAGCGACTATTTATTAATAGTCCCTAGCCCCACGCCGGCGACAATGCCCAAGATGGCGTTGTAGAGCACCTGGATGCTTGAGATGCGAAAGCTGGAGAAGGTGAGTGTGGGCAGGTTATAGAGCGATAGGATCTCGCCAAAAGTCACCACTAGGCCGCCAACAAAGAAGACCAAAGCTCCGTAAAGCAGCACGTAGGGGAGATAGCGGGGAGAGTTAAAGCTGGTGTAGCCCCAAGCCAAGGTACTCACGATGGCAGCTATGCTGAAGATCATCAAAGGCGAGGCCACGGACTGGGAGACCAAGGTGATGACAGGCCCCATAACCAAGGTATGGGAGTCTGCATTGATGATGGCAAAGGCCAACTGGATTGAGGCTCCTATCCATCCGGTAAGCCCTAGACCCCAAAGCCAGTGGGTGCGGCGAGGGGTGGGGTCGGGTTTCTCGGCTTTGGCAGAAGCAGAAACTGGCAGGCTAAGGCCCAAGAGGCTGCCCAGGACGACGATGATCCAATCGCTGCGCTGGGCGATGTCGGTGGCAGCCGTTTGGAGTACAGCGGTGTTGTCGCTGGTGGGAAGCGAGATGATGCCCAAGAGGGGGAAGGTCAAAAAGAAGATGATGCCCGCGGTGGAGATGACGGCGAGGGTGTAGCGCACTTTGCGGCTCAGGGTGATGTTGCGCATGATCACGATGACAAGCACTGCGGTGCAGGGGATGCAATAGGCCAGGCACATGGAGGCGCAGGCCACCCAGGGTTCAGAGACTTCATGGAGCGGGGAGACAAGGGCTGTGACGAGGATAATGAGACTCAGAATCACCAGAGCGCAAAAGCCAATGCCGGCGCTCAAGATAGGGCGACGGGGGAGGGGCTCCAATGTGTAGTCGCTGAGGTGGTGCTGTGTGGCCATGGATGCTCCTCTCGTGAGGTCAGGATACATCATAGGCGCATGAATCGTTAAAAAGCCGGGCATCTGGGCTGCGTGCTTTTTAAAACCTGAGAGCTTTGTAAAATAAAGAGCATGACTGCAGGGGATGAGTTTGAGAGAGGACGCATCAATGATCGATCGCTACACCCGTCCGGAGATGGGTTATATCTTCTCGCTGGAAAACAAGTACGCCATCTGGCAGGAGATCGAGGTGTTGGCCTGCGAGGCTCACGCGCTGCTGGGCGCCACCGACATCACTCCAGAAGAGGCGGCTTACATCCGCGAACATGCTGGCTTTGACGTAGACGAGGTAGACGCTATCGAAGCGGTGACAAACCACGACGTCATCGCATTCCTCACCAATATGGGCGAGCACATCGACGCACACATCCCCGAGGGCGAGCCCAAACCCAGCCGCCATGTGCACTATGGCATGACCAGCTCGGATCTGGGCGATACGGCACTCTGCTTCCAGCTGGTGCAAGCCACAGACATCCTCATCGACGACGTGCGCCGCTTAGGCGAGATCTGCCGCCGTCGGGCGCTGGAGGAGCGCGACACTTTGTGCGTGGGCCGCACCCACGGCATTCATGCCGAGCCCATGACCTTTGGCATGAAGTTCGCCAGCTGGGCCTTCGAGCTCAAGCGCGACCTGGAGCGTCTGGAAGACGCCCGGGCAAACGTGGCGGTGGGAGCCATCTCCGGCGCGGTGGGCACCTACTCATCCATCGATCCCCGCGTCGAGGCCTATGTGTGCGAAAAGCTGGGCCTTGTGGCCGACCCGCTGTCCACCCAGGTCATCAGCCGCGATCATCATGCCTACCTGGCCGGCGTCCTGGCCTGTGTGGCCGCCACCTGCGAGCGCATCGCCACCGAGATCCGCAACCTCCAGCGCACGGACACCCTCGAGGTAGAGGAGCCTTTCCGCGCCGGCCAAAAGGGGTCGAGCGCCATGCCTCACAAGCGTAACCCCATCACCGTTGAGAAGGTCTGCGGCTTGGCGCGCGTTGTCAAGGCTAACGCCCAGGTCTCCTTTGACAACGTGGCCCTCTGGCACGAGCGCGACATCTCACACTCCTCGGCCGAGCGCGTGGCTTTGGCCGACTCCTTCATCGCCTTGGACCACATGCTCGCCTGCCTCATTCGCATCGTGGACGGCCTGGTGCTCTACCCGGCTCAGATGATGGCCAACCTCAACAAGACCCGCGGCCTCATCTACTCCTCCAAGGTGCTTCTGGCCCTGGTCGACACCGGTATGAGCCGCGAGGATGCCTACAAGGTGGTGCAGGAAAACGCCATGGCCACCTGGCGCGAGATCCAGCAGGGCGAGCTCGGCACCACCTTCGAAGAGAAGCTCATTGCCGACCCCCGCTGCCCCCTCACCCAAGGCCAGCTGGACGCCATCTTCGATCCCCGCAGCTTCTTGGGTCGTGTGGACAGCGTCTTTGACCGAGTCGAGGCCCTCTCCTTCGAGGGCTAGCTTCTCTGGCCTCATCCCCTAGGATCCCTGGTCGCGCAGTATCTTTCCTTGCCGAGAAACCCGTGCATCCTTCCTTGGCGCTCGCCGGTGGGAAGGAAGGGTTTCTCGGCAGCAAGTTTTGGAGGCGTCGCGCGAATAGAGGGACTCTTGTGGGGCACAAAACCACGGATATGAATAAGGGTTGCGGGGTGCCTCCGGGCGCATGTTGCGGTCTGCGCGCGCTGCGTGTTGTGAGCAGGCGCATAAGGCACACCTGAGCAACAGGATGAAAGGGAGACGACCATGGCGATTCCTGAGGATGTGGCGCGCTATATCGACGAGGTGTGGCCGCAGGTGCTCGACGATATTGCGGCGCTGGTAGCCGTGGATTCGGTGGAGGATTTAGGGGCGGCGGCGCCGGGGAGTCCCTTTGGGCCTGGGCCTCGGCAGGCGTTGGACGTGGCGCTGGGCATCGCGTCGCGCCTAGGGCTGGAATCCCATGATCTGGACGGCTACATCGGCTATGCCGATCTTCCAGGCGCCTCCGACGAGGTGCTGGCCACTATCGCCCATGTGGACGTGGTGCCGGCGGGCCCCGGTTGGGCCGGTGATCCCTTTAAGATGGAGCGCCGCGACGGCTATCTCATGGGCCGCGGCGTCATCGACGACAAAGGGCCCTTCGTGCTGTCTCTCTGGGCGGCCGAGTATTTTAAGCGTCGCGGCCTCAAGCTGCCGCGCACCCTGCGCTGCATCGTGGGCGTCAATGAAGAGACCGAGATGGCAGATGTGCCCACCTACCTGGAGCGCATGGGCGAGCCTTGGTTCTTGTTCACCCCTGACGCCGAGTTTCCTGTGGGCTGCGGCGAGAAGGGCGTCTTTGTGACCGAGTTCACCTCGGGTCCCATCGCCGGCGGCACGCTGGTGTCTCTGGAGGCCGGCACGGTGCACAACGCCATCCCTGGCGAGGCCCGCGCAGTGGTGCGCAAGGCGCCCGAGGACTGCCCGGAGTTTCCAGGCATTACCCTGAGGGCCCTGGAAGACGGCACCACTCAGGTGCTGGCTCAGGGTGTGGGCGGCCATGCGTCCATTCCCGCCGGCACGGTGAACGCGCTGGGCGTGCTGGCCTCCTATCTGCTGGCCAACCAGCTCTACGACCAGGCCGAGCAGGGCGCCTTCCTGGGCTTCTTGCAGTCCCTTATGAACACCAGCGGCGCCGCGCTGGGGCTGGCCGCCACTGACGAGCGCTTCGACCCCCTCACTCTGGTGTGCGGCGTGGCTAAGACTTGCGACCAGCGCTTCACCCTGAGCGTGGACGTGCGCTTCCCGCCCTCTGTCACCTCCGAGCACATTCATTCGCAGCTCTTCGCTGCCGCCGAGCGCGCCGGCCTGGCTACCGCCAAACCCCACGTCAAAGAGCCCTTCTACCTGGATCCCACATCGCCCGAGGTCGAGGCTCTGCTGGCTGCCTACTCCCAGGTCACCGGGACCCCTGCCAAAGCCTTCACCATGGGCGGGGGCACCTATGCCCGCAAGTTCGCCCACGGCGTCTCTTTTGGCCCCGAGGAGGACGACCCCAACAAGCCTGAGTGGGCCGGCTCCATGCATGGTCCCAACGAGGCCGTGTCCGAGGCCTCCCTCAAGCGCGCCTTGGCCATCTACATCGATGCCATCGGCCGCCTGATGAATCTCTAGCTGCGGCGGCGCCAGCGGGGATGCCGCCCAATTGGAGCGCGGGTTCAGCGAGGGGGCGGCTCTAAATACCTACTAGACACTAGGTATTTGTAGGATTAGTGGTCGCCTCGCGCAGACACCGTGGACGTCACCTGAAAAACCCCTTCTCGTCGTATACTCTCTAGGACGAAAAGGGGTTTTATCTGTATGTTCGCCTATGACTTCAAGCCCCGCGGCGTCTGCGCCCGGGCTATTCATATTTCGCTTTCTGATGACGGTTCCACCATCGAGTCTGTGGCTTTCGACGGAGGTTGCAACGGCAATCTCAAAGCCGTTTCCAAGCTCGTAGCCGGTCAACCTGCCGAGAAGATCGCAGCCCTCCTCGCCGGCAACACTTGTGGTCGTCGGGCCACCTCCTGCGCAGATCAGCTGGCGGCTGCCCTGCGCCAAGGCCAAGAGCAGGCAGCGGCTGCTGCCATGGAGGCTTAAGTCCATGGCTTTTCGCCAATCTCAGGGCACGCCTCGCACGCAGGGCCGTCAGGTCGCCAGTCGGCCTCGCGCCTCCCAAGCGCGGCGCTCCACGCCCAGGGCCTCTCACACAACTTCATCTTCTAAGACCTTCCGCCCGGCTTCTCAAGTGCGCCCTGCGGCAGCGCCGCGATCTGCCGGTCAGCGGCAGCAGGGCCCTCAGCGTGCAGGGGCTGCACAGGGACAGTCTTCCAGGCCGCTGGGGCCGTCTTTCTCGGCACGTCCTTCTGGCGCGCCTGCTCCCGGCTCCTTTGACCGCCGCACGCTCATCAAAGGCGCGCTGGGGCTGGGCGGGCTGGCTGCGGCTGGGTCGGTAGTGAGCTCCATACAGGGTTGCGCCAAAGACGCGGCCTCCCAAGACCTGGTGGCTCCGGCCCAGGTGGATGAGAAAGACGCCGTCCAGGTGATGGACGACTACTCCTATGTGGAGGGCGCGCCCAACCTTGCCGAGGTCGGGCGCTGGCAAGTGGCGCTGGGCACGGTGCTCTACCCTTCGGAGGGCAACTGGATCGCGGCGACGCTCACGGGAGACACTCCCTATCCGCCGGTCTCGGCAGGAGCGTTTTCAGTGGCAGCCGGCAGCCTTGCCACTGTGGTAGACAAGCCGCTCTCTGGCGGCGCCAATTTCGTGATTTATGAGGCCAGGTGCTCGGACTCCGTCTATGCCTGGGTCGAGTTGGACGTGGTGAGCGGCGACTGGCGCCTCTACGGCAGCGCCTTTTCCAACGGCGCGCTCACCGGCAACGCCTTGGAGCTCTATTCCGGCGACAAAGATTGGGACCCGCCTCAGCTGGTGTGCAGCGGCAACCAGGTCATCTGGTATGTGATGCCGGTGGCCGGCGGCGCCAAGACCTCGCAGGATTCCACCTGCTTCCTCTGGAAGGCCGGCCAGTCCAAAGGCGAGGCAAAAATCGTGTCCCACGGCCGCTTCGCCTGTGCTCCCACGGTGTCCGAGGGTCAGCTGGTCTGCGTGCCTCGCGACGATCGCGACGGCGCGGTCCACTACGCCATCCGCAGCTACAGCCTGAGCGACGACTTGGCTTCCGCCAAAGACGAGTTGGTGTTGCCCCAGTCCATCAGGCCGTTTTCCGCGGTGCTTTTGGGTGGGCGCCTGGCTTTCCAGATCGAGGCCAACTACCAGTCCGGCGGTCTTTTGGGCAAGATGGGCACCTATGTCGCCCAGGACGACGGCAGCTATGTCGCCATCTCTCGCGAGCCCTCGGCGCCTCCGGCAGGCACGGTCAATACTTTCATCGTCAAGAACCGCGCCTCCTACGTGGTGGCAGATCTGGCCAATGCCACCTATGGCACCCTGGCAGCCGAGGACCGCTCCGTAGACTATGGTGAGTATCCGGCCCGCATAGGCACCTGCCAAGACTTCGTCACCTTTGCCACGGTGAAAGACCCCTCCACCTCCTACCCTTCGGCAGTAGTGGTGCGAGCCTTCAAGGTCTCCTAGCCCACCAGCGGGCTTCAGCCCTGGAAGCGGGGGTTTCTCGGCAGCCAGGTCGCCTGGGGGTTCCTTACAAATAGGGGACACATAGGTTGCGAAACCGTTAGGCGCCCGCTGGAATGAACTTAGGGCCATGTGGGGTAAACTAGGGATGTTCAGATATGTGGAGAGGTCCGCTCGGGGCGTTTCCCTTACTTTTGAGAACGGGGAGGCTGTCATGGCTTCAGATGCTAAACGTATCCTGTTGGTAGAAGACGAGAAGGTCATTCGCGACGCTGTGCAGGCCTATCTTGAGCGCGAGGGCTACTGGGTGCGCTCGGTGGGCGACGGGCAATCGGCCGTCGAGGAGTTCGAGAAGCACACCTTTGACCTCATCATCCTCGACCTCATGCTGCCCAAGCTCTCCGGCGAGCGCGTGTGCCGCGCCATTCGCGACACCTCCGACGTGCCCATCATCATGCTCACCGCCAAGGGCGAGGTAGAAGACCGCATCATCGGCTTGGAGCTGGGCGCAGACGACTACCTTATCAAGCCCTTCTCTCCCCGCGAGCTGGTGGCCCGCGTGCGCGCCCTTTTGCGCCGCGCCCGCATGGAGCCGGAGCCTCAGGTAGAGGTGCTGGACTTTGGCGATCTGGTCATCGACATCTCCGGCCACAAGGTCATGGTGGAGGGCAAAGAGGTGGATCTCACCGCTTCCGAGTTCAAGCTGCTCACCACCTTGGCCCGCTATCCCGGCCGCGTCTACACCCGCATGGAGCTGGTAGAAAAGGTGCTGGGCTACGACTTCGAGGGCTATGAGCGCACCATCGACTCCCACGTAAAGAACCTGCGCGCCAAGCTGGGCGACGACCCTCGCAATCCCAAGTGGCTCTACACGGTGCATGGTGTGGGCTACCGCTTTGAGGCTCCCGAGAAGCCCGCGGATCACGCCTAGGATTTGGACCTTAGCCAGTGACGCCACCGGTTGCACGGGACTCCAACTACACAACTCAAGAGACTGAGCAGCCCCACCGTTCCCCTCTCGCATCGGAGGAGGGGAGCGAGGGCGCTGCTTGGTCCACCTCTCGAGCGCACAACGGCTCTACCCAGTCGTTTTCTTCCAAGCTCATCCTGGCCTTCGCTCTCACTGCGGTGATGACCGCAGCCCTGTTGGTGGTAGTGCTGTCCGTGGTGTGGGAAGGCCAGTTCCAAAGCTACACCCGCGAGAACATGAAGCGCACCGCAGACAACACGGCGCTGCTGTTGGGCCGCACCTATGAGGAGGTCGGCGGATGGGGCCAGGAGACCCTGGATACCGCTCAGGCGGCCAGCTCCCAGGTCTCTGACGTGGGCATTCAGCTGGTGAGCTCCAAGGGCATCATCCTCTATGACGACACCTGGCCTGCCGGCGGCAACTTTGGCGACGGTGAGGTGGAGCCTTCGGTGTCGTTGGCGCCTGCTCAGGCAGGCTCGGTGGTGAGCGCCCCGGTGATGGCCAATGGCAGCCAGGTGGGCACCGTGCGCGTCTGGGCTTTGGGCTCAGACGCCCTACTCACCAAGAGCGACACCGTGTTTCGCAAGAATTCCTATGGCGCCATCGTGGCCGCTGCCTGCGCAGCCATCCCGCTGGCATGCATCATGGGCGTGTTCATCTCGCGCTCGCTCACCCGCCCCATCAAGCGTATCTCCAACACCGCCAAAGCCATCTCCAACGGAGACCTCACCGCGCGCACCGGCGTCACCGGCGACGATGACTTGGGCCAGCTGGGCGAGACTTTCGACGACATGGCCAACACCATGGAGCGCGACTTCAAGATGGAGCATCGCCTCACCTCCGATGTGGCTCATGAGCTGCGCACGCCCCTTATGGCCATGCTGGTAAACGTCGAGGCCATGCAAGACGGCGTGCTGCCTGCAGACGACGAGCACCTGGGCCTGGTGGCCAGCGAGGTGCGTCGCCTGTCGCGCCTGGTAGACGCCATGCTGCGCCTGTCGCGCATCGAGAACGGCACCACGGCGGTAAAGCTCGAGCCCACCGATGTGGGCCAGCTGGTCCACGGTCTGGTGGAGAGCCAGGAAGGCCTCTTCAAAGACCAGGACCTCACCCTTACCTACGAGCAGCGCGCCTCTTCCCAAGAGCTCACTATCGCTGCCGACCCCGACATGCTCAAGCAGGCCGTTATCAATCTTATGAGCAATGCCATGCGCTACACACCCGAGGGCGGCCACGTCTTTGTACAGGTGGGCCGCGAGGGCCAAGACATCACCATCTCGGTAGCAGACACCGGCATCGGCATTGCCGAGGAGGACCTGTCCCGCGTATTCTCGCGTTTTTGGCGCTCGGACGCCAGCCGCGAGCGCGTCTCGGGCGGCCTGGGCGTGGGACTGTCGCTGGTAAAGGAGATCGTGTCCAAGCACAACGGCTTCATCGAGGTGAAGTCCGAGCTGGGACGCGGTTCCGTCTTCACCGTCCACCTGCCTGCAGAGCAGCCCCGCAACAGCCGCACTCGCTCCTCCAAAGAGTAAGGACGCTTGGGCTTCAGCCACGGGGACCCAAGGGTCCGCCACTAGAGTGCCGGCCCTGAGGGTTGTGGGTTTCTCGGCAACAGAAATGCTTGGGGAGCCTCCCAAAATGCGCGGGCGTCCGTTGGCCTATGATTGAGCTTTGGGGTCAGAGGGACCTTAGGGGCGCTCGTGGGCGTCGAGCCCGCGCGCCGGTTTGTGCCAAGACGTGATTAGGGGGAGAGCTATGGGGGCTATGGAGAAGCGACCGGATTCTTCGGGCAAAGTGCGCGACATTTACGACTGCGGGGACACGCTGCTTATGGTAGCCAGCGACCGCGTAAGTGCCTTCGACTTCATCTTGCCCGACGAGATCCCTTCCAAGGGCGAGGTGCTCACCCGGGTGTCGGCCTTTTGGTTTGACAAGTTCAAGGACATCGTTCCAAATCATATGGTGAGCCTCCAGGTGGAAGATTTCCCGGAGGAGTACGCGCCCTACGCAGATTACCTGGCAGGACGCGCCATGTTGGTGAAGAAGGCCCAGCCGCTGCCCATCGAGTGCATCGTGCGCGGCTACCTCACCGGCTCGGGCAAGAAGACCTACGACGAAGACGGCACCGTATGCGGCATCTCTCTGCCAGAGGGCCTCACTGAGGCCTCCAAGCTTCCCGAGCCGTTGTTCACCCCGTCCACCAAAGCGGCCATCGGCGACCATGATGAGAATATTTCTTATGAACGCTGCGTAGAGATTGTGGGCGAAGACATCGCCTCCCAACTGCGGGATTTATCGCTTAAGCTCTATAAGGCCGCGGCAGACTATGCAGCCACGCAAGGCATCATCATCGCTGACACCAAATTCGAGTTTGGCCTTATCGACGGTGAGGTGGTGCTCATCGACGAGGCACTTACGCCGGACTCCAGCCGCTTCTGGCCTCAAGAGGGTTATCAAGAAGGCCAGGTGCAGCCCAGCTATGACAAGCAGTTTGTGCGCGACTGGCTCAAGGCCAACTGGGACATGCAGGGTGAGCCCCCTCATCTGCCTGCCCAGATCATCGAAGGCACTTCGAAACGCTACAAAGAAGCGTTTGAAAAGATTACGGGCGACGCTTTTGTCCCCATGAAGGAGCAGTAATACATGTCCATCCGCAATCCCAACAACGAGCGCTCGGTCAAGCAGCGCACCGAGAGCGTCTCCGGCATGGCGCGCAAGAGTTCCTCCAGCGCCAAGCCCGTGCGTGCTGCTGCCGGCAGTGTGACTCAGGGCTCGGGGAAGAGCAGCTCCAAGTCTGCGAACCGCGCTGGCGGCGCCCCTCTCTCCAAGGAGGAGCGCAAGGAGCAAAAGCGCATCGAGCGAGACGCCCGCGACCGCGCCACCGTGGTGAGCAACATCCTGCTGCGCCAAAACCCCGCCTACAACAAGGTGCGCCGCGTGTGGTGGGTTGGCCTGGGCGCGGGTCTCGCCCTCACTGCCGTCTCCTGGCTGGCCATGTTCATCTTCCCCGGCGCCTCCCAAGATATCACTTCGCCTATGGGCATGTTGGCCATGGTCTGCCTCATTCTGGCTTACGTGTGCATCATCGGCTCGTTCATCTTCGATTGGGTGAAGGTGCGCCCCATCCGCCGCGACACCGACGCTACGGTAGCCGGTCTCTCCGCAAAGCGCATGCAGGCCATCATCGACGAGGACTACAAGCGCGAGGAAGCCAAGCGCCTGGCCAAAGCCGAGCGCAAGAAGGGCTCCAAATAGCACGTCTGGCCCCGCGCGTCCGCCATGTGTGAGCGCTGCACCAGGACCGCATGCCCACCTTCTTGCCGAGAAACCCTGCCGCTGCAGGTTGGCTGGCATCCCTCGCTGGGATGCTCGAGCGAGCAGGGACGCCTGAGCGGGGGTGCCTTAACCAGCCGGATGCGTTAAAATAGTCCAATCATGCGTCTGTAGCTCAGGGGATAGAGCACCGCTCTCCTAAAGCGGGTGTCGACGGTTCGAATCCGCCCAGGCGCACCACGAATTGATTGCAGCCCAGAGCCCGCGTGGGGTTCTGGGCTGTTTGCGTATAGGCAGGTGGGGTCTCGCCTGCGGTGACTGACAGTTTTTTGGGCGAGGTTGTTTTTGAGGGTGAGAGTACGGGTGCTCGAGAGGCTGCCTTAAAGGTCTGGCGCACCCCTAGGGTCCCATGGTTTTAGGGTCTAGCACCTTCCTATGGCTCCATGGTTTTAGGGTCTAGCCCACTCAGAAAACCTTCTTCAATAGCTACACTAGAATGTAGCTGAGGTAGAAGTATGTGTCGACACATGCTTCTTTAGTAGTTTCATTCATATGTAGCTAACGCAGTTTTTTCTGAATGCCCACTATCAGCCGAATTTGCGCCTTAAGGAGTCTCTCCATTACATCAAGCTTAACAAGAACTGAATCAACTGATATAAATAAGGGAGTACGTTGTTCGAATTTATATTAGTAATAATAGTTCGAGGAGAGAAGTCTGTGTTTAGCTTGCGCAAAACCCTAGTCAGAAAGACTTTCGCATTATTGGCGATGTGCGCCTGCCTGCTGTTGGCCGTTCCTGTCACAGCACAAGCCTATGTGCCACTAAATCAGCCAGAGATCAAAGCTGCAGCCCAGCGAGAGGTAGATGCAGCTCAAAGCGAAGTAAACTCGCTCTCTGCCAAGGCCACCATCAACGAACTCACATTCTTTCAGTGGATGCAGTCCACTGGCAAGGCTGGTGGCAAAGAGGCCGTGGAGGTGCTTACCAAGTCGCCTATCTTGGCCAATACAAAGATTGGGGCATCCGGTGACGCCACTTCCTGGGCCAACTTCAAAGAGTCGCTTAAGTGGATCAAGGAGTGCAACCGTTTGCGCGCTGAGGCCAAAACAGATCCCAAGACTGGTGCTGTACTGGGCCAGTTCAAGGTAAGCCCTGAGCTCATGGCCATTGCCGCTGTTCAAGGCAACAAATCTGCAGTGGTTTTAGGTCATACCCAAGCTTATAAAGTGGGTGAGAATCTCTCTTGGGGCTATGCAGATCCTTTTGAGGGTTGGTATTGGGAAGAAATGGCCACCTATAAGAACAGCAATGTGACCAATCCTTCTACTGGCAAGACGTATGCACCAGAAAAAGGTGGAGAGACTGGCCATTATCTCAACATTGTGAATTCGAACTACCTTACCACAGGTTTTGCAACAAATACTGTGTCTGGGAACAAATACCCCATCACTCATGGTGAGACCTTTGAATTCAACAAGCCTGCCTACACCACCGCTGAGTTCGATGCTCTGGTGGCCGAGTACGAGAAGAATCCCGAGATCAATGGCTCTGCCGATAAGCTTGTGGCTGCCCAAAATCGTCTCAATGCTGCTAAGGCTAAGCTTGCGGCTGCCTCCCAACCCAATTGGTGTCAGGATGGAGGACGCTGGCGCTGGTGGAATGGTAATGGCTGGTCCACCGGCTGGGTTAATACCGGTGGCCATTGGTATTGGCTGGATAATTCTGGCGCCATGGCTACCGGCTGGATCTACACTGGCGGCGCCTGGTACTGGATGGACGGCTCTGGCGCCATGGCCACCGGTTGGGTGAAAGTGGGAGGCACCTGGTACTACCTCACCGGTTCAGGCGCTATGGCTACCGGTTGGCGCTGGGTAGGCAATGCCTGGTACTACTTGAATGGCTCTGGCGCCATGCTCACCGGCTGGCAGTGGATTGGGGGTGCCTGGTACTGGATGGACGGCTCTGGCGCCATGGCGGCCAACCGCTGGATTGGCAACTACTACGTGGGCGGCTCCGGCGCTATGGCCACCAACAGGTGGATTGGCCGCTGGCACGTGAACGGCGCGGGAGTCTGGGACGCTACCCGCTAAGCGCTCCGTACTCCTTCTGCTGGATCCCTTGAGCCCTCATCTGCACAATGGCTGCAGATGAGGCCTTTTCTTGGCAGGGATGGCCCAGAGCAAGCCAGACAAGAGGAAATGAGGCAACACTCCTAGTCCCGTGACAAAGCTACGGCCCAGGGCGGTATAGTCTGGCGCACCCCTAGGGCCCCATGGCTCTTAGGGTCTAGCACCTTCCTATGGACCCATGACTTTAGGGTCTGGCTCCCTCAGAAAACCTTCTTCAATAGCTACATCACAGCGTTGCTAAGATAGTGGTATTTATATCTATACTTTTACTTTAGCTACCATGCTATGTAGCTAAAGTAGATGCTTTTCTGAGGCACATTTACCCTTTATTGGCCCTCCTCTACCGCCTGTGGACTATCCCTTCTATCTCGTAGAAACCACTTTCATTACCCCAGTCACTCAGCCTCATTCCTCCAATAGCGATCGCGTTCACAGCGCGCCACCTATCGCTCACGCTTTCACCCTCACGGCTCCACCCTCAACTCGCCATCGCATTTCGCAGCAAGCGTCCAAGAATGCGTAATCGTGGCTTACAGCAAGCAGTGCGCCAGGGAAGTCGGCCAGTGCGCGCTCCAGCGCTTCTACCGAATGCAAATCCAGATGATTTGTTGGCTCATCCAGCACCAGTAGCTGCGGCTTCTCAAGCATGCCCAATGCGATTATCAACTTGCGGGCCTCGCCGGGACTCAACGATCCCCCTTCCAAAATGCGCTCCGGCTCAGAATTAAGTTGTGCCACCACCGAGAGCACTTGCCCGCGTTCGGCTGCACTCAGCTCGGCTAAGCGCTCCAGCAGCTTCCGAGTACCCTCTTCATCCACCTCCTGAGGCACATAAAGCACTCGCACATCCTGGGGTGCCTGTGTCAGAAGCCATCTCACCAACGTGCTCTTCCCCGAGCCATTCGGTCCCACCATGCCCACATGGTCGTGATGTCCTACGTACAGGTCAGGCACCGCCAGCTCGTCCTCGCCGCACGCAATAGACGTCGCTCCACAACGAAGCAACACTGGGCGCGGATGCACCTCCATCTCCACCCAAAGGTTGCCGTCGTAGCGCTTACTCACCTGAGCTGCAGCTTTGCGCTCCTGAGCCCTCTTCAGCCGAGCGTCCATCGCACTGGACCGCCGCCCGGCAGCCCCGTCCTGTCCCGAGACAATCGCCAGCCCAATGCGCGCCCGCCCATCGTGATCCTTGGGGTCCAGCCCGCGTTTGGAGCGTTTCGACGCTGCGGCAGCTGCTTGGTGGGAGCGTTGGAGTTTCTCGGCAGCAAGACGATTCAGCTCCCGAGTGGCCGACTGCCGCTCATGCGCCGCACTGCGCCGCTCTAGCTCCATCTGTGCCCTCACCACCGAGGAGTTTCCCGGTCGCAAGATTACGCGACCCTGCTCGAAGCAAGCGCATCGGTTGCCGAGAAGATCCAGCAACTGGCGGTCGTGGCTCACCAGGATACCCGTGCCCTTGAATTGTTGAAGCACTTCCAGCAGCTGTCGGCGCGCCTGGTGGTCGATGTGGTTGGTGGGCTCGTCGAGGATGAGGGCGTCGGGTTGTTGCCAAAGCGCGACGGCTACCTGGAGCTTCTTTTGTTCGCCGCAGGAAAGCTGGGCGAAGCGCCAAGGCATGTCGTCTTGAAGGGCCAGGCGGGAGCGGAGGCTCCGGGCGAGGGGGTCGTAGGCGCAGGCGAAATCGAGGAGAGCCTCTGGTGCCTGCTGGGGATCCTGAGGGCACCAGGCCACATAATCCAAGCGCTGAATGGTGCCCTGCTGCGGCTCCAGCAGCCCTGCGGCGAGCTTTACCAGCGTGGTTTTGCCGCAGCCGTTGTCGCCTAAGAGGCAGGTCCAGCCGATGGTGAAGGTGAGAGATAGATTGTGAATGAGGGGCTTGGTGGCGCGGGGATAGGCAAACGTCACGTCAGATAAAACGATAGGCATAAATCTAGACTCCTTGGAACTGCCTGACTCATGCGAAAAATGGCTCACGAGCTGGCAGTATCTATGGCGGATACCTGAGGATGTCTAGAAGATGCGCAAGATGCACTCTGCCTTTCTGTGGGTCCGATGGCGCCGCCACACGCGCTGCAGAGAGGATGGAAGAGGTTCTGCTCGGCCCAGCGAAGTCAGAGTAACACGAGAGAGGGCGAAGAGCGATCCAAGGGCGGCAGGTTTGCACTTGAAGTGAGGAAGTCGTAAGTGCATGTGGGGCGAAGGGGACCTCGAGATTGGAGGGCAGGGGAGGATGCAAAAGCGGCTTGGAGAATAAGGGGGATAAAGGGGATGTGCGCCCTCTAAAAACAAGCTACGTTAGTTACATTGTAATGAGACAAAGATAGAAAAACTGCGATAGCTACATATAGTGTAACTATCGCAGTAGTATTTCTGAGGCATTGAGACCCTAGTTCTGGAGGCCTGCGAAACTCTAGTTCTGGAGGCCGCGCCATTTTACAGGCCTGTGCCCCCTGGTGGAGTAGTCCCAACCTGTGGGGCCAGTGTCCGCAGGTCCAGCAGACCCCTCTGGGTTTGAGGGCCGCCGTGCAGCCAACGCTAGGCTAATCCTCGCTGTTCGTTCCGTCGGTACCTCCGTTGTTGCCAGCGTTGCCAGGGCTAGTCGGTTGTTGGGAGGAGGTGTCGGGGCCGGCGGACACAATGATGGTCACTGTGGTGCCGGTGGGCTGCGAGCCAGAGGGCGAGTGGCTAATGACCTGGCCTTTAGCCACGCTGGTGCTTGCTTGCCAGCGGGTGTTGTAGCGCAGGCCGGCGTTTTCCAGGGTGCTCTGGGCCTCCTCGAAGTTCAAGCCATCCACGTTGGGCACATCCACAGACTTGCGGCCGGTGGAGATGGTGAGCGAGATGGTGGTGCCGGTGGGCTGGTTGCCAGAAGGCGTGTAGCTGATGACGGAGCCGGCAGGCACGGTGTCGCTGGCGGTGCTGTTGCCTACAGAGACGATGAAGCCTGCGTTCTCCAGCGTGGAGGTGGCGCTTTCCTGGGTGTACCCGGTGACGTCGGGGACGCTCTTGGATTCGGCGCCCTTGGAGAGGTTGTAGGTCACCGTGTCACCCTCTTTGGCGCTGGTGCCGGCAGCGGGGCTCTGGCGGGCTACGTGGCCGGCTTCGATGGAGTTGTCGGACACGGAGTCTCCGGCTTTGCCCACAAGACCCAGCTTGGTGAGGGCTTCCTCTGCCTGGTCGGGGGTCATGTTGGAGAGGTCGGGCACCGTCACTTCTTGGGCGGGCCGCTTGCCCTTGGAGACGGTGAGGTTGATACGCGTCCCCTTGGGGCGCATGGAGCCGCTCTCAGGGTCCTGGGCCATGACGGTGCCTTCGGCGGCGTTGTCGTCGTAGGACTCGGAGATGGTGCCCACCTGGAAGAAGTCAGAGTCTTTGATGGCCTTGGTGGCGTCATCCTGGCTCATGGTGATGTAGTTGGGCACGCTGCGATCGCCGGCTTGCTGCCCAAAGAGGAACCAGAGGGCCACGCCTAGGATGGCGATGGCGGCGATCACCCCTAGGATGATGCCCACGCGCTTGCCTTTGGAGGGGCCCTCGTCATCCACGGGGGTCACGTTGCGGCCCATAGAGGCCTGTATGCGGGTGTCGCCGGACTTGGAGTCGGGAGCCACCCGGTTCATCTGCTGGGTGCCCTGGCCGCCTTTGTTGAGGCGTGTGGTGGCTGCCGCAGGCAGCATGGTGGTGGCGTTGTTGGAGATGGCTACCACGCGGCCGGCAAGGTAGTCGGTGAGGGCGCGGCGCAGCTCGTCCGCCGTCTGGAAGCGCTGGGCGGGATCTTTCATGAGGCACTTGAGGATGATGGCCTCAAGCTGGGGGTCCACGTTGGGGTTCACCTGGGAGGGCGGCACAGGCTGCTCGTTGACCTGCTTCAAGGCCACAGAGATGGCGTCGTCGCCGTCGAAGGGCACCTTGCCGCAGGCAGCCTCGTACATGACGATGCCCAGGCTGTAGATGTCGGAGGTGGGGCCTAGGGGCTGGCCCTTGGTTTGCTCGGGAGAGACGTAGTGAGCGGTGCCAAGGACGGAGTTGTCGGCGGTAAGGTGGCTGTTCTTTGCTCGGGCGATGCCAAAGTCCATGACTTTGATGTTGCCGTCCGGCTGCACCATGATGTTTTGAGGCTTGATGTCACGGTGGATGATGTCGTGCTTGTGGGCCACCGAGAGCGCCTGGCAAATCTGGGAGCCGATCTGGGCCACCTTGCGGGAGTCCAAGGCGCCGTGGGTGCGGATGCCGCTCTTGAGGTCGGTGCCGCGCAGGTACTCCATGATGATGTAGTAGGTGTCGCCGTCCTTGCCCCAGTCGAAGATGCCCACGATGTAGGGGCTCTGAAGCGCGGCGGCCGCCTGGGCCTCCTGCTTGAAGCGGGCGGCGAAGGAGGGGTCGGCCGCGTACTGCGGCAACATGGTTTTGATGGCGACTGTGCGCCCCAGTACCTCGTCAGTGCCGCGGTACACCGTGGCCATTCCGCCGATGCCAATCTTGCCTTGGACCCGGTAGCGTCCGCCGAGGACCCTCTCTGGCATATCCCTCTCCTATCTGTGCGCGTGCCTTAAGGGATGGGCACGTTTGTGCAGCGATCTGTGGTGTGTGATGCCTCGTGGTGAATAGTTCTACATTTGAAGTGCGTCTATAGTGCAGGTGCGGCCATCTCTTACCCCTCCGCCTGAACTTGCAGGGAAGCGGCGATGATGCGCGAGGCCAGCCTGGTGGCGACCCCTCGCACGTTGTCGCCGTTGCCCTCCACGCAGATGGAGACGGCAATGGTGGGTTTATCCGCAGGGGCAAACCCTATGAAGAGGGAGTTGGCCGAGGATCCGGTCTCTGCCGTGCCGGTCTTGCCGGCGACTTCTACGCCGGGGACCGAGGCGGCAGAACCGCTTCCGTCGTCAACTACCTCAAGCATAGCTTCCTTCACTTGGGTTGCGGTCTCAGAAGAGATGGCTTGACCCAAAGATTTAGGGGTGGTGGCTGAGATCTTTGTGCCCTCGGGAGAAAGCACCGAATCCACCACATAGGGATTCATCACTACGCCGCCGTTGGCAATGGCCGCTGCGATAACGGCATTCTGCATGACGGTGGTCTGGGGGCCGATGGGGCCTTGGTGCTCGCCTACCGGCTGGCCGCAGGCGGCCCAGGCAGTCTCCCATTCGGTCATGTCGGCCGGGTTGGCCATAACCGAGGGGGTGCAGGCAAAGTCCAGGCCGATGGTGCCGTTGTAGCCATAGGCCCTGGCGGCATCCACCAGGGCTTGGGCGCCTAGCTTGACGCCCAGCTGGCCAAAGACCACGTTGGAGGAGACCGCGAAGGCCTTCCTCAGGCTGATGGTGCCGTACTCGCGGTTGCCGTCGTTGGTCACCGCGGCGCCGCCGATGTCCATGGAAGCCGGGGCGTCCCACTGGCTGTCCAGCGTGGCAAGCTTGGAGTTCAGGGCTGCAGACAGCGTCACGGCCTTGAAGGTGGAGCCCGGCGCGTAGAGCGACTGGGTGGTGCGGTCCACCAGGGCGCCTTCCCCGCTTTGGCCGGAAATGACCGAGGAGAGATCGTCGTAGCTATAGGTGGGCGAACTTGCCTTGGCCAACACTGCGCCCGTGGAAGGATCGAGCACCACGATGGCGCCGGTGTAGCCCTGGAGGGCCTCGTCGGCGGCCTTTTGGATCTTGGAGTTCAAGGTGAGCACCACGGTGTCGCCCGGCTGCTCCTTGCCCGAGAGGGCGTTCAAGGCGCTGCGCCAGCTGGTGTAGTCGGCATGGCCGGTGAGCGAGGTGTTCATGGACTGCTCGATGCCGGTGGCGCCGTATTGGGTGGAGATGTAGCCCACCGTATGGATGGCGAGATCCCCAGCAGGATGGCTGCGCACGTAGGTGCCGTCTGCCTGTTGGAGCGACTCGGCCAGAGTCACGCCGTCGGAAGTGATGATGGCGCCGCGCTGCACCTTGGAGGAGCGGGCGATGGTGTGGTTGTTGATGGGCAGGTTCTGGTAGTCGGAAGCCTTGATCACCTGGATGAAGGTGAGGTTGGCGATGAGCAGCGCGAACAGGACGGTGAAGAAGGTCACCAGGGCAGTGAGGCGCGAGGAGAGGGCCACGCGCCCCAGCACGCCGGACTCCGGGGTCTCCATGCCGCGGGAAATGCGTGCATAAGGGCTGTTTTTAAGGGCCTCGAAGCTCTGGGAGGTGCCGTGGGCATGAAGCGCCGGGGTGATCTCGGCGCCGGTGGTGCCCGAGCCGCTCACCAGCACGGAGTGGCCGGTGCCTTGGTCGCCGCAGCGAAGCAGCAGGCCCACGGCGATGAAGCTCGCCAAAAGCGAGGAGCCGCCTTGGCTCATGAAGGGCAGCGTGACGCCTGTGAGCGGCAAGAACTTGGTGACGCCGCCCACAATGAGGAAGGCTTGGAAGCAGATGGAGGTGGTGAGGCCTGCCGCAGTGAAGGCTGCCATGTCAGACTTGGCGCGGGCCGCGGTGGCAAAGCCGCGCACCGCAAAGAGCATGAAGAGCAGCAGCACGGCGCTGGCGCCCAAAAGGCCCATTTCCTCGCCTATGGCCGAGAAGATGAAGTCTGAGGCCACCACCGGGATGAGC
This sequence comes from Leptogranulimonas caecicola, assembly GCF_023168405.1. GTDB lineage: Bacteria > Actinomycetota > Coriobacteriia > Coriobacteriales > Atopobiaceae > Leptogranulimonas > Leptogranulimonas caecicola. Next base: position 1,945,966 of record NZ_AP025285.1, on the reverse strand, counting down.
TCGGGCATGCCCTTGCCCACGCCGGCGCCGAAGAGGCCGCCGTCGGCCAGGGAGTAGAGGGATTGCACGATTTGCAGGCCACCGCCCTGGGCGTCTGCAAAGGGGTCTAGCCAGATGTCAAAGCGCGTGCGCACGTGGCCAAAGAGGAAGTAGCAGGCCACCGCCGCCAGGGCCAAAAGCGCCACCGACACCACCACATAGCTCACGCGGCCCGTGGCCACGTAGAGCATCACCACAAAGATGGTGTAGAAGAGCAGGGCGCTGCCCAGGTCGCGCTCGAAGACCACGATGAGCAAGGTGAGTCCCAGCATGAGAAGGATGGGCAGCAGCATGCGGGGCGCCGGCAGGGTGAGGGGGCCGTACTTGCGGCTGGAAGCCGAGAGCAGCTCGCGATTGGCCGCCAGGTAGCTGGCCAAAAAGAGCACGATGGCGATCTTTGCCAGCTCGCCGGGCTGGAAGGAGAAGGGGCCGATCTGCAGCCACAGCTTGGAGCCGTAGTGGGCCACGCCAAAGACCATGGGCAGCAGAATAAGCACCACGCCGGCGATGCCGATGGTGTACTTGTAGTCGGCCAAGGCATCGAGGTTCTTTACCAAAAACAGGGTGGCCACCATGGCGGCTACCGAGACGAACAGCCACATGACCTGGGACATGGCCGAGTTTGGGGCCAGCCGGGTCACAAAGGTGATGCCTATGCCGGAGAGCACGAACACGATGGGCAGGATCGCCGGGTCTGCGCCGGGGGCCAAGAAGCGCACCGCCACATGGGCCGCCGCAAAGGCGGCGAAGAGGCTCAGAGGCACCGAGACGGTCTCCAGCGACAGGGCGGTGCCCGTGTCGATGACGTACATGGCATAGATGAGCAGCACCGGCACTGCACCTGCGATGAGCAGCAGCAGCTCGGTGGTGCGGCGATTGGCTCCCCGCTCCAAGGGATCGGGCGAGGTCGCAGTGGCGTAGGGGTTCAGGTTCATGCGGCACCGCCTTCCTGAGGCGCAGCGCCGCCTTCAGAGGCGGCTGCATCGGGAGCAGGGGATTCCACTGCAGCAGAGGCGCCATCGCTGGCAGCGGTGGCTGCGTCCTTGTCGGCGGCAGAAGCGTCTCCGGAGCTCTTGAGGGTGTCGGCAGTCTCGGCGGCCTTGCGGGCGGCCTCCTCGATCTGCTTGCGGTAGGCGTTCACGGTGGCGTTGGCGGCATCCAGGTTGTCCATGGTGATGCCGGAGGCCAGCTGGGTTTGGACGGCCTCGGGAAGCTGGGAGGCCTCGACGCTGGTAGTCTCTTGGAGATGGGAGAGGGGGAAGCCTAAGAAGTCTCCCTCGACGCCCTGGTAAATGGCCACATAGCCCTCTGAGGTGGAGAGATAGTAGCTGCGGTTCACGATGAGGGAGCCCACCAGCCACACCACGGCCAAGATGGCGACGAAGCCGGCCAGCCAGCCCAAGACGGCGTTGCGGCGCTTGCGGGAGCGGGCCGCCTCCTTGCCGTCGTTCAAGATGTCCACCACGATGACGGTGACGTTGTCGTGGCCGCCGGCGATGAGGGCGGCAGAGACGAGGGCGTCGGCACAGGTCTGAGGGCTGGCGCTGGTGACGCAGATGTCCTCGATCTCGGAGTCGGGCACCATGGAGGAGAGGCCGTCGGAGCACAGCAGCACGCGCTCGCCGCTCTCTACGTCCAGGGTGAAGTGGTCTGCATACATGTCGGGGTCAGAGCCCAGGGCGCGGGTGATCACCGAGCGCGACGGGTGCACTCGGGCCTCGTCGGGGGTGATCTTGCCGGAGTCCACCAGCTCCTCCACAAAGGAGTGGTCGTGGGTCACGCGCACCAGGGTGCCTTTGTGCAGCAGGTAAAGGCGGGAGTCGCCCACATGGGCGATGGCCATCTTGTCGCCTTCGATGATGCAGGCGGTGGCGGTGCAGCCCATGCCCTCGCGGCCGCGTCCCTGCTCGGGGGCGCTTATCACGTCCCTGTTGGCCGCTTCGATGGCGGCGCCCAGCCCGGCGGAGTCTGCGTGGGCGGGTGCCTCCTGGGCGATGGCATGGATGGCGATAGAGCTGGCTACCTCGCCCGCGGCATGGCCTCCCATGCCGTCTGACACCGCAAAGAGCGGCGGGCGGCACAGATAGGAGTCTTCATTGTGATCGCGGATAAGCCCCACGTCGGTGCGGGAGCCCCAGGCCAAAAAGTGGTTGGACCCGCTCTCGGAGTCAGATCCCGGCCTGCTCGACAAGTCGAGCATGGGGCGCAGGGGCGCGGTGGCTTGGCGCACCAGCTTGGACGCCAAAGAATGCTCCTCTGTCATCGGCGGCTCACTCGAAGCACGGCGTCGCCTACCTGCAGGTCGTCGCCGTCGCGCAGGGTGACGGGCTCGGTGACCTCGCGGCCGTTGACCATGGTGCCGTTGGTGGATTCCAGATCTTCCAGCACCAGCGCCGGGCCCTGGAGGGTGAGGCGCGCGTGGTTGGCGCTCACAAAGGGCTCGTCGATGACGATGTCGCAGCTAGGGGAGCGGCCAATGACCACGGGCCCCAGCATGTCCACATGGAGGCCGCGCAGGTTGCGAGGCCCCTTCTCCAGGTCCAAGGTCCAGATGGCGGAGTCTTTTCGCTGCCCTTTCACCAGGCCAATGCCGGTGCGCATGACCGCGAACAAAAACAGGTAGAGCAACACCACCAAAAGGATGCGGCCAATAAAGAGGACGAGGTCGATCATCAGCCCTCCCGGAACTCAAGGTTCGTAAGCCCCAGCGTGATGAGGTCGCCGTCGCGCAGCACGCAGCGCTCGATGTCCACGTCGTTCACCAGGGTGCCGTTCATGGACTTGAGGTCGCTGATGAGCCAGTGGCCGCCCTGATAGGACAGCTCTGCATGGCGGCGGCTCACGTTGGGGTCGTGCAGCACGATGCCGCCGGTGGTGCGCTCGCGGCCAATGATGCAGCGGTCGGAGGTGCAGGCATAGGTGCGCCCGCTCTGGCGGTCGATGAGCACCGCCGAAGGGCCCGTCGCACGAGGCGCGGCCCCTGCCCGCGGGTTTACCAGGGGCACGTTGCGGCGCTGGGTGGGAGGGGCCATGGTAGGCCCAGGGACCGATGCGGCTGGCTGCTGCACCGAGGGCGCCACGGGAGCCGGGGCGCCGGGCACGTCGTAGCCGGCATAGCTGGGGGTGGCGCTGTAAGAGCCGTCCGCATGGGGGTTTACCAGGGGGGTCGAGGCAGCATGCCTGCGGCTTGGCGCACCGGCGCCAGCGGCAGACGCATTCTCTGCTGCCGAGAAGGACGGGGCGCCGGCGGCCGGGACAGCTGCCTGGGGCACGCCATTGTCGGCATAGGGAGCCGCGGGCTCCGGACGCAGCGCCAGGTTGGGGCCCATGGGGGCCTCGGGACGCGCGACAGGGACGCCGGGCTGCTCGGAGATGTAGGCGTCTTCCACCACGTCCAGCACGGTGCTGGGGCTGATGACGTCCAAGCCGGCATCTGCGCCGTCTGCCACCGGGCTGCCGATGGGGCCCAGGCCCGCTTCCAGCGCGTTGGCGCGGGGGCGGGCAGAGGCGGCGGCGCGCGGAGTGGCTGCAGCGCGACCCTGCGCAGGGGCGGCGGCAGGGGCGCCCGAGAGCACCTCTTGCTCCTCCACCCGCAGATGATCCAGGGTACGGGCGTCGACATTCTCTGCAAACACGGAGAACTTGCCGTGCTTGAGCGACGGGTCCACCATGAAGCGCACCAGCGGCGCGCCCACAAAGGTGTAGCCGCGGCGCTGGGCATGGGCCTCCAAAAACAGGGCCGTCTCCTGGGTGAGGCTGGCGTAAAGAGGGCGCATGGCGGCATCGTCGTCTGCCGATATAAGCACCGTGAACAGGGCAGGAGCCGTATCTACGCCGTTGATCACGTAGGTCTCTTTTTCCAGCTCGCTCGAGGCCTTCTTGGCAAGCTTTTTAAAGGAGAAGGGCGCGGCAGCCTGGGCGGAATCGCCAAACAGACCAGAGATGCGCTCTTCGAACACGTTAAGGAAGTTCACTGTCTTCACCTTCCCGGCGCGCCGTGGGGATGCCAAACAGCGCGACCATGAGGAGCATGAGTACTCCTGAGCCTACCGCAACGGCCGTGGCCTGAACTGATGGAGCGGCCCATATCTGGCCATTCTCCAGACCTGAAGCCACGCAAAGCCCTACCAGCATGAGGACGACCGCCAAAAGCTGCCCTGCCGCCACGCGCCCCGGGCTGCCTTTGGCGCCGCACCAGGACGCTGCTGCAGCCGCCAATGCCGAGAAGCCCACCACGCACACCGCCGCTCCCACGGCAGCCAGAGGGCCCATGCCGCCGGCAGAGCTTGCAGCGCTTCCTGCGGCTCCCGCTGCAAAGAAGAGGCTGCCTCCGGCGTTGCCGCCTGCTCCTGCGCGCACTACCAGCGCGAGCAGGGACGACAGGGCGCTGGTGAGGGCCGCCACGGCAGGCGGCAGCCCATAGCCGGCAATGCCCGGGCTCACCGCCGGCGACCCGGCAGCCGGCCCTGCGAGCAGAGAGATGCAGGCCAGGCGGCTGGAGTTTCTCGGCAGCCAAGGCAGCACGCGCACCACCCAGAGCAGGGTAGGCACCGCCACCGCGGCGCCCCAGCCCAGGGCGGGCAACAGACCGCCCGCGCCGAAGGCAACCGAGCCCGTCGCCACACAGGCAACCAGTAGCGTAGTGCAGGCGCCCACCATGGGAGCGAGCGCGGTGAGGGCTGCGCAGGCGGCAGGTGCCAGGACGCTCACCCAGCTCAGGGGCAATCCCAAGCTCTGGCAGGCCCAGCTGGTCACGAGGAATGCGGCCAGGGCGTCGGCGGCGACACACACAAAATCCGCAAGCCATGGGATGCGGCGGCCAGGCGGGTCCATCGCCCTCCAGGCCGACTCATCGAACTCTTCGCCTTCCTCCGCCTGGTCCAGCAGCCCGCAGATGGAAGCCCGACCTTCCTCAGGGTCTCCCAGCGACGGCACCACTTCGCCCGCCAGCTCCAGCGGATCCACCATGCGCGCGGCTGGATCGGCGCTCATGGCGCTTTCGAAAGCCAAAGTCACGGGGCCAGCCAGCTCGGCTTCCACCGAGTCCAGCGGCGGCGCCCCCTTTTGTTCCAGCTTGAGCGACTTCTCGGCCGTAGGGGCCGAGAAGGGCGCCCGTCCCGTAAGCGCCTGATAGCAGACGGTTGCCAGCGAAAAGACGTCGGTGCGCTCGTCCACCAGCTCGCCGCAGAGCTGCTCGGGAGGCATGTAGCCCACCGTGCCGCCTCGGGCATCGTCCCAGCCGGCCGCCGAGGCCAGCGAGGCCATGCCAAAGTCTGCCAGCTTCACCGCGCCGGTTTTGTCGATCATGATGTTTGCGGGCTTGATGTCCAGATGCAGCACGCCGTGGTCGTGGGCGTAGGAGAGCGCCGAGGCCACCGACTGCAACACGTAGGCCACCTCGCACCATATAAGCACGCCGCCCTCGACGCGGCCCATCAACTCAGAAAGGGTCACGCCGTCCACGTACTCCATGACTATGTAGGCGAACTGATCGTCCACCGCAAAGTCGTGCACCGTGACGATGTTGGGATGCGTAAGCGCGCTTGACGCCCGGGCCTCTGCCAGCGCCTCTGCCACTGCGGCATCGACCCCATAGCCTGCGGCGTTCCCCGCGCCCCAGCCCGCGCCACCTGCCCCGCCAGCGCCCCAGCCCGCTGGGCTGTACCCTGCGGCATCGTAGCCCGCCTGGGCATAGACCTCGGGATCCTGGGATTCCAGCGGTAGGCACTTGATGGCCACGCGTCGCTGCAGGCGCACGTCCCAGCACACCAACACGGAGCCAAAGCCGCCCTGGTCGCGCTGCTCTATGATGCGGTAGCGCCCCAACAGCTGGGGGGATGCAAAACTCTCGCCTCCACCCGCCATCCCTAGGCCGCCTGCAGCGCCAGCGCCGTAGGCGCCGCGACCCGTGCGAGAGGGTCCAGCCTGCGAAGGCATCTCTTGGTTGAATGGGGCCATAACGACGTCCTTGGTGTGTATGGGGTGCGAATGGACGACTTTTGTCTGCAGGCACCGATGGGTACCTGCGACTCTTTGGCTTCCTAGTGTAGCATCCCCGCTGAGCCGAGGCACTCTTGCCCGTCCCTGCGCCAAATCAAGGAGAGCTTATGTGGAGAAACGGGCTCATAGGTGCGATCAAAAAAACTTTGCCACAGGCGGTAAAAGTGTGGCATACTAACCTAGCTACGCGGGCGTGGCGGAATTGGCAGACGCGTACGGTTCAGGTCCGTATGAGAGCAATCTCATGAAGGTTCAAGTCCTTTCGCCCGCACCAGACTTTCTCAGGAGCCCCTCAAGGCTCCTTTTTTCATGCCGCGATGATCCATAAAAAAAGAGCCCCTAGCTGAAGAGCTTCCTAGCTGGTGCGTCAAGAAGCTCTCGAAGGCCCAGGGGCCCAATATGTAGCAAATGAAGCATAAAATCAGAGGGATCTGCAATACTTATCCTGCGAACCACAGAAGCTGCTCGTCCCGCGCATCGCAGAAGCCAGCTGCCTCGCGCACCACAGAAGCTGCCTCGCGAACCACACGTTGCCGTTCGGCATCCGCTGTGTTTCACCGCTCCATCAGCGCTGCTTGGAGTCGGAGTCCTCATCGTCGTCGCCAAAAACACCCGAGAAGATCCCGCCTTCCTCGTCGTCGGTCTTCTCATGGTTGAAGTACTGCTTGCGCGTGCGGCGCTCCAGCACGAACGCGATGATGAGGCACAGGATGATGCCGCCAATGAACAGGCAGGCCACGCCTGCGCGCGTATCAAAAAGCCAGCTAAAGAAGTCCATGGTTAACCTTTCGGTGCAAGATGTGCCCAATGGCCGGGTCGCGCCGTTGCGACAGGAAGCCCGGGGTAGTATCCAACAAGTAGTAGTGGCAAGTATATACTGATAAATCGCCCAAATAGCAGTAGTGTCAACCCACAAGAAAGCGGGGCCCCATGCTCGATATCAAGTTCGTACGAGAGAATCCCCAGGTCGTCGACGCCGCCATGGAGGCGCGCCACGGCTCCTGGGACCGTGAGAAGTTCTTCGAGCTCGAGGCCGAGCGCCGCTCCACCATCGCCCAGGCCGAGGCCCTCCAGGCTGCGCGCAACAAGGCGTCCAAGGAGATCGGCGCCCTCATGCGCGAGGGCAAGCGCGACGAGGCGGACCAGCTCAAGGCCCAGGTGGCTGCCGATAAGAGCCGCATCTCCCAGCTGGAAGACCGTCGTGGCCAGGTAGAGCAAGAGCTCCACGACCTCATGAGCCGCATCCCCAACATCCCCGACGCCTCGGTGCCGGAGGGCAAGGATGACTCCGAGAACGTCGAGGTCCGCAAGTGGGGCACCCCGCGCCAGTTCGACTTTGAGGCCAAGGCCCACTGGGATCTTGGCCCTGAGCTGGGCATTATCGACTTCGAGCGCGGCGTGAAGATCGCCGGCAGCCGCTTCTACCTGCTGGGGGGCATGGGCGCCCGCCTGGAGCGCGCCCTCATCAACTTCTTCGTCGATATGCACATCAAGGCCGGCTTCAAGGAGTGGTGGCCCCCTGTCATCACCAACGCCGAGACCCTCTACGGCACCGGCCAGCTGCCCAAGTTCGAAGATGATCTCTTCCACGTAGAGCCCAACCTCTACCTCATCCCCACCGCCGAGGTCATGCTCACCAACATCCACCGCGACGAGGTCATCAACGGCGACAAGCTGCCCCTCAAGTACACCGCCTTCACCCCCTGCTTCCGCGAGGAAGCAGGCAGCGCTGGCCGCGACACCCGCGGCATCATCCGCGTGCATGAGTTCGACAAGGTGGAGATGGTCAAGTTCGCCCGCCCCGAGGACTCCATGAACCAGCTTGAGGCCATGACCCACGAGGCCGAGCTCTGCCTCCAGGCCCTGGGCCTGCCTTACCATGTGGTGACCCTTTGCTCCGGCGACCTGGGCTTCTCCGCCGCCAAGACCTACGACCTCGAGGTGTGGCTGCCCAGCTACCACAACTACAAGGAGATCTCCAGCTGCTCCAACTGCTGGGACTTCCAGGCCCGTCGCGCCAACATCCGCTACAAGGACCCCAGCGAGTTCAAGGGCACCCGCTATGTGCACACCCTCAACGGAAGCGGCCTCGCCGTGGGCCGCGCCATGGCCGCCATCATCGAGAACTACCAAAACGAGGACGGCACCGTCACCGTTCCCGAGGCCCTGGTTCCCTACATGGGCGGCGTGACCCTCATCACCCCAGAGGAATCCATCAACGCCTAGCGCTCCCTACACCTCGATCTACCTGCGCTAACACGCCTCCGCAACCCCTCGTTGCGGAGGCGTTTTCGATTCTCAACCCAAAAGCGGTGGCACGCAACCGGCCTTCTTGGCACGCTGGAACCAATGGAACCGCACCACTTCATCCCGCAGCCCACCGCACAGGAAGGCACGCCCATGAACGTCTCCATCGCCGAGCGCCTCGCCACCCTCCGCCGCCAGCATGGCCTCACCCAGGAGCAACTGGCCCAAAAGCTCGGAGTCTCCCGTCAGGCAGTCTCCAAATGGGAGCGCACAGAATCCAGCCCCGACACCGACAACCTCATCGCCCTCGCCCGCCTCTACGGAGTCACCCTCGACCAGCTGATCTATGGAGAGGACGCTCCCGCCGAGCTCCTCGACCCTGCCGAGAAGCCCAACTTCCAAGACTCGGACGACGCTTCTGGTCCCAGCGCCGCCGACGCCGACAATCCGGCAGGCGAGCCCAACCCCGCAGGCGACTCCCCAGACGACCCCGATGCCGAGAATGGCGACTCCCGCGACCAGGTCCATTGTTCCTGGGACGAGGGCGTCCATGTAGACGCCGACGATGCTTCAGTGCATGTAGGTTGGGACGGCGTGCGGGTGCACGACTATGTCTCTGGCGACCAGGTGGAGGTGGGCCCTGGTGGCATCCACATCAACGCCACCGACGGCACGCATACCGTCCGCACCCAGGACGATGGCTCGGTATGGATCGACGACACTCGCTACGACAGCTGGGCCGACGCCCACCGCGCCACTTCCCACGACTCCAAACCCAAAGCCTTCATCGCGTGCATTCCCTATGCGCCCCTCTCCCTCATCGCCCTGCTGGGCCTAGGCCTCTTTGGACAGCGTTGGAACCTGGGCTGGGCTTTCGTCGCAGCCATCCCCGCCTGGGAGAGCCTCTGCGGCGTTGCCAATGCGTGGGTCCGCGGCCATCGCGGCAAGAAGCTACGCGGAGCCGTTGCCGGCTTTTGCTTCTGGACCGGCCTCTCCATCTTTCTCGTCACCGGCGCCCTCTGGGGCACCTGGCATCCCGGTTGGGCTTGGATCCTCCTAGGTCTCGCCGCATCACTCCTGGTAGACGCCCTCTGGCCCAAGAGCTACGACTCGTAGCCGCACCGTAGCAAACTCGGGCTATCAAGACCTGTCTATCCCACACATCCCAGCGAGCCCCAGAGCGCCATCCATTCGCGCGCTCTGGGGCTCGTCGCACGTTATTGGCTCACCGACTCCTGCGCGTTCCTAAACAGCCTGCTCAGATAGTCCGCGGCGCCACGACGCACAGAGTCCAGCAGGCTCGGATGTGCCGCCGACCAGTCCACCGGATGCTCCTTCAGCCACACCCGCGCAAAATCGATGACACCCTGACCGTTGCCCGGATTGAACGTCTCCTCACCCGGCACAGGGATGTTCACCTCGACGTCTGCCGCCTGCGCGTAGAGAATCTCCAGCTGTTGAGCGCCATAATTCATGCACTTGGTCATGAGGTTCAAGACCGTCAGATCATCCGCCGGTTCAAAGGTCCTAAGCATGTGCGCTGCCACAACCCCGTCCACCGTGGACCGGTCAAACAGCGGCGTGGGCAGATTCATGCGACATCCGCCGTCTACCAGCGTATGCCCCTCAAAGGACAAAGGTTGCACTACCAGCGGGTATGCTCCCGAAGCCGCAATGCAGCTCGCCAAATCGTGATCGCCCGGAATCCACTTCCACGACCCCGCCGGCCCCGAGAAATACCCATCCGTTCCCGTGAACACGCATAGCTCGCCGGTGAGAATATCCACAGAAGTCAGCGCCAGCGGCAGCTTCAAATCCCCAAAAGTTTTGACTCCCACCTTTTCCAGCAGGGGAGCGACCTGATCCATCAGCACGCCGTCACCCAAAAACCCTTGATGGGTCACCGCCGAAAGCACATGCCTCTTCATGGTCTTGATGATTCCCGCGTCTGCCACCGACTTGTCCAGCTCCAGCAGCAAACTCTCAATGTCCGATGAGCTCAGCCCCGACGCCACCAGTGTTGCCACCAGCGCGCCCATCGAGGTGCCGGCCACCGCTGCAACCTTTAGATTGTTGCGTTCCATATCTTCAAGCACCGCGACTTCCGAGAACGATCTCCAGCCGCCACCTGCCAGAGCGAGCCCAACGCCTTCCCTATGATTAGATGCCATGGGTTCGACCTCCCTTAATATGTGTAAAACTTACATAGAGTCCTTGTACCCCAATAAAACAGAACATATGTTCTAATATGAGGAGGCACAGAGTTTTTTCGAGAGGAGATAGCATGACACATCATCGTCGCAAGGCTTCCAAGCATCCTGCCCAGCCCTCAGAGGTAATCCAGCAGGTAGCTCGTATAGCTCACAATCTAGAGGGCGACATTGTCGAGATCGCCGTCTACGATTCCGCCGACAACATCTACCTCTATGAAACCCTGAGGCGCTCCCAGCCCTTCTCCAATGCCCCCGGTGCCGAGAAGCCCGCACCCCTCCACCGGCGAGTCACCCTATGCAAGACACAGGAACCTTGGGCTGCCCTCCGTTGTGCCCCGGGTCAAGAGGCTTTGGTTCTCACCCAAGACCTAAAGGGTGTCACTACGCTCTCGGACCTCTTGGAGCTTCTCATGGCTGCAGAATGCCCCTATATCCTGGAGAACTCTTCCATGAGCAAGGCCCTTTAAGCCAAGTAAGTAGGGATAAATATGATTTCAAACTTAAAGGGTTAGATTTGTTAGATCTGTGATCGGAGAAGATGGCTCTTTACAATTCAAGCCACCTTCCCCATATGGGACACGTTTTCCATCCTTCATTAAATCCCATAAGCTGTAAGTCCTCAGGGTTCTGGTGTTAATTAACTGAAGCATTTTTGTATGCCAAGAAGAGCCAGGGGCTATGCGTTCGAGTATATAGCCAAGAATAGTTAGCAGCGTAAATGTGGAGCTGTTATTGACCTCGTAGGGGTGATGCCATTCGGGGTACTTGCGGCCTCTAGGGATTTTTGTTTTGTTGCCCAGGCGTCGGTTCCATAAGCGATCATGATGAGCACAGATATTACGCACGGTGTTTAATGTAATCAACCATGACTCTAATACGAGATAAGGCACGCCAATTTCGTTGGCTATACCCCCTTTTACTTCATTTGAAGAACCGCGGAAAAGAGTCAACATCATTCCAAAATCCATGATGTTGACCAACATCCAGTACGGTGGCAACTCGTGGGAATCCCCATACTTTTCTTTAAAGTGGTCTGTGAAAAGCGTTTTCGAGCGATCGTAGGCTTTAAAGCACCTTGAGATAAAACCGCAATGGATCTTTTCGTTCATATTTGGAAGGCTGGCAGCGTTGAGGTAACCAAACGGGCCATCTTTCTGTGCCAGTCTATATGCAAGCTGAGTTCGCATATAAATCTCAAGACGCTCGATGGCATCAAGGACAACAAGTCTTAGTTGCCTATCAAACGTATATAACTGCCATATCTTATTAAACCGTGTTCCCGGGATAAAAGATTCGGAGCCGTCTATAGATATCTGTTTGAATATGTACCAATTTCCACTTAGTCGGTAATAACCTACGTCTTCAAGACGAGTGATCAGGTCAGTTCTATTAAAGATGAGACCAAGTTCTGCAAGTTTGTCGGCTTGTTGGTCATACGAAAGCCACGGCTTACGGTACTGCATGTAACCCCTAAAAAACACCCGCCAGAGTTTGCATCATCTCAAAAAATGAGAGAGAGGCATGGCGGGTTCACTGACATTACTCTACCACACAGTTCAGCTACTCGAATAAGTTTACACGAGACTAAACGTGGGGCGCTCAAGTTGAATGTTCATAGAATGAATGAGGAGGGGAGGACTAGGGGTGTGAATAGATAAGCTAGTAATGATACTGGGTTAACTTGCGTGAATAGATAAAGCATCTGTCCAAGAAAAAAGGCCCCGCAGGGCCTGAATAAATTAAACTGGTGCGGCGTACAGGATTCGAACCTGTGACGTTCTGATTCGTAGTCAGACCCTCTATCCAGCTGAGGTAACGCCGCAAGACATATTGAGTATCGTGAAGATTGGGATACTTGTCAACCGTAAAACCGCCTTTTTCTAGAGAACAGCTCTGCAACTATAGGGAACTCAGAAAAGGCAGGTGGCATTTAGAAAACAACCCATGGCCCACAACAAAAAACGGAGGACACCAAGGTGCCCTCCGTTCAATTTGCGCTGGTGCGGCGTACAGGATTCGAACCTGTGACGTTCTGATTCGTAGTCAGACCCTCTATCCAGCTGAGGTAACGCCGCGTGCGAGAAATAGTATGCAATGGAATCCGAGCCCTGTCAACAATGAATCGAAAGATATCTCTTGTTTTGTTTTGTTGCATAGACCTGATATCCATCTGATGTGCTCCAAAACATCGAGACAAGCAGCCATAGCAGGGACAATAGGGAAGAGCTATAAATAAACTCTCAAATCGCGCTACCTACGTAATCCCTCTATGTAACAATCGCAGTATGTTTCCAGAGGGCCCAACACCCCTTGTTTACCTGGGCATTCGCGCTTTACCTGGGCATTCGCGCATGCCATCCACTCAAACGCACGCTCCAGCTCCCACACGCGCCGTCGCCAGCCACTATCCGCACAAACAAACCCCCAGTAACCATTCGCGGTCACCGGGGGTCCTCACAGTCACTGGCGGAGAGCTGGGGATTCGAACCCCAGATAGGATTGAGTCCTATACTCGCTTAGCAGGCGAGCACCTTCGGCCTCTCGGTCAGCTCTCCGGGCCTTAGAAGCATACCCGATTCAGCCGTTCAGTTAAAGTCCCGAGTTGTCATGGGTGCTCATGCTCTCGCGCCTGCACGTCCGTACGTGCCAAGCCGAGAAACCCGCACCCTCGCGCCCGCATCTGTCCCGGCGTACGCGCTCACCCGCGTAATGCATCCACCAGCGCTTCGTCCACCACAATGTCGTCGCGCCTTGCAGCCACTTTGTCCCAGGAGAACTCACCCACCAGCTCAGCAGCACTCATGGGCTCAAAGCGCTCAATAAACCCCACCTTCCAGGCTAATAGTCCCAGCAGGCGCTCCGGTCCGCGCATCCAGGTCCGCAAGCTCCCCAAATCCAGGTCAAAGTCGCGTTTTGCCAAGCGTCGGCCGTCCGGCGCCACCAGCAGAGGCACGTGGAAGTACTCCACCTCACCCAGACCCAGCACATGTTGCAGATAGCGCTGACGCCCGCTGGACCCCATCAGGTCGTGGGCTCGTACCACATGGTTCACGCCCATAGCGGCGTCATCTACCACCACTGCCAGCTGATAGGCGTACACCCCATCACTCCGACGCACTACAAAGTCGCCGCAGTCCCGCGCCAACACCGTCGATTGCAGTCCGTACACCCCATCGATAAATTCGATCGAACCCGCAGGATCGCTCAGCTTAGGTACCATCACACGCAGCGCCGGCCTCTTCACCAAGCTCCGTTCAGCCACCTCGGCAGCGCTCAGACCCCTACAGGTGCCCGCATAAATATAGGTACCGTCGCTGGCGTGGGGAGCGTTGGCCGCATGAAGCTCGGCGCGGCTGCAAAAGCAGGGATACACCAGGCCTTGGGCCTTCAACGCTTCCAGCGCCTCGCCATAGGCCCAACTGCGCTCGCTCTGATACCACGGATCGCCGTCCCAGGTAAGCCCCAGCCACCGCAAGTCGTCCATAAGCTGCAGCGCCTTCTGCTTATCGCAGGTCGCGGGATCCAGATCCTCCATGCGCAGCACAATGGACCCGCCTGCCCGCCTGGCATCCAGCCAGGCAAGCAGGCAGGAAAAGACGTTGCCCAAATGCATCCGTCCCGAAGGCGTCGGCGCAAACCGCCCGCACACCTCGGTGTGCTGAGGGCTGGCTGTCAAATCAGGAAGTCCCTCAACAGCACCAGCAAACCGCCCGCACGCCCCGCTTCCAGCGGAGCCTGCGGGCGCACAATCAGCTGCGCCTTGCGTCACATCAGCCAACTCGTCCATAACTCCAGTTACATCGCCATGGTGGGCGCCACAAAAGTGCGGTTCAAATAGGACTGATCCAGCGCATAGAGTCCCTGGGGAGACGTCCCAAACAGCTCGTAGTCCTTGATCAGATCCGAGGCGTTCGTCTCCTCCTCGCCCTGCTCCTGAATGTACCAGTCCAAAAGCTTCACCGTGCGCCAGTCGGCAATGCCCGCCGCTGCCGAATAGCACTTGTTAATGCAATCCGTAATGTGCTTCTCATGGGCCAAGCCGGCTTTCAGCGGAGCCAGGTCGCTGTCAAACTCCAAATCAGGCTCGGCAATGGCAAACATCTTCACCGAGTAGTCGTGATCCAGCAGGAACCTGCGCAAAATCTTGGCGTGCGCCAGCTCCTCCTGAACCTGCACCATGTACCAGTTTGCATAGCCCTTCAATCCACGCTCGTCGTAGTAATCCGCGAACGTCAAATACAAATAGGCGCTATACAGCTCCTCATTAATCTGCTTGTTCAACAGGTCGTAGACTTCCTCAGCTTTCTCAGCCATAGTCATCCTCTCATCCAGGGCCGTATCATTGCGGCCCCTCAATTCTAAACCCCTGCCAAGAAACCCTCGCCTCAAGCTTCCATTTCAGGCGTCCAGCTCCCCCAAGTTCCAAGTTAGACATCCCTATATAAGCTTATACAGACCTATACAATGCTATACAACCCTATACAACGCTATACTAGAAGGCGATAGCTTCGGCATAGGTAAAAAACCTGCTGGCTGCTAGGGAGGTCAAATATGCCTTATCCGCAAAACCCGTTTACTCCCACTGCAGGGGTTACGCCTAGAGCCTGGGCCGGCCATGAAATCGTGATTGCCAACTTTATAGATGGTCTCGAAGAGGGCGTAGGTGCTCCAGAGCGTTTGATGCGGCTCACTGGCCTGAGGGGCTCTGGCAAAACATCCATGCTCCAGCGCCTAGGGGACGAAGCTCGAACTCTAGGATGGACTGTGGTGGACGTCACAGCAAAGTCATCTCATCTAGCGGAGGATGTGCTAGTGCAATTGGCTCTGCTCAACCCCGCAGAACAGGCACGTGAGGGCGCAGGGATCGAGGTCAACTTGGGCTTGGTCAAGGCATCCTATAATCTTGGCAAAGAAGTGGGTTCTAACGACTTGCGCGTGGCCTTCGATCGCTTACTTTCCAAAAAAGGCGAGAAGCTCCTTATCACCGTTGACGAGGTTCACGCAGCCTCGATGGAAGACATGTCTGAGCTCTCCATTGCCTACCAACATGCAGTGAGAAAAAAATATGACATCGCCTTTGTATTTGCGGGGCTTCCTTCGCCGGTCAATAGCTTGATCAATCGCAACGAGCTTACTTTTCTGCGACGTGCTCTTCCATTTGTCCTCACGCCGGTCTCAATAGGGGAGGCGCGGGATGCTATGGAGGATACGCTTCAGCCTACGGGTATTGTCGCCAATCCTGACGCCCTTGATGCCATGGCCAAGGCATCAGAAGGCTATCCTTTCATGATTCAGCATGTGGGGTATCAAACTTGGCGCGAGGCAAAACGCCGCAACCCAAGCTCGAATAATGTCATCACTCTTGCTGATGTTCACCGGGCCCTCCCTATCGCTACGCAGCGCTTTGAAGCCACGGTGCTAGAACCGGCCCTGGTGGGCCTTTCTGAGCAGAGCGTCGAATACCTCATTGCTATGGCATGCGAGCCAGGTGATTCCCAAGAGGCTCGTTCTTCCAGCGTGGCAGCTCGGCTAGGTAAAACAACCCAAGAGCTGTCCACGGTTCGAGCATCCCTCATCGATCTCGACCTCATCGAATCCCCCGGCCGCAACCTCTTGCGTTTCACGTTGCCCTATATGCCCGAATACCTTCTAAGCAAATACCCCTCCGCTGCGTCCTAGGGGATGACCCACATTCTTCCTGCCGAGAAACCCTCACCCTCGCCTCAAGCTTCCATTCTCAGGAGTCCACTATTATTAAGATCCCCAACACAGCCTTCTTATTTATGCAAATCGTCAATTAATATAAATAAGAGCACCTCAAAGCGTTCTTATTGATACTCAATACCAATGGTGCGACTTCGTTACCATTGGAGTACGCCCTTAGAGACATCCGGCTATAGCTACCTGTAGCTATTCCGTGGTCAGACCTCAAAACGTACTCCATCGCCTCGTAAATCGCTATCGTGATACAAGAATTAGAACGATTTCGTAAGGCGAGGAACCATGGATCAGTCCATCACTTCTGGCAACTTCACTTTTACTCCTACCTCTATCGATGGGGTAATCATTGTCGATGCAAAGTCCTACGGCGATGCCCGAGGAGCGTTCATGGAAACCTATAAGCGCGAGGACTTCGTGGCTGGTGGGATCGATTGTGAGTTCGTCCAGGACAACCAGAGTACGAGCACGCAAGGAGTGCTTCGTGGCCTTCACTTTCAAATCCATCATCCTCAGGCCAAACTAGTACGTGTCGTAGAGGGCGAAGTATTCGATGTGGCCGTCGATCTGCGTCCCGGTAGTCCCACCTTTGGTAAGTGGGAAGGTGCAGTGCTGTCAGCAGATAACCATCGTCAGTTTTTCATTCCCCAAGGCTTTGCCCATGGGTTCTATGTTATGAGCGAGCGCGCAGTGTTCTGCTACAAATGCGACGACGTATATCATCCTGGCGATGAGGGCGGTCTTATGTGGAACGATCCCGATATTGCCGTGCAATGGCCGCTTATAGAGGGCGTTGAAATAAATCTTTCTCAGAAGGACATGAACCATCCAAGCTTTGCGGTCTATACCTGCGAGCAAAATCTCTAGGAGAAGCTTTGATCCCTAAAAAAATGCTCATTACTGGCGCGAATGGTCAGTTGGGCTCCGAGCTCGTTTCGATAATTGCTGCTGGTCAATCGCCTTTGGGGTCCATCGATTCCGCATGGGCACAGTGTGAGGTTGTAGCCACTGATGTCGAGGGAGACCATGTGGTACCCCTCGATGTCTGTGATGCTCAGGCAGTGCTTGATTTCGTGACAGAGGGCGACTTTGATGCTGTTATAAACTGCGCTGCTGCTACTAACGTAGATGGCTGTGAGGCCGATCCAGTATTTGCCGAGAAACTCAACGCTCAGGCTCCCGCAAATCTCGCCAAGGCTTGTAGTCAGGCTGGTGCAGTGCTCGTGCAAGTATCCACCGACTACGTGTTCTCTGGCGACAATCCTATGCCTCAACCAGAGGATGCCCCCGCAAATCCCAATACCGCTTATGGCATTACCAAGCTTTCTGGCGAGCAGGTGGTAGAGGAGCTTTGTCCTCGTAATTTCATTGTACGTACCGCATGGCTCTATGGCACCCGTGGCAAAAATTTTGTTCGCACCATGGTGAACCTTGGTCGTACCCATGACAAAGTTACCGTGGTGGGCGACCAGCATGGCAGTCCCACATTTGCAGGCGATCTGGCTCATGAGATTCTTGAGCTGCTGAGCACAGAGAACTATGGCATCTACCATGCCACCAATAATGGCGCCACCACTTGGGACGAGTTCGCCCGCCGCATCATGGCCAATGCCAATCTTGATTGTGAAGTAGCGGGTTGCACTACTGAAGAATGGGGTGCTCCAGCTCCTAGGCCTGCGTGGTCCATTCTTGATAACAAACATCTTCGAGACACTATCGGTGACAAGATGCGTAGCTGGGATGTGGCTCTAGACCAGTACATGGCTACCGTCGAGCTCTAGTCTCTTTCAAAGGAAGGGAAAACCATGAAAACCTATCTAGTTACCGGTGGCGCCGGATTCATAGGATCAAATTTCATTCTCTATATGCTCTCTGCCCATCAAGATATTAAGATCGTCAATGTAGATCTGCTTACCTATGCGGGTAATCTAGAGAACCTCAGCTCTGTTGCCAATGATCCTCGCTATAGCTTCGTGCAAGCAGACATTGCCGATCGCGAGGCCATGGCTGCTGTTTTTGCAGAGTATCAGCCTGATTATGTAGTCAACTTTGCGGCTGAGAGCCACGTGGATCGTTCCATTGAGGATCCTGCTGCATTCGCACGCACTAACGTGATGGGTACGGTTTGTCTGCTCGATCTTACTCGTGACACCTGGACACTTCCTGAGGGAGGTTATCGCGAGGGCGTAAAGTTCTTGCAAGTGTCTACGGACGAGGTTTACGGCACCCTGTCATTAGATGAGCCTGACACCTTCTTTACTGAAGAGACTCCTCTCTCGCCCCATTCTCCCTACTCCGCTTCAAAAGCATCTGCCGATATGTTCGTAATTGCCTATCATGACACCTTTGGGCTGCCGATCAACATCACACGTTGCTCTAATAACTATGGGCCTTATCAGTTCCCCGAGAAGCTCATTCCTCTCATGATCAACAATGCGCTGCATCATGAGAACCTTCCCGTTTATGGTGATGGCCTCAATGTACGCGATTGGCTCTATGTAGAGGACCATTGTCGTGCCATCGACGCTGTGATCTCAAACGGTCGCGACGGAGAGGCCTACAACGTAGGCGGTCATAACGAGCGCAGCAATGCGCACATCGTGGATACCGTGATCTCCGAGGTGTCAAAAGCGACCGATGACCCTCAGATCACCGGCGACCTCATTGTTCATGTGGCTGATCGCCTTGGCCACGATCGCCGCTACGGAATTGATCCCGCAAAGATCGGTGCCGAGCTCGGCTGGACTCCAGAGACCCGTTTCGAAGACGGCATTGTCGCCACCATCCAATGGTATCTAGCCAATGGTGAATGGATGGACCATGTAACCAGCGGTGCGTATCAGGATTACTACCAAGAGATGTATGGCGATCGCAAGCGCCTTGATGAGGGAGAAAACTAACATGAAAGGCATCATCCTGGCTGGAGGCTCTGGCACCCGCCTTTATCCCCTCACCGAGGTTACTTCCAAGCAGCTGCTCCCGGTGTACGACAAGCCCATGATCTACTATCCGCTCTCGGTGCTCATGCTGGCTGGAATCCGTGACATCTTGATCATTTCCACTCCCGCCGATCTTCCCAATTTCCAGCGTCTGCTCGGCGATGGCAGCCGTTTTGGGGTGCACTTTTCTTATGCCGAGCAACCCAAGCCCAACGGTCTCGCCCAGGCATTTGTTATCGGAGCCGACTTTGCAGCCGGTGAGTCCTGTGCGCTGATCTTAGGTGACAATATTTTCTATGGTGAAGGTCTACGTAAGCTGCTGCGTCAAACTGTCGAGCGCACCAATGCTCAGGGTGGTGCCACTGTATTCGGATACCACGTTGAGGATCCAGAGCGGTTCGGCGTCGTGGAGTTCGACGAGGACTATAATGCGGTCTCTATCGAGGAGAAGCCTGATAATCCAAAAAGCAACTATGCAGTGACGGGCCTCTATTTCTACGATGGCCGCGTGGCAGACCTGGCTGCTCAAGTCGAGCCCAGCGCTCGTGGCGAATACGAAATTACCGATCTCAATCGCATGTATCTTGAAGACAATGCACTTAATGTGGCGACCCTTGGCCGCGGTTTTGCATGGCTAGATACAGGCACTATGGAAAGCCTTTTTGACGCTACGGACTTCGTACGCGCTGTAGAACGCAGCCAGGGGCTTCCTGTATGTGTTCCAGAAGAAGTTGCCTTCGAGAATGGTTGGATCGATGCAGGCCAGCTCATTGAAGCAGCAGAACGCTATGGCAAAAGTGAGTATGGCTATCATCTGCGCGACGTGGCTGAAGGGCGATTAGTGCCACATCATTACACAGTTTAAAATAATAAAAATGTGCAGTATAAAAAAGTCTGTAAAATTTCATGAACTATAGGCAAGGGTGGACTAAGAATGAGCATAAATGATCCAAGGGTATCAGTCATAATACCTTGCTTTAATTCTCAGCAATTCATAGAAGAAACTATCAATAGTGTAATATGTCAAACATATGAAAATATAGAGATAGTTGTTGTCGACGATTGCTCTAGTGATTCGAGTGTTGAGGTTATTGAAGAGCTGGTGTCAAAAGACCCCCGAATATCTCTGTTCGTTCAGTCTCACAATGGAGGAGTGGCAAAAGCCAGAAATAGGGGTCTTGAACATGCTCGAGGCCGATATATCACCTATTTGGATGCAGATGATTTGTGGGAACGGGACAAGCTGGCAAAACAGTTGGAGTTTATGAAGAACAATAAAATCGGTGCATGCTTCACTTCGTATAAGACAATTACCGAAGATGGACGATTCATAAACGTGGTTCATGTTCCGAAAAGCGTGGACTATAGGCAATTTTTAAAAAACACAATTACATGTAGTCATACAGTAATGTTTGACACACAGATTGTGAATAAGGAGTTACTAGTCATGCCTGATCTCAAGCGAGGTCAGGATTTGGCCACCTGGCTGACTGTGGCCCGGTCAGGCCATGTTTTTTACGGTTTAGATTTAGTGCTCGCTAAATATCGCAAGAGTACGGGGTCTTTGTCTAGTAATAAAATCAAAGCAATTAAAAGAACTTGGAATGTGTACAGAAACGTAGAGCATCTGAGTATTCCTTATGCAGCATGGTGTCAATTGTGGCAAATGGTTCATGCAATAGGAAAGCGAATGAGGAAAGGACAAAAGAAATCATGAGCGTGTTTCAAGACCTTATAGAAAAAAAGACAAAACTTTCTCTCGTTGGACTTGGATATGTGGGGATGCCAATTGCAGTAGAGTTTGCTAAGCATGTTAATGTAGTTGGTTTTGATATTAATGAATCGAAAATAGAGAGATACAAGCGAGGAGAAGATCCTACCTGTGAGGTGGGAAACGAAGCCATCGCTGCCACGACTATGGAGTTCACACATGATCCTGTGGATCTAGAGGATGCGCGGTTCCACATTGTTGCAGTGCCCACTCCAATCAATCTTGATAAAACACCTGATTTGTCTCCGGTCATAAGTGCATCTGAGATATTGGGAAAACATTTAATGCCAGGATCAATAGTTGTCTATGAGTCTACCGTATACCCTGGTGTTACGGAGGATGTATGTGTGCCTATTCTTGAAAGAGAGAGCGGGCTAGTATGCGGTCGTGATTTTACGGTGGGGTATAGTCCGGAACGCATTAATCCCGGTGATAAAGTACACACACTTGTAAACATAAAAAAAATAGTGTCTGGCCAGAATGAGGAAACACTTCAAGAAATTTCTAATGTTTATAATACCGTGATTAAGGCAGGCACTTATCCGGTATCTTCAATCAAAACGGCAGAGGCCGTCAAAGTGGTTGAAAATAGCCAGCGTGATGTAAATATTGCATTCGTCAATGAGATTGCAATGGCGCTTGATCGTATGGGAATCGATACTGCTGAAGTTATTGATGGGATGAACACTAAATGGAACGCGCTGGGATTTCGTCCTGGACTTGTCGGTGGTCATTGTATCGGCGTTGATCCATATTACTTTACTTATGAAGCAGAGCTGCTGGGATATCATAGCCAAATTATTTCTGCTGCGCGTCGCATTAATGATGGAATGGGAGAATATGTTGCAAATGCAACTATCAAAGAAATGGTAAAGGCAGGGTTGGCTCCCGCTAGTGCAAAGGTAGGAATACTCGGTATTACCTTTAAGGAGAACTGTCCGGATGTTCGTAACTCAAAAGTGATGGATATAATCTTATGTCTTCACCAATATGGTATATCTCCGCTAATTACTGACCCTGTTGCTGACCCTATTGAGGTAAAAGCAGTTTGTGGAGTAGAACTTGTAGACTTTGACTGTCTGAAAGATTTGGATTGTGTCATTTTGGCCGTGAGCCATGATGCTTTCAAAGAGCTTGGAGCAGAGGGGATAAAAGGGCTGCTAAAAAAGACGTCGTGCAGTAGAACGGTTGTTATTGATGTAAAAAGTGTCTTGAATAAAAATGATTTTTCTAGTCAACGCTATTGGAGCCTATAAGTGACGCGCAATTTATAGCTGGACAGAAAGGGCGAGAAGGCGTATGCAAAAAATTGCGCTTGTAGGAAGAGTGGCGAATGACCAGGATTACTTTGATGGTCAGACGATTAAAACTCGGAATATGGAAAGGCTGCTGTCTGAGATCTACGGAGACGGTTCCGTCCAAGTTGTAGATACAGTTGACTGGAAAAATAGAGCTCCATTTATTATGGCCGCATTGCTAAGAGCTGCTAGGCAATGTGATGCCATAGTACTTATGGTCTCTGGAAATGGTCGTCGCGCTCTGTATCCAATTATGAGCTTAATTACTAAAACGTTCAATATTCCGGTGTTCCAGAACTTAATTGGTGGCTCTTTGGCAAATGAAGTGAAAAAACACCCGAAATGGGTTCAGTATTTAACTAGTTTTGCGATTAACTGGGTGGAATCAGAACAACTAGTGGAAGAATTGAGAGAGCTTAGTATTAATAACGCGGAACTTTTGCCTAACTTCAAGTACTTTGTTAATCGACTCGCAGTACAGAAGACAATAGTAGCCAGTGGTTGGAACTTTTGTACCTTTAGTCGCGTGAGAAAGGACAAGGGTATTAATGTGGCAATCGAGGCAATTGAGGAGCTGAATAAATCTGCTGGTCAGGGAGAGGGCCCTTATAATCTTGATATTTATGGTCAGGTTGATGATGACTACAAAGATGAGTTTCAATTCCATTTAGATAAGTCCGCGCATGTTAAATACTTAGGAGTGGTTGATCCTGAAAAAAGTGTAAATGTAATTGCATCATATGATGCCCTGCTCTTTCCAACATCTTGCCCTTGGGAAGGAATGCCTGGAACTATTATTGATGCACTCGCAGCAGGGACTCCAGTACTTGCTGCAAGATGGCAGTTCTATGATGAGATGCTGGAAGATGGAGTGACAGGATACAGTTATCCATTCAGTAAAGATGAGTCCTTGGTGGAATTAATAAGAGAATATACGTCAAAAAGTGATTCAGAGCGTTTTAGCCTACGAGAAAACTGTATCGAGCAGTGGAAAAAGTATGATCCAAAGAAGATTGCGCAAATGGTTTATGGAAGGATGAGGGAATTTGTGTGACTGTATTTTGTTATTACCATATAAGGTCTCTGGCAAGATAAGAATAGTAAAAGTAAAATGATAATAGTATTAGTAGCATTAACTGCCCTTGTTACATTTATAATATGGAAATTATTCGGATCAATTTTTGTTCCGACTACATATATATTCTTTCCAATTACCGGGGCTCTACTTCTTTTATGTCTTGTTGGACCAAGTTTGGATTTCTATTCTTTAGAGATGACAGAATTGTGGTCGGTAATAATCGGGCTGATTGCCATAACCTGTGGCGAAGTACTGGTTTTACTGATTATGGCGAGGCAGGAAAGAAGACGTGGCACAATTCTGGGAATTTCTACACATAAAATTATAAAACAGTGGCGTTCTCTTGGTCTGGATATACGTCTAATACGGGTAATAGTTGCAATTTGTCTTAGTCTCGGCTTTATCAGACTTATCTTCTTAATGGCAAGCGTAGGAATAGCAAGATTCTTTGATACAGACGGTCTTGATGGAGCGCTACTCACCGGACCTTGTGCAAGAGTTATTTTGATTGGATATGCGCTTTGTCCATTGTTGTTAAAAGACTTTTTTGAAGTGCGTTCTTGGAAATCAATAATACTTTGGACTCTGTACATTGTCTTGATTTTTATGACAATGGTTAAGTATCATCCCATTGTTTTGATCCTTGCATCACTCATCTACAGTTGTTTAACAGGAGCTGTAAAAGTAAAAAAAGCACTTCCTCTTTTGGTTGTAATTCCAGTAATGCTGTTTTATTTGAGTTATGCAATAATCTTTGCGTCTCGCGGGGATATGGCACGAACTGGATATCTGGAGCGTCATCTAGTTAATTATCTGTCTAGTGGAGTGCTATACAGTTCTCTTGTTACAAATATTTCGTTTGGTCAGTGCTTATCCCCCTTTTACCTGTTATTGTCCCAATTCATGCCGATTCCTAATATGGTTTCAAGAGCTTTTACGGGTGCTAACTTTTTTGAGATGCCTATCATGCCATTTGTCTCCTTGGGTACCAACGGTGAGCGAGGGAATGTTTGCAACCTAGTCTCGATGTTCTTCTTGAATAAGGAATGGGTTGCTGGGTTTGTTGCGCTATTGATTCTGGGAATGATCTTCACCTTTCTAACCGTTAATCCGAAAAACTCTCTGTTGGCATGTTATGTGGGAGCATGTCTCATACTTTCTTTCTTTGGGGATTATTTTGCCTTATCACCAATATGGGAAACATTTATATATACATTAATCATACCCATATTAATAAAGTATATTGAGAAATGGATAAAAGCCGATGAGCACCCGTAAGATGGATATATGCATATTAAACTATAATGGTTCAAATGATACATTAAAATGTCTAGAATCTATCTTTTTATATGAGCAGAATCTCGATTATCGAATTCTGATTTACGATAATAATTCTCGTGAGGATCAGAAGCAGATATTACTGAATGGATTGGAAAAAGGCCCTTTTAACTACAGAGCTATATATGTTGGAGATCAGAAGCCGTATGAGGTTGATCATTCACTGTCGGCAGAAGTGACAGTGTTTTTCGGTGATACTAATTTGGGTTTTGCAAGGGGCAACAACTGGCTTTTGGAATATGGCCTTCGTGGAAATGTAGACTATTTTATACTTTTAAATAATGACACTGAACTAATTGAACAAAGTATAACAAAATTACTCAATGCGGTTGAAACTTGCAAAAGTCAATGTGATTATGCATCAACGGACATTCATTACTATGCTGAGCCGAGTAGATCTTGGAATGCAGGAGGATCAATATTTTTTGGTACAAGACACTATTACGTCAACCGTGATGTTGAACTATTTTTAGCCCGGAAAGATACTTTCCCGAAAGTGGACTATATAACTGGTTGTTTCTTACTACTTCCTCGAGAAACCATATTAAAGATGGGGCTTCTGTCAGAAACCTTTTTCTTTGGTGAGGAGGATTATGAATTTGCTCTCCGTGCAAAGAGTAAAGGGATGACTGGAAGGGTCCTTATGAACACTCACATTTTGCATAAAGTGGGAGCAAGTGTAGGTCGGGGAAATAAAGAGGCCGATTTGTCGAGAAGCTTCCTTCACCGATTAAATCGATTTGTTGACATGAAACATTATTATTCGAAAACGCGTTGGCACTTTTGGAGATACGCGTCTTGTATATACTTTTCGCGAGAGTTATTTAGGGTTTATGGGTTGAGCTTTGCTGAAGTAAGAGCTTATCTTCAGAATCTAATGCTTGCTTCTAATATTCTCGAAGGCGTCGGAAAAGGCATTTTTATTTTACTTTCCGGAAAACCAAAAGAGATCTATATAACACCATTCTCTGCAGATTTTATTTGGCAATTGCAGCAGTCCGACGAAGCACAGTAGAAGTATGTCATCTTCCATCATGACTAACAATGTGTATGAAGATGACTAGAGTAGCTTGATAGCAAGGTGCGCACATTAGATAAGGCGAGAAAGATAGTTTAACGACTGCTGCTCTTTAGTAAGGTGAGATTGTGGACTATCGTACTTTAGCGAAAAATGCTGGAACGGCGTTCTTGGCTCAGGGCGTTGCGATGGTGTTAAGTTTTATTCAAACATTGCTCGTTCCGAAATTACTCGGTGTTACCGAGTATGGTTATTGGCAACTTTTCATCTTCTACTGTTCCTATGTGGGATTTGCTCATTTAGGGCTAAATGATGGTGTCTATTTAATTAAAGGAGGAGAATCGCGGGCTGAAATTAATAAAGCTTCTGTAATGTCACAATTTTGGTTCGGAGTTGTTTTCCAATTAATCATATCTATTGCGATTACAACGGTAGTCCTACAGGGATTCGCAATTCAAGAAAGAAATTATGTAATAATATTTACATGCGCTTACTTGGTGATACACAATGCGTCGCTTTTTTTGATGTATCTTTTGCAGTCGATGAATGAGACACAGAAGTCTTCTTATGCGACTATCGTAGAGCGTCTGACCTTTCTCGTGCCGCTTCTGATCTTTTTAATAATAAGATGTAACTCCTTTCGGCCATTCGTTGTGGCATATTTGTTTTCAAGCGTGGTGCAGCTAGGTTATTGCTTATGGTGCTGTAGGGATTTTCTGCAAACAAAACTGGAACCCATACCCACAGCAGTGAGGGATGCGATCAGTTCCATTCGTGTTGGTTTTAAATTGATGATTGCTAATATCGCAAGCCAATTAATTCTAGGGATTGCAAGGTTTTCTATTGATTTGGCATGGGGAATTGATGCATTTGGACGACTTTCGCTGGCTCTATCGATGGTTAATTTCTTTTTAGCATTTGTTAGTCAAGCAAGTATGGTTCTATTCCCAGCTTTAAGACAATCAGATGATGGTGAACTGAGACAGTTTTTTGCGAGGTCTCGAGATTTCCTCTCGTTAATAGCTCCGATGTTTTATTTAGGATACTTTCCGCTGGTTTGGATACTTTCGATCTGGCTCCCAGATTATGCAAGCAGTTATATTTATTTTCTCTTGCTTCTGCCTGTTTGCGTGTTTGACAGCAAGATGAATATATGCTGTACAACCTTTTTTAAAGTCTTGCGGCAGGAGTCGCGGCTTCTCGAAATCAATCTTTGGACGTGCTTTATAAGTGCATTCTTTACGATACTTGGGGTGTTTATATTTAAATCAACAGTTGTGGTGATTGGTGGTGCAGCGCTTTCGATAATTGGAAGAAGTTTGTGGTCAGAAAAACAACTTTCTTCAGTGCTTAAGAAGCCAATGATCAGGTCCCTAAATTATGGGGAATTGTTACTGACTGCTCTTTTTATTGTTCTAGCCTTAGTTCTTCCCAGCTTATTGGCCTTTTGTATTTATACAGCCATTTATTCGATCTATTTGGTCAACTTTGGAAAACAAGTAGATGTTGTTCTAAGAATTAAAGCAGTGCTTAGGGATATATTAAAATAATGAAGTGATACTTAATTGGTGAACCTTTCAGGTTGCGTAGGGGCATGAGCCTATATAGATCCACGCTTACTTCCTATCTGTGGGGCATCTATATCAAAATAGGATAGGGATGAACCATGCGCTATCGGGATGATGATGGGCGTGAGAGACGACAATCACCGTGAAGTCATGAAGACGATGAGGGCTATACGAAATCTATAGAGTGCCTACAAGAATTTCTCTGAGGTTTAAAGATTTTGGGTGGTGAGGCATAATTTGGGTGATGAGGCATCAGTATGATTAGCTCTGTTAAGTATGTTGGAAAGTGCGAGTGAACTCGCCTATATCCTGTTGGAAAATGAGATTACCGCAGGTAGGAATGCTGTAAAAAAAATAATCTCAAAAGGAAGCTTGAATTACATATTATTGAGGATGGACTTCTCGGCGGTACTGTGTGGAATGAGGTCCCACTGGGTTTAAAGGCCGAGCGTGGGTGTTTGGGTTTTGTTGAAGTCGCTCCGTAAGGGGTAGAAACCGTTCATTAATCTATCCATATAGTGGTAGATTGGCTGTCGGGCTTTTTCTTACGGCCCGAGCGTGTCTGATTTCTGACTGCCATCTCCGGCTGCAGCCTACCTTTAGGAGTTCTTTTGTCTGCCAAGCATATGGCCTCTGGCCCTTCTCGTCCCAGCTATCGCCCCAAGGGGAATTCTTCCTATCGCGCATCTCATAGCCGCTCCGCGGGAACAGCAGGCAATGCTTCGCAAGGGGCGTCGCCCTATACGCAACCTTATCAGCCTACGGCTTCTCGGTACTCTGGCGACGCAGTCTCCTATGTGAAGTCGCGCAAGGGCGCTGGGGCGCCCGGCAAGCCTGTTCGCAGGGGACCTCACTGGTGGCAGATCCTGCTCATTGTGCTGGCGGTACTGGTAGTTGTGGGAGGTGCCTGCGGCTTCTTTATGTACGAGGATTTGAAGGCTATCAAGTCTGAAGCGCAGAATGCCAAGCAGGAGCTTGCTGTGTATAAAGATGCGTTGATGAATGGTAAGTCGGATGAGCTTTCTAGCTCGGCAGCTTCGCTGGCTCAAAGCACTCAGACCATGGCAGATCGTCTGTCGAGCCCGCTTTGGACCGCGGCTGAGATCGTGCCGGTTTATGGTCAGGACGTGCGACAAGGGCGCGAGCTGGTAAGCGTTGCCAATGACTTTATGCACAACGGTTTGCTGCCGTTTTCTAACGACTTGAATGGCGTGTCCATCAAGTCGCTGGTGAAAGATGGCGGTCAGGTGGATATCCCTATCTTGCAAAAGGTCGTCAATGCAGTACTTGCGATCAAGGTTCCTCTCACAGATACCATCCATAAGATCCAGTCGCTGGAGACATTCCATATCCAGAGGATCAATGACGTGCTTGAGGGCGCTCAGTCTACTTTGTCCCAGGCGAGTGACTTGTTGGATGAGGCGGACGACGTGTTGCCCCAGCTGCCGGTGATGCTGGGCGCCGATGGCCAAACTAAGACCTACTTGGTAGTGGCTCTTAACAACGTGGAGACCCGTTCTTCTGGCGGCTTCCCTGGAGCCTGGGGCACCATGACGGTGACGGATGGCACAATCACGCTCAATGGCGACTTTGCCTCGCTGCAGGGGGAGCGTCAGGAGAGTGGCACTGGGTTTACTCCCACAGACGAGGAGTCTGCCGCCTTTGATATGGGCAGTGCGGCATTTAACCCTGGTTCATCCATGATGACACCGCAGTTCCCGCGTGCGGCAGAGGCTGCCGCTCAAAGCTGGCTGGCGTTTAAGAATCAGGCGGTCAATGGCGTGGTGGCTGTTGACCCCGTGTTTTTGCAGTCGCTGTTAGCGGTCACGGGACAATCGGTGGATGTGAATGGCATCCATGTGGATGGTTCTAATGCGGCTACCGTGCTTATGCACGACACCTACTGGAACATCCCAGTGGATGCTCAGGATGCGTTCTTCTCGGGCGTCGCTGGAGCGTCGTTCCAGGCTATCTTTGCAGGCCTTGGACACGCAGACAGCGGTGACTTGGCCAAGACTATCTTGGACGGCGCCCTGGCTCGTAACTTCCAGGTATGGATGGCTGATCCTGATCAAGAGGTGGCCATTGACGCTCTGGGCTTCTCGGGCAAATTGGAAGCCGATCCTGCAAAACCTGTGCTAGGCACCTATACCAACGACTACACCTGGTCCAAGATGGACTGGTATCTGAACATGAACACCCAGGTGGGCGAGGGCGTGAAGAACGCTGACGGCTCGACGAGCTATCCGGTTACTACCACCGTTACCAACGCTATGACGCCTGAGGAGGCGGCGGCTGCCCCTTACTATGTCTATGGCGGCAATCCAGACAAGCGTAGTCAGGGTGACATGCTTACGCATCTGTACCTGCTGGCACCGGCGGGGGGCTATATCTCAGATATCCAAGGTCAGGGAGGGGTCTTCTCGGTAGCGCAGCACTCGGTGTACGGATACGACGAGTGGACCTGCTCGCTGCAGGAGAATCCCCAGGAGACCACTACCATCACCTACACGGTAACCACGTCTCCAGAGGCTACGCAGCCTCTCACGGTGAGCCGCACTCCGGCTGCCAGGAGCTTCTCTTAGCGGTAGGATGGGATTGAGATAGTCAGACGCGCCCAGGTTTCCTTGGAAGTCGGGGCGCTTTTTTGTGGCTCACGAGGTGGAGGCGGGTATGTAATACGTGCTACACTTCTTCCAATTTAGGAATGGGAGGAGTCTATGGCGACTATCAGTGCGCGGGTCCCTGATGAGATAAAGCGGCAAGGAGTGGATGTGCTGCGGGCCAAAGGGGCCACGGTAAGCGATTTGGTCAATGCAGCCTTTAACCATCTGATTCAAACAGGGGAGCTCCCAGGGGAGGGGGCTTCTGAGGCGGTGGCGGTCTTGCCGCGAGGGCCTCGTGGGTTGGATGGGGTGCAGATGCAGGAGCTGCGCCGGTCTCTAGCGGCGACCACTTTTGAGGGAGTGCATCTGGAAGGGTTGGATGTTAGGCGCGCGCTGGCAGAGGGGAGGCGCCGTGACTACGAGGCTCTTTCTTGATACCTGTGTGCTGGTGGACTACTTTGCCAAAAGAGAGCCGTTTTTTGATGCTACGGTGAAGCTGCGGGTGGCTCAGATGTTGGGCGACGTGCAGCTCTGGTGCAGTGCTAAGTCTTTTACGGATGTGTTCTATATCGTGGCTCGCGAGGTGGGCAGCGAGGATCTCCAGCGGGCATTTTACGAAAGCTTGGATTTTTTGCATGTGGCATCGGTGGATGCGGGGTGCATTAGAGAAGCATGCGTCTGGGGTTGGGAGGATTTCGAAGACTGCTTGGTGGCGCTGACAGCCAAGGAGTGCAGGG
This sequence comes from Leptogranulimonas caecicola, assembly GCF_023168405.1. Taxonomy (GTDB): domain Bacteria; phylum Actinomycetota; class Coriobacteriia; order Coriobacteriales; family Atopobiaceae; genus Leptogranulimonas; species Leptogranulimonas caecicola. The sequence continues at coordinate 1,915,396 of NZ_AP025285.1, read as the reverse complement.
CTGACGTGCTGCTCACACGGGATGCTTCAGGATTTGAAAAGTCTTCTGTGCCGGTGATGACGCCTCGGGAATATCTGGAACGCCTGCAGGAGGAGCGGGGGATTTGGTACGTCACTGAGACGCTTTAGTCTGCTTGTAGTCTTTTCAGTTCTTTCTTAGACTGTGGGGACCGTCCACTCCTTTTGGAGGTAGTCCATGGTTTCAAGTGTGTGGCGCCGCAGTGGTGGCGCCTTCTCGGCAGTTTTGGCATTGATCGCAGTATGCATGGCTGTGTGCGTGGCAGCCCCCACGCAGGCATCGGCGAAATCCTACGAGATATCTCGGGTGGCTATCGATGCCACGTTGGATGCCGATGGCACGCTGCACGTGACAGAAGATCGCACCTTTGATTTTGACGGCGACTTCAACGGCGTTTACTGGCGGCTGCCTCAGGGAAACTACGAGGGGCGGCAGCTGGAGCCTGAGGTGGAATCGGTGGGAGTGGTGAGCGACAACGGGAGTTTTGAGCCGTTCGTGCAGGACTACTCCGGCGATCCCCATAGCTACGAGCTCACCCAATACAGCAGCTATGTGGAGGCAAAGCTCTATAACCCGGCAGAGGACCAGCAGGTAACCTATCGCATCACCTATTCCATTCCGCAGTTGGCCACGGCCTGGAAGGATACCGGGGAGCTCTATTGGAAGTTTGTCTCGGATGGGTGGGATGAGACCTCGCACAATGTGACCTGCACCATTCATCTGCCGGTGCCGGCGGGGCAACAGGTGACTCCAGAGCAGAACGTGCGGGCCTGGGGCCACGGCACCCTGGATGGAGAGGTGCGTTTTTCGGGCAACGATGTGATGTACATGGTGCCCGCAGTGGGCAGCGACGACTATGCGGAGGCGCGCATCACCTTCCCGGTGGAGTGGTTGAGCGTGGCGCCTTCCGGCGAGTCGCGTATGAGCACCATCTTGGAGCAGGAGCAGCGCTGGGCCGACGAGGCTAATCGCAGGCGCGAGATAGCGCGCTCCATTTACTATGGCGCGCTGACCCTGGTGGTGGCCGTGGGCGCGGTGGCCTGCGTGGTGTCGCTGCTGCTCTATAGACGTTATAAGCAAAAGCACAGGCCGGTGTTTGAGGACCGTTATTTTAGGGATGTGCCGAGCGATGACCATCCGGCGGTGCTGGGCGCGCTGATCCATGACGACGAGGTGGGAAGCCCGGAGCTTACGGCAACGCTCATGAGGATCTCGGATGAGGGGGCAGTGGACCTTTCCTACGTGCAGACGCCCAAGAAAGGCGCGTTCTCCAGGGGGAAGGAGACCTACAGGCTTACCTATAACCCCAAACGTGCGCAAAAGATCGAAGATCCTATCGATAATGCCCTGCTGGACTTGCTCTTCAAGACGGTGGCGCCTCGGGTGAAGGGCTATGAGAAGCCTTCCGACGGCCGCATCGAGCTGGACTTTGACGACATCAAAAAGGTGGCCAAGAAGAAGCCCGAGCGCTTTATGGATGCCTATAAGGAGTGGAAGGACACGGCCGAGGGTCAGGCGCATCTGCGAGGGTTCTTTACCGATTCCAGCAACGGCCGGGGCTGGTGCGTGCTGATGATCATCCTGTGCGGCCTGGCGGCCTTCTTGGGATTCTTCGCCTTCTTGATCTTCGAGGCGCCGCTTCCCATGTTTTTGAGCCTGCTGTCGCCTGTGGCGGGCATTGTGGTGTCGGCTATTGTGGTGGTGCATCTGAAGGCATTGTCGTCTGAGGCTGTGGAGCTTACCGCGAAGCTGGAAGCTCTGCGTCGCTGGCTCAAGGAGTTCACCCGCCTGGACGAGGCGGTGCCCACCGATGTGGTGCTGTGGAACCGCCTGCTGGTGATGGCTGTGGTGCTGGGCGTTGCCGACGAGGTCATCAAGCAGCTGCGCATGGTGCTTCCGCAAATGCTGGAAGACCCGGACTTCATGCCCACTTATATGTGGTGGGGCACCTATGGGCGCATGGACTCGCCGGCCTCGGTCTTCGAAGAGGCCTCTCGGTCGAGCTACCAGGCTTCTGTGGCCGCGCTGGCGGCCTCTTCCAGCAGTTCTGGCGGCGGCGGAGGCGGCGGGTTCTCTGGCGGCGGCGGAGGCGGCTTTGGCGGCGGCGGAGGCGGCGGCGCCTTCTAGCTGCAGGGCGCTTGGGGGCGCCCTGTGAGCCGCGAGTTGCTGTGGGCGCCGTGGCGACAGGGCGCCGGGCATTTTGTGCTGCTGAGCCGCTGGGTGCCCACTGCCGTGTTGCGAGCGATGCGGACGTAAAGATGCGCGTCCAGGGTCCCAAGGGATTCTGGACGCGCTTTTGCGTCGAGGCGCGAATGGTGCGGGCCGTGGCCGTTTGGGACAGCCTCATGTGTTCAAACTGTTAAGAGAGGGGACCCCTAGGAACGGCACTTGGGGGCGTCGATGGGTTTCTCGGCATAGGAGAGCTATAACGCGTGGGGTCATAGGGCATCAGATGTGCAAGTGGTAAAACAACCTGAAAGATGCATAACTCCTGCATGATAAAAGTATGCTAAAAGCTATGTATGAAATGCAGGGATAGTAACATACACCTGCCGCTCAATACCCCCATTTACCACTAAAAACGCCATAGCTACCTCTTGCCGCGCTGCATAAGCTCTCCATAACTTTTGGGAGTTGCCGGGGGTATACAAATAGCCTACGGAGTTTGCGTGGTACCGGGCCGCGCGATCTTCTTATTAAAAACGCAATGGGAGGTTTCCATGACTTACACCAAAGCTCCGGGTAAACCGGACCGCATCGTAGTCGCCCTTGGCGGCAATGCTCTTGGCGACAACCCCAAGGAGCAAATGGAACGTATCAACGTTGCAGCTCCTGCTCTGCTTGGCTTGATCGAGCTGGGCAATGAGATTGTGATCACCCATGGCAACGGCCCTCAGGTTGGCATGATCCAGAAGTCTTTTGCCACCGCCAATGAGGTCAACTCTGATATTCCCGCGATGGATCTGCCTGAGTGCGGCGCTATGAGCCAGGGCTACATTGGCTACCACCTGCAGAAGGGCCTGGGCAACGAGATCCGTCGCCAGGGCAAGCCTTGGCATGTGGCCACCATCGTGACCGAGGTTGAGGTAGACAAGAACGACCCTGCCTTTGAGAACCCCACCAAGCCTATCGGCCAGTTCCTCACCGCCGAGCAGGCTGAGGAGGTCAAGAAGGAGAACCCCAGCTGGACGTTAGTAGAGGACTCCGGCCGCGGCTATCGTCGCGTAGTGGCTTCTCCTGCTCCTAAGGCCATCGTGGAGATTGGCTCCATTCGCCACCTGTTGGACGAGGAGTACATCGTCATCGCCTGTGGCGGCGGCGGAATCCCCGTGGTCGAGGAAGACAATGCCCTGGTTGGCGTGGGCGCCGTCATCGACAAGGACCTGGCCGGCGAGCTTTTGGCCGAGGACTGCGACGCCGAGAAGCTCATTCTTCTGACCGCCGTGGATCACGTGGCCATCAACTTTGGCAAGCCTGACCAGAAGGACCTCGAGGACATCACCGTCGAGGAGGCCGAGAAGTACCTGGCCGAGGGTCAGTTTGGCAAGGGCTCCATGGAGCCTAAGGTCAAGGCTGCCGTCAAGTTTGCCAAGAGCCGTCCTGGCCGTGTAGCCATCATCGGCTCTCTGGAGAAGGCTCCTGAGGCCATGAAGGGCACCTCTGGCACCCGCATTCACCTCTAAGAGAGCGAGCAGGCGCTGGGAGCCTGATCTTTCAATGTGACTTGAAGCCTCCGCTGGGCATAGCTTGGCGGAGGCTTTCTTATGCCGTAGGCAGCTTTGTTCTGGGTGGCTGCCGGGCGCTGGGGGCACGCTTTGTGCCTCTTTAGAATGCCTCCAGCTTGTTGCCGTTATCTTGCGCTCCGGCGTATTTGAGGGGTGCATAGATTGGTCTGGGGCGGCGAGGACATATTCCTTTGAGAACACCGCTGTGGCGCTCGATCTTTCTGGGCGTCGCATCTATTTGTGCACTGGCTCAAAGGAGTTATGAATGAATAAAACGAGTCATTATTGGAAAGCTGCGGCCCTTTTGGCCTCCTGCCTCATGGCGGTGAGCCTGTGGGGGACGGCGACGGTGGCGCTGGCAGAGGATCCCTCGGACCCGGTAGAAGCCGCCCAAGATTCCCGCACCATTAGCAATCTAAGGTGGGCGGTGACGGGTTCGAACACCGCCACCGTGTCTTGGGACGCCGTGACGGGAGCTCGTTACTACGTACTCTGGGTCATGAAGGACGGCGTGCATACGCAAACCTATTCGCCGCAAACCAACAGCTACTCCCTTACCATCGCAGAGCCCGGCACCTATGGGTTTGCGGTGGGCGTCGCCCAGACGGCAGGCGGCTCGAGCTCCTCGCTTATCAACGCGCGCGACACGGTGGTGACGGTTTCTCTGGATCCCAACAATGGCCAGGCGCCAACTCCCGTAGGCATGCTTGTGGAGGCCGGCCAAAAGCTGAAGCACGCCCCTGCAACTCCTAGTTGGGGCTCCCACAGCTTCAAGGGGTGGACCACCTCCCCGGTCGACGGCGCGTTGGCCCCAACCTATGATTTCTCTGGCTGGGGAGCCCAGGTGATGGCGCCCATCACCCTTACCGCCCAATGGCAGCTGGCCGCTCCTGCCTCGGTGGGTTGGAGCGCCGATCATGCCCGGATAGCTTGGGATGGCGTTGAAGGTGCCAACGGTTATCAGGTGACGGTGACCTCTGCCTCCGGCGAGACGCTGTTGGATGACCGCATGGCGGCAGACGCCCGGTCTACAGCGTGCCCGGCCTTGCGCCAGCCCGGAAGCTATACTGCCGCCGTCAAGGCGTTGGGCGGACGAGGGGTGGCGAACTCCGCAGACACCCGCTCTGTATCGCTCCATACAGTCATCTTTGATGTTGCCGGCGGGTCCGGCGCCCCTGCCATGGAGCTGGTGGAAGCCGGCGGCTTGGCCTCTCGCCCCGCAGATCCCGTGCGCGCCGGCTATAGGTTTGACGGCTGGTATGCAAAAGGATCCTCTGCGCCCTATGACTTTGCCTCTCCGGTGAGCGCGCCGGTGGAGCTGGTGGCCCGATGGTCCGTGCTTCCCTGCAAAGTGCAGCTCAACCTCAATGGCGGCACGCTGGAAGGCGACGATGTGACGTCCTATGTGCCTGGCACGGCACAGCCGTTGCCTGGCGCGACCCATGTGGGCTGCACTTTTGGCGGATGGTATGACAATGCGCAGCTCACAGGGCAGCCGATGTCTGAGATCCCGGCAACGGCCACAGGTGACCAGGCCTTCTGGGCCAAATGGAGCCCTAACACCTATCTGGTGTATCTCGACCCTGAGGGCGGCAAGATCCTCGATCGGCGCCTCACCCATTACACCTATGGCACGGGCTTGATCCTGCCGCAGATGGTGGTGCGCCCAGGCTACACCTTTGAAGGCTGGTATACCTCGTCTGGCGGCGGCGACGCGGTGGAGGAGATCCCCGAGACCGCCACAGGCAACCTGGTCTATTACGCCCACTGGAAAGCCGTCGAGGAGTCCTCTCAGCCCGATGAGCCGCAGGCTCCCGATCAACACCCCGATGAGCCGCAGGCTCCTGGCGAGACCCAAGGTCCAGAAGGCTCCCAAACCCCTGGCGCGCCACAGCCTTCACAGAATGGCGCTGCGGGCAGCGAGGGCGTTTCTCGGCAACCTGGTCAGGCATCAGGGGCTTCCAAGGCTGCCGGGGCCAAGGTGTCTCCTAAAGGTAGGGCAGAGCGTGGGCTGCCAGCCACCGGTGACGAGGGTTTCTCGGCAGCCTATGGTCTAGGCGCACTGGCCGTCTTGGGCGTGGCGGCTGCAGTGGCAACAGTGGCGATGAGGCGCGCGCAGCACTAGCGTGCGGGAAGCACTGGGATGATATTGCGGGAGGAGCTCGGCGGGCGGAGTCGCTTGCCGGGCTCCTCTTTTGTGGCACGATGGAACATGCAGTAGAGGGGAGCCAGAACATAAGAGAGAGAGGATTCATGGCAGAGAGGAAGATTCAAAAGGCGTTGGTCTCGGTGACGGACAAGAGCGGGGTGGCACAGTTTTGCCGCGCGCTCCACGACACCTACGGTACGCAGATCATCTCCACCGGGGGCACCGCGAAAGTGCTGGAAGAAGCGGGCGTGCCGGTGACGGAGATCTCGGAGTACACCGGCTTTCCCGAGATGATGGGCGGCCGTGTGAAGACGCTGCATCCCAAGGTCCACGGCGGCCTTCTGGCGCGTCGCGACAGCGCCGAGCACATGGAGGAGGCCGCGGCCCACGACATCCCCATGATCGACCTGGTGTGCGTGAACCTGTACGAGTTTGAGAAGACCGTGGCCAAGCCCGACGTCACCTTTGCCGACGCCGTGGAGCACATCGATATTGGCGGCCCCTCCATGCTGAGGTCTGCGGCCAAGAACGCCCAGAGCGTCACCGTGGTGTGCGATCCGGCAGACTACGGGCGCATCCTGGACGACATGGCGGCCCACGACGGCGCCACCTCGCTGGAGCTGCGCCGTCAGCTGCAGGTGAAGGCCTATACCACCACCGCGGCCTATGACACGGCCATCTCCAATTGGCTGGCCGGCCAGCTCATCGATGCCGAGGGCGCTGTGCCCACACAGTTCCCTGAGCGCCTGACCTTGGCCTATACCAAGCAGCAAGACCTGCGCTACGGCGAGAACCCCCACCAGGCGGCCGCCTTCTACCGCGATGCCAACGCCGCTCCCCACTCGCTGGCCTGCGCCACGCAGCTCAACGGCAAGCCGCTGTCCTACAACAACCTGCTGGATACCGACGCCGCCTGGTCCGCCGTCTGCGAGTTTGACGAGCCCGCCTGCATCATCTTGAAGCACCAGAATCCCTGCGGCTCTGCCGTGGCCGCCAACGTCACCGAGGCCTACGACAAGGCCTACGCCTGCGACCCGGTGAGCGCCTTTGGCGGCATCATCGCCTGTAACCGCGAGGTGCCCCTGGAGCTGGTGGAGCACTTTGCCGACGTCAACAAGCAGTTTGTGGAGGTCCTCATCGCGCCCTCCTTCACTCCCGAGGCCCTGGAGCGCCTGAGCCGTCGCAAGAACCTGCGCGTCCTTGCCACCGGCGGCGTGGATGCTCCCGCCGCCCAGGAGATGCGCACGGTGGACGGCGGTCTTTTGGTGCAAGACGTCGACCACGTGACCGAGAAACCCGCCGACTACCAGGTGGTCACTCGCCGTGCTCCCACGGCCCAGGAGCTCCACGACCTGGAGTTTGGCTGGAAGGTGGTTAAGACCGTGAAGTCCAACGCCATCCTCATCGCGAAGGACGACGCCGGCATTGGCATGGGGCCCGGCCAGCCCAACCGCGTGGACTCCGCCATCATCGCCTGCGACCGCGCCCACAAGGCCTGCGAGCGCATGGGCGTGGCGCCGGAGAACCTGGCTGCGGCCAGCGACGCGTTCTTCCCCTTCCGCGACGACGTTGACGAGCTGGCCGCCCGCGGCGTCACCGCCATCATTCAGCCCGGCGGCTCGGTGCGCGACGAGGAGGTCATCGCTGCCTGCGACGAGCACAACATCGCCATGGTCTTCACCGGTCGCCGGCACTTCAGGCACTAGTATCGTGCGTGAGCCTGTGGGCTAGGGCTTGCGGGTTCGCCGTGGGAATGAAGCTGTCGCCCCCACATGCAGCGGCGTTCTGCAGACGGGGGCGACGAGCGACGATATGCATGAGACGGGCGGACACTCGGGGGAGTGTCCGCCCTTTTTTGCGATGATTCGACGATGGAAAAGGCGCGGCGGGGATGGGGGAGCACCTGCAGACTATCTGGTAGCAGCCCTTTTGCTCTTAGGGGAGCTCACCTTGGGACTCCCCCTGCGGGGAGGCCATAGGCGACCTGCGACGATCTGGGTTTACTGTTGGGCGGGGACCTCCTGTGGGGGCCATCTGGGCCCGCTCATCTCGATGTGCTAGATGAGTATCTAGGAGAACAACTTGCAAAGCTGGGATGGCTATTAGACTCCAAATAGAACGCTTCTCAAGCGATCTTCAGCGGTAATGGACTCCTAAGCAGCCAAATAGAACAGAATGGGTTCTATCTGGCTGCTTAGGAGTACGGAGAGCCCAAATGACTGTTCTCTTAGAGCGCCTAGGAGAACAGCTACACCCTCTGGATGTTCTTTTGAGCCCCTAAGGAGAACGCAGCGCCCTATATGGGCCTTCTTTTGCCTTCCCGGCACCTATCCCGCCTGTTGAAGTAGGGTAGAAGCTACGTCGATAGATGCGTTAACCCAAGGAGCCGTCATGCTGGACCCATCCCGCGACTACACAGAGGCCGATCTGGCCGCCCTCGAGGCAGAGGAGCTTGCTCGCCTCGCGTCCTTCGAGCTTGGCGACCCGGTGCTGGTGTGCCGCTGGCGCATCGCAGGCCGACAGCTTCCGCTGGAGAGCCGCCACCTGCGCGCGTTGCGTGCCCGTAGCGCTCAGGGTGATCCGCTGACTCCGGAGTTTTGTGCCTGGGTCCAACAGCACATCGAGCAAACCTTGGATTCTGGGGCTGCCGAGAACCCCGACGGCGTCCTCATGATCGCCCTCGACGGCCAGGGGCGCGCCGCCATGGCGCTAGGGCCCTATGAGGAGCTTGAGGATCTGAGCGCAGCGGGGCTCACCGCGCGCGCCCAGGCCGCCCGCTTGGAAGCGCAAGAGACCGGCGTTGCCCCCGAGATTCTGCTGGCAGTGACCCCAGAGGGCACGCTGGAAGTGGGGGCAGGCTTGGAAGAGCCGCTGGCAGCAGTGGCTTCCCTGGCTGTGGATGTTGCAAAAACGTTAGGCGTCCCTGTGGCCTTCGACCCCCGGTTGGCTGCTAGGGTTGAGACTGATCCTGCTGCCTGGGCAAGCATCCTGCTGGCTTCGGACGAGCACGGCGTCCTTCGGGCTGCTGACGGCTTAGCGGCCTCTGGCGAGGCTGCAGCTGCCAATGACATCGCTTCTCGGTTGGAGCAGGGCTACCGCAAGCTGCTGGACGCCGTCCGCGCCAAGCCTCATCGCCCGTTCTAGGGAGCTGTCGTGCGTGCTGCCGGGCTGGAGGTACGGCGGCTGCGCGGCGGGTCAGCGCCGCTGTGTGCGACGCGGTGGCGCGCCGAGTCGCCGCGCGGTAGCGAGAGCATAATTCGCACTGGATGCGAGCAGGGGTTTTGTCGGCAAGGAAGCGTGAAGAGAGGGGAGTGCCATGACGCGCATCGCGCTGGTAGAGGATGACGTGGCCATCAGGGAGGCGCTGAGCGACCTGCTGGTGCAGCGCGGCTATGAGCCCGTGGAGATCTGCGATTGGGCCCATGCCAGTCAGGCGGTGCTGGACGCGGCGCCGGACCTGGTCCTTTTGGACCTGGGGCTTCCGGGTGTGGACGGCACGGCCATCTGTCGAGAGCTGCGGGACAAGTCGGGCATTCCAATCATTGTGGTAACCAGTCGCGCCTCGGAGATGGACGAGGTGCTGGCCATGACCATGGGGGCGGACGATTTTATTACCAAGCCCTACTCGGTCTACGTGCTGGTGGCCCACATCGAGGCGCTGCTGCGGCGCAGCTCGCAGGCGCAGGCTCGGCCCACGCTCACGCACAAAGGGCTTACGTTGGACGTGGAGGCTTCCTGCGCCAAGGCCAACGGCAAGACGGTGGATCTTACGCGCAACGAGCTGCGGATTCTTGCGTATCTTATGCACAACGCAGGGGCGGTGGTTTCGCGTACGGCCCTCATGTGCGAGCTCTGGGACTCCGAGGCCTACGTGGATGACAACACCCTCACGGTGAACGTCAACCGCCTGCGCCAGACGCTGGCCAAGCTGGGCATCGAGAATTACCTGGTGACCCATCGTGGCCAGGGATACTCGGTGTAGCGGGGCGCAGCTATGAATGCATTGCGCTATCTGAGATCCCGCCTGCTCGATCTGCTCATATTTGGGCTCACTTTCGCCCTGCTTATGCTGATGCTGTGGCTCACCGGCGCCTCGGAAGACTTCGTGGCGCTCGTGGGCGCCATCCTGCTGGTGGCCGAAGTCCTGCGACTCTTTGCGGGCTATCTGCCTTCGGCTTCCTTCTGGCATCAGGTGGATCGCATCGCCCAGGCCCAGGTGGGCGGCGACCCCACGCCCATCGATGTGGCGAGCACGCTGCCTTCCCAGCGCCGCTATCCGGCCAACTGCGCCGACGACGCGGTGGACGCCCTGCTGGACCAATACCGCCTCTCCACCGGCAAAGAGCGCGCCGACGCCGCCGAATACCGCAGCTACATCGAGCGTTGGAGCCACGAGGTCAAGACGCCGGTGGCTGCCATCTCCCTCATGGTCCAGGGCGACGCGAGTCCTCTGGCCCGCCGCATCGAGCCCGAGCTCCAGCGCATCGAGTCCTGCGTCGACCAGGCCCTCTACCTGGCCCGGTCCTACTCCGTTGACCGCGACTACCTGGTGCGCCCCCAAAACTTGGGCCAGCTGGTGCGCGAGGTGGCCCGCAGCCGAATGACCGCCCTCCAGCTCAGCCACGTGCATCTGGCCTTCGAGGGCCTTGACCAGCAGATTTACTGCGATCCCAAATGGGTGACCTTCATTTTGGGCCAGCTGGTGGACAACGCCATCAAGTATGCCTCTCCCGAGCGCGAGCTCACCCTGGCGTTCATCGCTCACCGAGAAAACCAATCCTCCGCCCATGAGACCGTGGTGCTGGAAGTGCGCGACAACGGGCAGGGGATCCCCCTCCAAGACCTACCCCGTATTTGGGACAAGGGCTTTGTGGGCGAGAACGGCCGAGATCGCTCTGGCCGCACGTCCACCGGCATCGGCCTCTTTTTGGTGCAGGACCTGGCCCGCAAGATGGGCCTCTCGGTGGACGCCTGGTCCGACGGCGCCACCGCCACCACCATCTCGATCACCTTCCCCATGGTGGCCAACGCCTCCAACGACCAGGCGGCCCAGTAGAGCAGCCGGGGCGCCATGCGTCGGCGAGCGCTGCATGGGAGGTCGCATGGCGGAGTGTTGCGGGTGCCGCATTGTGTATCAATATAGTAATGAGTGCCAGCCTTTGGAAGGCGGGTTTCTCGGCAGCTGCTAGGCGCGGGTGCGCACCAGGGTGGCGACGGTCTCGGCGTGCTTGGTCTGGGGGAACAGGTCCACCACCGCCAATGTGTCCAGCTCATAGCCCTGGCGTACCAACAGATCCACGTCGCGGCGCTGGGTCTGGGGGTTGCAGCTCACGTAGACCACGCGCTCAGGCGCCAGGGCGCAGACGGCGCTCAAAAACTCCGGGGTCGAGCCGGCGCGCGGCGGGTCGAGGATCACGCCGTCGAACTTTCGGCCGGCTCGGGCAGCGTCGATCATGTAACTGGTGGCGTCGGCACAGACGAACCGAGCCTGTTTCTCCAGCCCGTTGGCCTTGGCGTTCCGCCGAGCGTCGGCCACCGCGCCTTCCACCCGCTCCACGCCCACGACCTCGAGCCCCTCCACCTGATGGGCCGCGCACAGCCCGATGGTGCCTATGCCGCAGTAGGCGTCCAGCACCCGCATGCCGGCGTCCAGGCGCGATTGCGCGATGGCCAAACTGTAGAGGACCTCGGTTTGCTCTGGGTTGGTTTGATAAAAGCTCGTAGGGCCAACGGTGAATTCCACGTCCAGCAGGCTGTCGTGCATCACGCCGGGGCCCAGCAGCGGCTTGTTCTTGAATCCCAGGATGGCGTTGGTGCGCCGTTGATTCACGTTTTGAACTACCGACAAATGCACCTTGGCCTTTTGGGCCACTGCCTTCGCCAGCTCCTTGGCATGGGGCAGCGAGTCGCCGTTGGTTACCAGTGTGAGCAGGCCCTCATTGGACTTCCAACCGGTGCGGACCACTCCGTGGCGCAAGAGGCCGGTGCCCTTGTCCTCGTCGTAGGCACGGATGCCAAGGTCAGAGCTTATACGCGCCACTGCGTTGAGGATGGGCCGGCACCGCGGATCCTCGGTGAGGCAGGCCGAGCAGGGCACTATCCTGTGCGTCCCCCGCGCATAAAACCCGCTGCGCACAAACCCGCGCTTGCCCGGCGCGAAGGGCGTGGCCGCCTTATGCCTGAAGGCCACCGGATCGTCCATGCCGTAAATGCGCAGGCCGTCGACCGTGGCGCCATGGCGCACGTCTTCCAGGTAGTCGCGGAACAGCTCTTCCACCGCCTCGCGCTTCCGACGTAGCTGAATGGGGTAGGGCACCGCCAGCCATTCGCAGCCGCCGCACTCTTTGGCGATGGGGCAGGTGAGCGTGCGAAATCCCATAGGGCGGGCCTCCTGATCGACCTTGCGATGCATGCGAGTTGCGACAACGCGCAGTGGCGCGCGGGTTGTGCGCTGGCGGCGACGGCGTGCTGCAACCAGTGCCACTGCCAGTGCGGTACGCCTTCCAATGTACCCGCTCCCGAGCGCCCGTGCCGCCCACATCCACCATGAACATGCAGCCTGCGGCGGGCGGGCTTCTCGGCAGCTTGCTTGCTGGCGGCCTGCAGCGTCGTACGACATGCTGTGCCGAATGACTTGCATTTAGCTGGACTTCATGCCAAAAAGCTGGAAGATCCATCGTTTAGCTGGGTTTTGTGCCAATGAACTCCTTCCGTGTCAATGAGAAAAACAACTTGGCGTAGGTCAAGTCCAGCTGCCACGCAGGGCAGTTTGCTCGCTGCCACGTCGGCCAGGCGCCCCAGCCATCCACCGCTGCAGGCTCCCTCCTTGCCGAGAAACCCGCCATCCTCACCAGCACGTATCGACAAATATCGAACCATAGCCGATCCAGGTTACATCTTGAGCGCCTCATCAGCGGATTTGGAAGGCTTTCCGTCCGGTCCATCCCGTCCTGCGGTATAACCAAGGCACAAAAAATGCGGAGCACGCACCAGTGGCGACACGCCGCAGCCCGCACCGGTGGCTGCGGCTCAGGGCACGCGCCGGTTGGCACACGCTCAGGCGCGCACCGGTGGCCACGCACCGCAACACGTACCGGCGGCCGCACATCGTCGCAGCAGCCCGCATCAGCTCGCAGGAAGGACAGGGGCATGGGAGTCAATCGCATCGGCATTATTGGATTGGGGCACGTGGGGGCCCATGTGGCCAACAGCCTCATGCTTCAGGGCATCGCAGACGAGCTCTACCTCACCGAGATTTGCTCCGGCGACGAGGACAACTCCGCCAAGCTCAGAAGCGAGGTGCAAGATCTGCACGACTCGCTGGCATTCTGCCCGCACAACGTCGAGATCGTCTCCTGCGGCGAGGACTACGCTGCGCTGGCGAGCTGCGACGTCATCGTCAATGCAGCGGGCAAGGTGGCGCTGGCGGCGCAAAACCGCGACGGCGAGCTGTTCTACACCACGGACACTGCCAAGCGATTCATCGAGCCTGTCGCCAAAGCCGGCTTCGACGGGGTGTGGGTGACCATCGCCAACCCCTGCGACGTGGTAGCCACCGAGATCTGGAAGCTCTCCGGCGCAGATCCCGCCAAGGTCATCGGCACCGGCACCGCGCTGGATTCCAGCCGCTTCAAATTCGCCCTCTCCAACGTCACCGGCATCGACCAGCACTCCATCTGCGCCTACATGCTGGGCGAGCACGGCGCCAGCCAGTTCGCCGCCTGGAGCGCGGTGAACTTTGGCGGCAAGCCGCTCTCCCAACTTGCCGTCGAGCAGCCCGGCCGCTTTGGCTTCGACCATGACGAGCTCGAGCAGCAGGGCCGCCAAAACGGCTATGTCACCATGGCCGGCAAGCACTGCACCGAGTACGCCGTCGCCAACGCCGCCGCCCGCCTGGTGCGTGCCATCGAGTCCAACGAGCACGTCATTACCGCCTGCTCCACCCTCATGGACGGCCAGTACGGCGAGAGTGGCGTCTACGCCTCGCTGCCCTGCGTGGTAGGCGCTTCCGGCGTCGAGGAGGTCATCGAGCTCGACCTCACCGCCGACGAGGTGGAAAAGTTCCACGCCAGCTGCGCCCACATCCGCGAGAACGCGCAGCGTGTGGGGCTGCTCTAGCGTTCCTTGCCGAGAAACCCGCGCCCCCATAGGCCGCCTTCTATCCCTGATGCCCCGCGCCGCCCCGCTGGCCTCTCGCCAGCGGGGCGGCTTGCTGTGCCTCTGCAGTTTCGCAACTATTACGGTATTCGAACCGTTTTGAATATCACCTGGCGCCACCTCAGCGAGAAAAGGTGGAGGGGTCTACACTATAGGCTCCAAAACCACAGGGAGCTGGGAGGCATAAAACAGCAGAGTAAGGCCTAAAAATCAGAAAGGCTTCAGCTGATGGGCACCTTCTCTTCGCACTCTTGACACCCACCTTAAGGCGGCGGTTTTTCTCGGCAGCGAGGCTTGCGGCATATAAGTTGCAGGTTCTAAAAATCTGTGAGGCAAAACCAAAACCTGTGGAGTAAAGAGAGAAAAGGGGGTACAACCTTCCCAGTCAACGGAGCTGCGGCATCAGGTCGCGGCAAAACAGCAAGGGGTTAAGATGCAGTCTAAGATCGCGCACGCAGCCGAGCGCACGGCCTTTGGCCTGGCTCTGGACGGGATCATCAATGCCGCTTCGGGCAAGGATCGCGAGAAGAATCTCGACAAGCTTGTAGACATGGGCTCCAAGTTGCTCAAAGACACCGCTCCCGGCGCCGCCCGCGGCCTTCGTGCCGGTTTGTATCCCGGGTCCAAGTGGGAGCAGTTCCTCTTCTCCCTCATGGACGAGGTAGATCACAACATCATCAAGACCACCGTGCTCAACGGCGGCTATGAGGCGGCCTTCCGCGGCCTGCGCACCTGCACTGAGAACGCAGAGAAGTACCAGTGCAACGTGCCTTGGATCATCCTGTTCGATCCCACCACGGCCTGCAACAAGCACTGCATCGGCTGCTGGAGCGCAGAGTACGGCAACCGCTACAACCTGTCCTTCGACGATATGGACAAGCTGGTCTCTGAGGCCAAGGCGCTGGGCACCCACATGTTCATGCTCACCGGCGGCGAGCCTCTGGTGCGCAAGCACGACATCATCAAGCTGGCAGAGAAGCACAATGACTGCATGTTCAACATCTTCACCAACGCCTCGCTGGTGGACCAGGCCTTCTGCGACGACGTCAAGCGCGTGGGCAACATTGCCTTCTCCATCTCGGTCGAGGGCTTCGAGGAGTCCAACGACGGCCGCCGCGGCGACGGCTCCTTCCAGGAAGTCATGGCTGCCATGGACCTCATGAAGGCCAACGGCCTGCTCTTTGGCACTTCCACGGCCTACACCACCAAGAACTACAAGACCGTCACCTCTGACGAGTACCTCGATATGCTTATCGAGAAGGGCTGCCGCTACGCCTGGTACTTCCACCTCATGCCCGTGGGCGCCGGCGCCGGCACCGACCTCATGTGCACCCCTGAGGAGCGCGAGTACATGTTCCACCGCATCCGCGAGATCCGCGGCATCACCGGCGGCAAGCCCATCTTTGCCATGGACTTCCAAAATGACGGCGAGTATGTGGGCGGCTGCATCGCCGGCGGCCGCGTGTTCTGCCATGTCAACGCAGCCGGCGACGTGGAGCCCTGCGTCTTCATCCACTACTCCAACGCCAACATCCATGACAAGAGCTGGCTGGAGTGCCTCAAGCAGCCTATCTTCCAGGCCTATCGCTCTCACTACCCCTTCAACGACAACATGCTCCAGCCTTGCCCCATGCTGGAAAACCCGGAGATCCTGCCCCAGATCGTCCACGAGGCAGACGCTCCCTGCACCGACTATGCGGCACCCGAGTCTGTGGATGACCTTTGCGCCCGCACCACTCCTTACGCTGAGAGCTGGAAGGCCACCGCTGAGAAGCTCTGGCTCGAGGAGCATCCCACCGGCAAGAAGATCTACGCAGATGAGCTCTCCAACATGCCTGTGGACGAGAAGGCCAAGATCATCGCCAAGTCTGACGAGGAGAATCAGGCCGTCGTAGGGTAAGTTATAAATAATGCAATTCCCATCGATGAGATAAGCTAATTAGCATGCAAACATAAAGCTCCCGGATGTGTAAGGCAACCGGGAGCTTTTTTATAAGGATATAGGCATCTAGCTGCATAATCAATATATTATGGGAGTCACCTAACTTTCAGAATATTGACAGAAAACCTTTGCCTGGTATTCAATTTATAAGTATCTATATGTGGGAGCTTCTCACTAGATGCATCTGATGGGGAACAAGGTCCGTCAATTTGAAGCCTCGTTGGACGCGATGTTTACCACGCGAAAGGGGTTGTCATGGGAAAGAAACCTCGGCAGATCATCGCAAGCATGCTGCTTGCCGTTGCTCTGTCGGTGGCAGCTGCGTTTGCTGCGCCAATCAATGCCTACGCCGCTGACACCTACATCGACCTCAAAGAGGTCTTCGGCGAGTGGGTCAACTTCCCGGGCGCCAACCTGGGCTCCGGCTATGCGGCGGGATGGCAAGCCCAAGCCTGTGGATCCCACTAAGATCGATCCTGCCAACCCGCCAAAACCGCAGATAAACATCGACGCAGACGATGACGGCATCCCCGACACCAACGTGGTGGACGAGCCGGTGATTACCTACACCATCACCACGCAGCTGCGCGGCATTACCACTGGCGCCTCCATCAGCCCGAGCGCCAATGTGGTGAAGGGTGCCTCTGCCGCCGTGGTGTGGGCTCCTGGCGAGAATACCTACGTCTCCCGCGTCGAGGTGGACGGCCGCCGCGTGGATGCCAAAGGCGGCCGCTATGAGTTCTCGCACCTTTCTGGAGACCATTCTGTGGTGGTCACCCTGGCAGAGATCCCTCTCATCCCCGCCCACACCACCAAGGGCTACTACACCATCACTGTGAACACCTATGGCGTTTCCAAAGGCGTGGAGGCCTCCGACTCCATGGCGGTGGCCGCCGGCTCCTCTGAGGCGGTGACATGGTCTGTCAAAGAAGGCCATGTCATCAAGAGCGTCTCGGTGGACGGAGCCAGGCTGAGCCTGGATCAAGTGGCGGCAGGCTCTTACAACTTCTCCGCCATCGCTGCCAACCATGTGGTGGATATCGTGGTCGAAGCCCAAGACGGCACTACCGGCCTCGCTCCCGACAACGTGGTGGTCTCCACCAAGATCGAGGGCGGCCCTGGCACCATTACCGGCGGCTCCACTGTGGCCAAAGGTGAGAGCTACACTGTGGCCTGGAATCCTGTGATCCAAACCACCGCCGACCGCGACGATCCCGCCTACGCGGTGTACGAGGTCGAAAGCGTCTCTGTGAATGGCACTGCGGTGGATGGCGATGCCAGCGATGTGAGCCTCACCAACATCAAGGAGAACCAAGAGGTGGTGGTAAAGCTGCGCCCGGTGACCTTCAATGTGGCCATTCTCAAGTACGGCGACGGCACCGCCAAGCCCTCCAAGACCGTGTACAAGGGCAATCATTACGTAGACATCAGCGCTCAGGCCAATGCGGGCTCCCGCATCACCTATCTGGAGATCGACGGCAAAGAGGTCTACCGCGAAGGCATCAAGAAGAGCCCGTCTTTGCGCCAAGAGCTCGATGCGGCCCCCAAGACGGCTCCAGAGGATCCTTCGACCGCTGCCGAGAAGGACGCCCCGTCCCCTCAAGCGCTGTCAGCTGCGATCGCCGATGCCCTTAGGGGCGAAGACGCCAGCTCCGAAGCCCCTGAACTCCAAACGCTGGCCATTCCTCAAGATCAGCCTGCCAGCGAAGAGGATAACGCGGGCGAAGAGGCTGCTCAGATCGAGGTGGCTCAGACCAACAAGCTCGAGCAAGAAGCGCCTGCCAGCAACACTGCCTCTCAGACTGACGAACCCGAGGAGGAGCCCACCCTGCTGGAGGAGCTCTTCTCGGCAACGATGACCAAGGCCTATGCCGCAGAGATTCCTGCAGCGGTGTTCAACCCCGAGGAGATCATCGAGCCGCTGCTCACAGGCACAACCCGCATGGATATGGGCATCCGCGACATCGACAAGGACCATCAAATCAAGGTCTACTTCGCCAAGGACGGCGAGCCGGCTGTGACTCCCGAGACGCTGGGATCCACCGTGGACATCGAGACTCAGGTGGATGGCGGCCCCGGCGAGATCACTGGCGGAGGCATCTTTGATCCCGACGACGTCGATCCCGACAACCCGCCCAAGATCCAGTGGGAGGTGCCCGAGGGCTACACTCCCGTCGAGGTAGAGATCTATCCCAAGGGCGGCTCGGGCGATCCTGTGGTTGTTCCTGTGGCGCCTGGCCAAACCGCCGTGGACATCCCCTCCAGCATCCTCGAGAGCGACGGCGAGTACGTGGTCAAGCTCAAGGTGCAGAAGGAGAGCGAAGGCGACGACGTGGCGCCGAAGCAGCGCGAGTCTTTGGCCGACAAGACCTTCTATGAGGTTGCTTCGAGCATTTCCGGAGGTCCCGGCACCGTCACTGCTACCACCGATGTCATGGAGGGCGCGAGCCATACTGTGACCTGGGCAGCCGGAGAGCGCGACGGCGTGCGCTACCGGGTGGCCAAGGTGCTCATCGACGGCAAGGAGCATCCTGAGCTGGCAGAGGCTGCCTCCTACACCTTCGAGGACGTGGCTTCCAACCACACCATCGAGGTAGTGCTCGAGCCAGTGGCCGAAGAAGGCCCCGTTCCCGACGACGAGAAGCCTGCCGCAGATAACGGGGGAGGCTCGACAGGGCCTGTGGCAGAAAAGACCGAGGCGGGGCAGCCTGCAGTCGGTTCCAAGGTCGTCAAGCCCGCCGCTTCCAACGATGCCGTGCCCGCCACGGGCGACACAGAGTCGTCTCAGGGCGCCCTCGCAGCCGCATTGGCCGCTGCAGGGATCCTTGGCGCACTCATCGTGCGTGTGGCCTATGGCGCTCGCAAGAAGGAGAACCTGTAGCTCATGGGTCTTGGGGTTTTCCCGGAAGACCTAGGACGAGGGGGGTTCTTATCGGCAGCCCCTAGGAATCTGTAAGAGATTGCCCTTGGGAAAGACCGCGGTCGCCCAGGGGCAATCTTTTGTTGCGCCGACGCTATGCTTTGGGCTTTATGGGGGGATACTCCCTATATCTGGGCGCCTTTGGAAGCGCGAGAGGTATAGGCTTGGGAAACGGGTTGCGTTAGTGGCTGGAACGGCGGCAGGATGCTTGGTAGGTACTTTGTACATCTCAGTGAGGTAGCAGCTGGCTGGAGCACGGAGGCAGTGTTCTTGCGGCTGCTCCTTGCCATGCTCGTGGGTACCGTCATTGGCATGACGCGCGAGTTCAAGAACAAAGGCGCGGGCGTCAAGACTCACGTGCTGGTGTGCTTGGGCGCGGCGATGTCGATGATCGTGAGCCAATACATTCTTGAAGAGCTGCCGGGCGCCCAGCTCGATATGGTGCGCAATGGCGCCGCGGTTATCTCCGGCGTGGGCTTCATTGGCGTGGGCACCATCATCGTCACAGGCAAGAACGAGGTGCGCGGCCTCACCACGGCCGCCGGACTGTGGGTATGCGCCTGCATTGGCCTGGCCGCAGGCATAGGCGAGGTGGACGCCACCATCATCGCGCTGCTCTTTGTCATCTTCACCTTCACGGTGCTTTCGTGGTTCGACGTGATGGTGCACCGCCATACCAAGAAGTTCGATCTCTACGTGGAGTTTGAGAACCGGCTGGCGGTGAAGGAGTTTTTAAAGCAGCTTCATAGCTGGGACTGCAGCTACGACAACTTCTTGCTTACCGGCGGAGAAAGCGGGAGCTCGTTTGTGGCTGCCACCCTCACCATTACGCTGCCCACCATGGACCGCAAACAGGTGTTCATCGACGCCATCCAGCGCCTTAGATTCGTGAGCTTTTGCGAGGAGATCTAAGGGCCCTTTCGAGGGATAGCGGGCTTTTGTGCGGGCGCATGGCGTTGCGGTACCACTTTGGAATCGCCATAATTAACGGATATATCAAGATCCTATAAGGGTTCTTATCGGTAGTGATTCCATTGCGAGGGGTGCCCCATGGATTCATCCATCACTCTGCATGTCGTTTGCAATCCCATAGTGAACTTTTCGGTGGTGCAGTCGCTCTCCTCGCCCATCGAGTCGGTGATCATCGAGAATCATAGCGACAAGACGTTGGAAAACCTTGAGCTTGTGGCCGACAGTGCCACGGACCTCATGGTAGACAGCACTTCCCCTGTGCCGGTGATTCCTGCACAAGAAACGGTAGAGGTAGACTGCCGTTCCATGGTGGTGGATACTCACAGGCTTTTGCAGATCACCGAGCGCGTGCTGGATGGTATTAAATTTGAACTGAGGAAGGAAAATGAGGTCCTGGCGTCTGAAAACATTGAGATGGTGTTTTGGGCCTTTGACCAGTGGAACGGTGTCCCAGAATTCCTCGCTTGCTTTGTCACCCCCAATCATCCAGCATTGGCCCCTATCCTCATCAAGGCTGCCGAGTACCTCAAGGAATGGACCGGTTCCTCGGCGTTGGATGGCTATCAATCGGGTGATGTGGAGCGTGTGCGCTATCAGGGCGCTGCTCTCTTCCGCGCCATCCAGGAACAGAACATCGTCTATGTGGGGGCGCCGCCCTCGTTTGATGCGGGACAGCGTATCCGTCTTGCGGATAGCGTGCTATCCCAGCACATGGGCACCTGCCTTGATTTGGCGGCACTTTACAGTTCTGCACTTGAGGCCTGCGGTCTCAGACCCCTGGTGGTGATCGTCGAGGGCCACGCTTTTGCGGGCTTCTGGCTCGAGGACCGATCCTTCCCCGAAATCGTGACCGATGACTGCTCGGAGCTGGTAAAGCGCAGTGCAAAGGGTATCGACCAAATGACCTTCGTGGAATGCACCCTTTTGGCGCAGGGTTCCGGGGCACCTTTTGAGGCTGCGGAGTTTGCAGGCAAAGAGCACCTTTTGGATCCCGAGAGATTCTTGTGTGCCGTGGATGTCTATCGTGCGCGGATGAGCCAGCTCTTACCGCTCCCGGCCCGCGCTATGGGAGCTGAGGGATGGGATATCGAGGCGCCCAAAGACGACCATCTCTCTGCTGCCCGTCGTCCCGATCGCAGAGTGGTCTCCACCGCCGTTCTCGAGGAGGTTGAGGAAGGCGCACGTACGAAACGGCAGGTGTGGGAGCGCAGTCTTTTGGACCTGAGTTCAAGAAACGCTCTGCTCAACATGCGCCCGGGACCCCGGCTTATGCCCATCCTTACGGGATCAGTGGACGAGATCGAAGATGCTCTCGCCAAGTCGGAAGATCTGGTGCTTGCACCGAAGCCGGCGGAGTGGAAGGGTCTTTCAGACAAAGAGGCTTACGGTATCTTGGGCGTCGCTGAAATCTACAATGACTTTTTGTCCAGTGACTTTAAAGAGGGGCGCCTGCGCACGGCGTTCTCAGAAAGTGCGCTTCAAAAGAATCTCACCAACCTTTTCCGGGCTGCACGCTCCTCGTTGGAGGAGACAGGATCGAACACGCTCTTCATGACGCTGGGAACGCTTTTGTGGGTCGATCCCAAGCGAGGGAACGCACGGCGCCTTGCGCCCCTTATGCTTTTGCCTGTCGACATCGTCAAACGGCCCGGTGCGGGTGGGTATGTCATTCGTTTGCGCGACGATGAGCCCCTGCTCAACATCACCTTGGTCGAGTTGCTCAAGCGGGAGTTTGGCATCAACGTCTCAGGCCTGGATCCCCTGCCCCACGATGAGCACGGTATCGACACGCGGCTGGTCCTCAACACTTTCAAGGACCGCATCTTGGGCATGAAGGATTGGCAGGTTATCGAGAATGCGGCGCTGGGCCTTTTCTCCTTCAGTCAGTTCCTCATGTGGAGCGACGTGCGCAACAGCGAGGAGGCCATGAGGAGAAGCCCCATCGTAAACTCCTTAATGGAGGGTCACCTCACGTGGCAGCCGGAGGATCTTGATGGCAGCGAGGGCCAAGAGGAGCTGCTGCTGCCTATTGAGGCCGATGCTTCCCAGCGTTTTGCCATCCAGGCTGCTGTGGGTGGCCAAAGTTTTGTGCTCCATGGACCCCCGGGAACAGGAAAGTCGCAGACCATCACCGCCATCATCGCGAATGCACTGGCTCGTGGCAAGAAGGTGCTCTTTGTGGCCGAGAAGATGGCCGCTTTGGAGGTGGTCCAGACTCGTCTGGCACGCCTGAAGCTCGCTCCGTTTTGCTTGGAGCTCCACTCTACCAAGGCCACCCGCAATCATGTGCTTGAGCAGATCCAAGCGGCCACCGAGCTGGGCTCCGTTGAAGCCAACGACGAATACGCCCACAAGCTCGAAGAAGTCTAACGCCTTAAGCGTTTCTTGGACACCTATGCCCGCGCCCTCAAGGTAGAGAACGCTGCAGGTCTCATGTTGCGCGAGCAGATCCTGCGCTATGAGACCTATGCCCAAGGGATTGAGCCCTTAGAGGTGAGCCGTTCATTCATCGATCACATCGTTTCCCCTGACGATTTTGTGTTCAAGATGAACTCCGCCGAGCGCCTCATTGCCCAAGCTGAACCTTGGGCCCCTTTGGCTGGGGCGCCCTTATCGGCAGTGACCGCCTCTTCCTATTCCCAAGAGCTCAGGGAGGAGCTGCCCAAAGAGCTCGATCGCTACATTTCGGAGGCTCGTCTCCTACAGCCTGTGGCGGAGGCCCTATGTTCGGCTCTTGCCGAGAAAACCCCCACCACCATCGAGGGACTTTTGTCTTTAGGGCAGTCGTTGGATGCTGTGGTGAAAAACACGAGCGTGCCTGCCCAGTGGGTGGCAGACGAGGATCTCCAGGGGCTTTTGGGCAGGCTTGAAGCCATGAGGAGCTCGGTGGAAACTTTGAGAGTTCGCCGAGAAGAGCTTCTTGGCCGTTGGCAGCCCTCGGCGCTCAAGCTCAATGTGGTGGAGTTCAAGGATGCCTGGGTCGAGGCTAATGCGAAGGGGATTTTCGGCCGCAAGAAAGCGGTGCAGCGTGAAACCCACAGGCTTTCATTGGAGGCACTGCGTCCCTTGGAGCCAGAGGATGTGGAGGCAGCCCTTCGCGAGCTGGAAGAGTATCAATCCCAGGCCCGCCACACCCTGCGCGTGGTCACAGGGCTCGAAACCTATCTGACCAGCTGGCCCGGAACGGGGCTTTCCCGCGATTGGGCGGCTATCGGCCAGGCCATCGATGCGCTCCGCGCCTTTGTCGGCCAAGGGTTGCACACGCCTCTTGGCGTAAAGGTCAACAACCTCGTTGCCACTGCTGAGGGTAGGCAGTTGGTAGAGGGCTATCGTGCAAGGCTCAGTCAAGTGACGATGGCACGCTTGCCAGTGGAGTCGCGCCTGGGTCGCATCCCTACATTCCAAGTGTCCACATGGCTTGAGGGCGAGGAATCCTATGTGAGCCGGATCACCGGTCATCTGGGTGATCTGCGCGACTGGATGAACTGGCGCCAGGTGGTGAACAAAGCCGAGACTCTGGGGCTTTACGACCTTTTGGCTTACGTGACGGACAATCCTGTGACCCCTGATCTGGCTGAGCGCTACAAAGCGGGCGTCTACCGCCGTATGGTCACGGTGACTATGGATACCATCGAAGGGGTCAACGACTTCTCGCGCACCCGTTTCGAGGAGTTGGTCCATCAATACACTCGTGCCGACCAAGAGCTGCGCGCCCTCGCTGTCGATGAAGTGTATTATCGGGTGGCCCAAAGGCTTCCCAATCTTACTCAGCTTTCGATTACCGACAAAAGCGCAGCTCGCCTTCAGCGACTTTTGCGCAGCCGAGGCCGCGGTGCTTCCATTCGATCCCTCATGAAAGAGTGCGGATCGCTGGTGCGCTCACTTTGCCCCTGTTTCCTGATGAGCCCGCTTTCTGTCTCCCAGTACCTGGAGGTAGGTGGCGATCAGTTCGATCTCCTGATATTCGACGAGGCTTCACAGCTTCAGACCGCCAAGGCCGTGGGTGCGCTCTCTCGCGCAAAGGCGGCAGTGGTGGTGGGCGACCCTCGCCAGATGCCTCCCACTAGTTTCTTCCAAGGAAAAGAGAGCGAGGAGGACTTTGATGAGGTGGCCGACCTCGAATCGGTGCTTGAGGATTGCCTGGCCTTGAATCTGCCCCAGGCTTATCTGAGATGGCACTATAGGAGCAATCACGAGAGCCTCATCGCTTTCTCCAACAAGCGCTTCTACGAATCGAAGATGCTCACCTTCCCGTCGGTAGACGATCGCAAAAGCCGTGTCTCCTATAAAAAGGTTGATGGGTTCTTTGATCGTGGCAAGAGCCGCACCAATGCAGGAGAGGCGGAGGCCATCGTCGCCGAGCTCGTGCGCAGGGCCCATGATGCAGAGGATTCCCACCAGACGGTGGGCGTCATCACCTTCAACGTGCCCCAGCAGATGTTGATACAGGATCTCTTTGCAGAGGCCTGTTCTAAAGATCCCGTGGTCGAGTGTTGGGCCAACGAAGGAGACGAGCCGGTATTCATCAAGAACCTGGAGAACGTCCAGGGAGACGAGCGCGATGTCATTCTGTTCTCGATCACCTATGCGCCGGATGCCACAGGCAAGATGAGTATGAACTTTGGCCCTGTGAACCGCGAAGGCGGCTGGCGCAGGCTCAATGTGGCGGTGACCCGTGCAAGGATTGCCATGATGGTGTTTTCCTCGATGGATCCCACAGATATCGATGTCAACAGAACTTCTTCCATGGGTCCCTCGGCGCTCAAGGCTTTCTTAGAATTCGCGCAGCGAGGTGCGTTTGGAGCGGTCACTCTTGATGAGATCGCCCAGAAGAAGCATACCGACGCCATTGCCGATGCGGTGGTCAAACGTCTAGAAGACCGCGGCTTCGAGGTGCACAGGAATGTGGGCCGCTCTTCCTTCAAGGTGGATCTGGCAGTGGTCGATCCGCGGGACAAATGTAAATACCTGATCGGCATCCTGCTGGATGGCCCCAACTACGTTGCCAGCCCCTCTACCAGGGATCGCGAGCTCGCGCAGCCGCAGTTGCTGCGTCGTTTGGGATGGAACCTCTATCGCATCTGGTCCGCCGAATGGTGGGAGGACAAAGATGCTCTCCTCGACAGGCTTGTAAACCATCTTGAAGGGGAACTGGGAGATGATGTCGCGCTTTTGGATGGATCGCACCCATCTTCCGAGGCGATGCAGCCCATGATGACCCAGCCTGTCGAGCCCCACGAGGCGCCTGCCGTTGAGTCGACCACAGAGTTCGAGGTTGCCCCAGCCGCCCCGCACATTATCCAGGAGAAGCCGCCCGTTCCTTCCGACCCCGCTGCCGCCATAGCTGCAGATCCCACGTCGCTGCCCGCCTTTCTCGAGCCAGCCGAGGCTTCCATTGCCGCGCACAGCTCATGGGCCGGCGAGCTTGGAGACAGTGAAATCACTGGCGTCCATTCCAAGAACTCGTCGGCTTCTGCGCAAGAGGAATCCAGGGTGGCTTCCTCTATCCTGGCGGCGTTCGCGTCACCCACTGAGCCAACACAGACACCTTCCCAAGACAGAGATCAGGATGTCCCAGTTCAAGAGTCTCAGGAGCAAGAGACGCGCCCACAGGATTCCCGAGCGGTCGCCTATCAAAAAGCTAGCGTTGTCGTCCCCATCCAGGGCGGTCAGGCCCTGGTGGATGCCTCTGATGTAGAAATTGCAAATCTCATGGGCACCATCGTGGACATCGAGGCTCCTATAGAGAAGGAGATGCTCTTTAGGCGCGTCCTGGAGTTGACTTGCGTGGCGCGTATGGGAAGCAATGTGCAGGCAAAACTGGAAGCGGGGTTCAAAAGGCTCAAGGCGAAGAAGGTGTCGTCAGCAGGCCGTTCCATGGTATGGCGAAAAACCGATGATCCAAAGAACTGGGCCGTCTATCGCGTCACGGAAGATCCTGCAGACCGTCGCAAGCCCGAGCAGCTGCCTCTTGAGGAGATCATCGCTGCGACATTAGATGTCTTGGAGGATTCCGGTGGACCGATGGGGCAGGATGCCTTGGTTCGTGCGGTCTCTAAGCTCTTTGGGTTCAAGCGCCTGACGGCCGGGGCGGAAGACTATATCCGCAAAGCCTTCACTCTGGGCAGCCGACGCGGTCAAATGGAGCGCGGTCCCAAGAACACTTACCAGCTTCCCAGCCAATAGCACGGAAGATGCGCCACACAACTTGGAAAACCCTCGGCCCCTCGAGCAAGATCGTCATAGAAAAGCACCAGCCGGCAGAAGCCAGCTGGTGCTTTGTTGTGGGTTGGCAAGGCGTCTAGGGGCTCGTTCCTGCCCCGGTGCGCTTAGTCGCGGTGGCTGCGCAGGCGAGTTCGGGTGGCTGCGACAGCGGTAACTACGATACCCAGAAGAGCAGCTACGCCAGTCCCTTGGACAGAAGCGGTATTGGCGGTGCTGCTGCCCTGGTCGCCGAGCCGTGGAATGACATGGCTTTGGGCGCGAGAAGCCGATGCAGCGACGCCAACCTGCACAGCATCTCCTGGGCCAACCTCGGATTTGGCAGGGGCCTCCGGTGCCTGTTCAGCCTGAGAGTGCAGGAGTTTCTCGGCAGCGGGGTCTGCGGAGGGTGTCTTGGGGGCCGTGGGATCGGCAGGGCTGGCAGGCGAGTCTGGCTCACGAGGATTGTCGTGAGGGCCCTCGGGGCGGGTGCTGGGGTCTGTAACGGTGACGTAGGCGGTCTTGGAGACCTTATGGGTGGGGTTGATGGCATAGGAATAGCACACCTGGTACTCGCCGGGGGCAAGGCGCTCCACAGGCTGGTCGCCATGGCCGGAGGCCACGAGCTGATGGTGGGTGTCGAAGAGCTCGAAGTCGTAGTCGCCGGAGTCTTTGAGGTTGCTGGTGCCCGTGAGGCGCATGGAGCCTTGGTGGTAGCGCTCGATTTGGGCGGAGACGAGGTTGTCTGTAGGGCGCCAGGGTCCTGGCTGGTCGAGGGTCAGGTCCTTGGTATCGAAGACCTGGCTCACTTGGAGATAGATCACCTCGTTGGTGTGTATGACAGAGCCGTCGTTCCCTCGGGTGGTGTAGGAGTAATAGGGCCAGATGTCGCTGCCGTCAGGAAGGATGTTGACGGTATAGCCAAGGTCCTTGATGGAATTGAAAGCATTTTCGAGCTTGATGTCGAACTGGCCGTCGGTATAGAGCACGTCGCTCACAACCCCGCGGTTGGTGAACTCGAAATCCGAGTAGGCGAGAGGCTTTAGGGCATCCTGGACCTCTTTGGGGGCGGGGTCGTAGACGCGCGTGCCGTTCTTGTCGACGGTCATGACGGTGGCATCCCAATGCGCTTCGCCGCGGGTCATCTGCCGGATAGAGTCCATGAGGCTTGTGTAGGGGGCGCCTACGGCAATAGAAGAGCCGGCCGCAGGAATAGTGCGAAAGTCTGCGCCTCGCCAATAATAGGCATAGGCGCCCAAGTCGAACAGGCGGGACCCAGAGGAGGTCAGCTCGTCGGAGCCGTTCCCCTGTGCAAGGGACTCCACTTGCGATTTTATGGAATCGTAGTTGGCAATGGTCAAGGGGATCACGGCATCTACCGAGCTGCTGGGATTCAAATAGCCAACAGACATGATGGCGATGACCTGGCTCCAGGAGAAGTCAGGATGGGCAGCTCGCAGCTCGGCCAGCGTCTTGTATTCGCCAGCCTTGATGCTGTACCTGATCTCCTCGTTGTCCAGCCCCAGGGACAGGCTGTCGTTTTGGACGCGGCCTTCATCCACCACTACGTCCGGACGGCACTGGTCTGCAAGCTGCTCATCGGTCTTCCCAAACCTATGGAGAAGGACGATCTCCTCCACCTTAAGGCGCTCGTTGGAGTCGTTGGCGATCTTGACATGGCCGTCAATGGCTGGACCAGACTTGGTGAGGTCCAGAATGGCGGTGTTGTTGTTCCAGCCGCTGTCCATGGAGGCACCCGTTGCGGTATCGGTGGCCGAGATCTCGGTGCCATGGGCGAGGGCGCCGTCGCCTGCGAGGGAACCTTCACAGGCGTTGTAGACGACCGAGCCTACCTCCTGAGTGGAGGTATCTGATGAGGCGACAGCTTGGGTGGGGGAGGCAGCCTGTGCGGAGGCTGTGCTTTGCGGCTTTTGCTGCGCGGCAGGCTCAGATTGTGGAGCGCTCGCCTCTTGCGAGGCTTGCCCGAGCTGACTTGTGTCGGTGCCTTGAGATACCGCCGAAGATGCGGATTCAGAGTGCTCCAAGACGGGAGATGCAGAAACAGATGGCGTGGTGGATGTAAAGGCGCTGTCAACGGCGAGCGCAGGTGTGGCACCAAGAAGTACAACGGAGACTCCCAGTGTGGCACCAAGAAGTCCTGCGGTTACCTTTTTGTTGGAAGCAAGGTCGGCGACAGTGCGGTGATCGCAATGGTTGAGTAGTCCCATGGAGGCAATTCCTCTCACATATGCAGGTGCATAAACATAGACACATGTACATGTGATAGGTGTATGTAAATTTTAAGAATGATTTACGGTGTAAATATTCACGGGTTTATGACATTGCTGGAATAGGTCTTACATCTTGTGTTTTGGCGCAAGAAAGGAGCCATCTTGGGCAATAGCGATGGTGGTGAAACTGCAAGATTTGTGGTGAGGATGGACTGCAAATTGCCCATTGAACCGGGTTCTTCAAAGCTATGGAGTGGTTCGCAATGAAAAGGTTCTGAAGAGGTGAATGAGGTTCCTAGGAATAAGAGCCAGAGCCGCTTTGAAAGGGGCGAGGGCCCTAAAAGGGTGTAAGGCCCTCTGAAATAATACTACTTTAGCTACACATTATTACTGCTATACAGTTATAGTAGTAATAAATATGCTTCATTGGTTACAATTCGGTGTAGCCAATGAAGCATATTTTCTGAGGGGCACAAACCCTCTTTGGGACCATGTGATAGGGCAAGCCCTCTACGAGATCATGTGATAGGTCGATCCCTCGCGGAGGCCAAGCGGCATCCAACTAGCCCCCTCCCAGGGGCCACGCGGCACGCAGCAGACGAGCAGCGGTTAGTCGCCAAAGGAGATGCCCAGGTCGCGGGCCTCGCGCACCATCTCGCCGTTGGGGTCGATGTATTTAAGCTTTCCTGCCACGTCTTTGAGGGGGATGCGGCACATCTTGCCCTTCTTTTGGCTCACCATGAAGCCGTAGCGGCCCTCCAGGCATCCCATGGCCGCCTCGACGCCGCACTGCATGGCAAAGATGCGGTCCTGGGCGTCGGGTTGGCCGCCGCGCTGGGTGTGGCCGGGGACGGCGACGCGCACTTCTCGGTCGGTGCGGGCAGAGATTTGCTCGGCGATCTCATAGGCCACAGAGGGCATCACGCGTTTGGCCAGCTTGGCCTTGTATTCCTTCTTGGAAAGGGCGGCGTCCTCCTTGGAGATGGCGCCCTCGGCCGCGACCACGATGGCGTAGCGCTCGCCGTCGCGGCGGTCGGTGTCGATGGCCTCGATGACTTTGTCGATGTCATAGGGGATCTCGGGAAGCAGGATGACGTCGGCGCCGCCGGCGACGCCGGCGTAGAGGGGGATCCATCCCACCTTGTGGCCCATGATCTCGATGACAAAGACGCGGCCGTGGCTGGTGGCGGTGGTGCGGATGTCGTCGATGCAGCGGGTGGCCACCTCGACGGCCGAGGTGAAGCCAAAGGTCATGTCGGTGCCCCAGGTGTCGTTGTCGATGGTCTTGGGCAGCGCGATGACGTTGAGGCCCTCCTCGGAGAGGCGGTTGGCGGTCTTGGTCGAGCCGTTGCCGCCAAGCATGAAAAGGCACTCCAGGCCCAGCTTGCGGTAGTTGGAGATCATGGCAGGGACTTTTTGGATGCCGTCCGCGGTGGGTTTGTCCAGCTCCTTGAAGGGGGTGCGGCTGGTGCCCAGGATGGTGCCGCCGTGGGTGAGGGAGCCGGCGAAATCCTCGGGGGAGAGTCGCGTGTAGCGATTGTAGATAAGTCCCTGATAGCCGTCGAGGAACCCGTAGACTTCCACCTTGCCCTCGGTGTTGTGGCAGAGCGTCTTCACAATGGCGCGCATGGTGGCGTTGAGTGCCTGGCAATCGCCGCCGCTGGTAAGCATTCCAACTCTGAGCATGGGATTTCCTCTCCTTGGACCTTGGGCTTTAGGCGCGGCTCCGGTTCTGTTGACCTGTGCGCTTTTGTGGTATGAGTTTAAGCCTTTTAAGGATGCTCCGTCGCGGCGGGGTTGCGGCAAGGCGCATTGCGGGCGTCTTGCAGTTTCAGGTACCTTCCGCTCACCCAAGCCATGGGCATCCAGGGTGCCTCACCGTCGATGCACTGGTATGCTAGTCGCACCTAACGCACCGTCTGCAAGGAGGCAGCTATGGCTGAAAGCGTGAAAAATGTCGTACTTGTAGGTCAGGGCGGTGTGGGAAAGACCATGCTGGCCGAGGCGATGCTGCATCTGAGCGGTGCTACCACTCGTCTGGGCGGTCACTCCGGCACCAAGCCCACTCTCGACTACGATCCAGAAGAAGAGAAGCGCTCGTTCTCCATCAAGCTCTCGGTAGCCCCCATCCAGTGGCAGAACTGCCGTCTTAACGTGATCGATGCGCCTTGCTATCCAGATTTTATCGGCGACGCCTATTGCGCTATGGCCGCCTGCGAGACCGCAGTGTTTGTGGTAGATGCAGCTTCGGGCCCTCAATCCACCACCACTCGCCTGTGGTATGCCGCCGAGGACCTCTCGCTGGCCCGAGCCGTCTTTGTGAACCGCATCGACCGCTCTGAAACCAACTACGACGATACCCTGGCCATGCTTACCGACAGGTTTGGCAATCGCCTGGCTCCCGTGACGCTGCCCATGGGAGTGGGGGATGAGTTCGAGGGCATCATCGACGTCATACGCATGCAGTCCAGGCGCTTGGACGCCAACGGCAAGGTGGAGGTCTTCGATATCCCCGAGCAGTACGTGGCCGCCGCAGAGGCTGCCCGCGACGCCATCTGCGACCTGGTGGTCGAGGCAGACGACGAGCTCATGATGAAATACATCGAGGGAGAGACCCTCACCAACCAGGAGATCGAGGGGCTGCTTTCCACCGCCATCGCCGAGCGCCTCTTCGTGCCCGTCTTCGCCGGCGTCTGTGTGAAGGAGGAGGGCGTGGTGTCGCTTCTGGACGACATCGTGGCCTACTTCCCCAGCCCCGCCACTTACGGCAAGGTACCGCTGGTCAACGGCGAGCTGCTGGATGTGGACCCGGACGACAACCGCCCGGTGGTCTTCGTCTTCAAGATCATGAACGACCAGCAGCAGGGGCGCCTGGCGTTCATCAAGGTCCTTACGGGCACCATCGCCACGGGCGTCGAGCTCACCAATGCACGCACCCGCAAGTCCGAGCGCCTGGCTCACATCTACCGCATGATGGGCCGCGAGATGACAGAGATAAAGAGCGCCGAGGCTGGCGACATCGTGGTGGTTCCCAAGCTGGAGGCCCAGACCGGCGACACCCTCTCGGCCACCGGCAAGGTGGAGGCCGCAGCCTTCCGCTTCCCCAACTCCCTCTACCGCATCGCCATCGAGGCCGACCAGCGCGGCAGCGAGGACAAGCTCTACACCTTCCTTGAGAAGATGGCCGACGCCGACCCCACCCTCAAGGTGGACCGCGACGAGGACACCGGCCAGACCGTCATCTCTGCCATTGGCGAGGCCCAGGTGTCGGTGCTGCTGGATCGCCTGGAGAGCCGCGCCAACGTGCAGGCCCACACGGTGCCGCTGCGCATTCCTTACCGCGAGACCATCCGCCGCACCGCCACGGGCCATGGCCGCCACAAGAAGCAGACTGGCGGCGCCGGCCAGTTCGCCGACGTGCGCATGCGCATCGAGCCCAACCCCGACGGCGGCTACGAGTTTTTGGACGAGGTCGTAGGCGGCGCGGTGCCCCGCGGCTTCATCCCCGCGGTGGACAAGGGCGCCCAGGAGACCATGCGCGAGGGCGTGCTGGCGGGCTATCCCATGATCGACGTCAAGGTGGCCCTCTACGACGGCCAGTTCCACCCGGTAGACTCCAACGAGATGGCCTTCCGCACCGCCGCGCGCCTGGGCTTCCAGGACGCCGTCGAGCAGGCCGAGCCCGTGCTCCTCGAGCCCATGGCCCACATGGAGGTCACGGTGCCCGAGAGCTACGCCGGCTCCGTCATGGGCGACATCTCGGCGTGCCGCGGCCGCGTGGAAGGCATGGACACCACCGACAAGGGCGACGTGCGCATCCAAGCCACCGCTCCCTACGCCGAGGTAGTGGACTACGCCACCCGCCTGCGCTCCCTGTCGCGCGGCACCGGCGAGTACTCCATCGAGGTGGAGGGCTACGAGCAGGTGCCCCACGACGTCCAGGAGCGTCTGGCCGCCGAGTATCGCGAGCGCCGTTCCCAGGGCCGTTAGGCCGCCCCGCGCCCTTTTCCCTGCCGAGAAACCCCCGTTGCCTCAGGTTGACGCCCGTTTCTTAGCGTCGCCCACCCTTTAGCAGGCGACCCAGCCTCCCTTCTAGGGAAGCTGGGTCGCGTTTTTTGGTGGAGCGGATACCCCCAAGCGCGCTCCGGGTGCGTCCGCGGCCCTCAGCATTGCCTGGATGGGCAGCCTGTTCTACGAGGGGCAATGCCCTTGTGAGGGGGTTCGATCTTCTCGGCAGCGAGGGGATGGGGCAACGGGTTTGTGGGGATAACTTAGCGGTATATTTTTGTCTTCGAAGGCCGGCGTAGAGGGCCGGTCTCACGATCCTTCCCGGCCGCTTGCTGGGGAAAGGAGTATTCATGCAGGTCGCACAGCAAATCAAGCCAGACATCTATTGGGTGGGCGCGCTGGATTGGAACGAGCGCCATTTTCACGGCTACACCACCGAGAAGGGCCTCACCTACAACGCCTACCTCATCATCGATGAGAAGGTCACCCTTATCGACACCGTGAAGGCCAAGTTCCATGAGGACCTGCTGCAGCGCATCTCCTCGGTGATCGACCCTGCCAAGATCGACGTGGTCATTGCCAACCACGTGGAGATGGACCATTCCGGCAGCCTGCCTATGATCGCCCAAGCGTGCCCCAACGCCGCCTTCTACTGCTCCACCAAAGCCGTGGGCGAGTTTGCCAAGCACTACCAGGAGGCGGGCATCGAGTTCAATGCCGTAAAGACCGGCGACACCTTGAACATTGGCAAGCGCACCCTCACCTTTGTTGAGACACCCATGGTTCACTGGCCTGACAACATGGTCACCTACGACGAGTACGACAAGGTGCTCTTCTCCAACGACGCCTTTGGCCAGCACTTCGCCTCCACTACCCGCTTTGACGTGGACTCCAACCTCTGCGAGGTCATGAAGCAGGCTCGCAAGTACTACGCCAACATCGTGCAGCCTTACGGCATGCAGGCCGCCAAGGCGCTCGAGGCGGTCAAGGGTCTTGACCTCGAGATGATCGCTCCGGCCCACGGCGTCATTTGGACCGAGCATATACCTGACATCCTGGAACGCTACAGCCACTGGACCCAAAACGAGCGCGTGGACAAGTGCGCAGTCATCTATGACACCATGTGGGATTCCACTGAGAAGATGGCCAAGGCCATCTGCGAAGCCTTTGTCCAAGAGGAGGTCGACTGCCGCTACTTCGACCTCAAGTACACCCATGAGAGCGACATCTTGTCCTACATCATGGACTGCAAGTATGTGTGCGTAGGCTCTTCCACCCTCAACATGCAGATGCTGCCCAACGTGGCCAAGTTCCTCACCTATTTCCGCGGACTGTCCCCGCGCAACAACACCCGCGTAGGTCTGGCCTTTGGCTCCTATGGCTGGGCTCCGGTGGCCCAAAAGCAGGTGCAGCAAGTGCTGGCAGACACCGGCTTCCAGCTGCCGCTCGACCCGGTGAGCCTCAACTGGCGCCCCGACCAGGCTTATCTGGACGATCTGCAGGCCAAGGTCCGCGCCATGATCAAGGAGACCGAGTAACTCTTGCTTTGGCCACCGGTGCGAGCCACAGGTCCTGCACGGCGATGGCCTAAGCTAAAAGACCGTCATCCAAGAGGAGGGGTCCTGCAAGGCGGACTCCTCCTCTTGGCACATCGGGGATCTTTTGGGGCGCCTTTAGCGGAGTGGCTCCTGACAGCATGGTCCCCACTGGCACTAAGGAGGTTTGCCATGAATACCATTCAGGTAGAAGGCATGCATTGCAAGCACTGCGAGATGCTGGTCGCCATGGAGCTTGAGGATCGCGGCGCCAAGGACGTGAAGGCAGACGCCTCCACCGGCACCGTCACCTACGAGGGAGATCTCACTCCCCAGCAAGTCTCCGAGGCCATCGAGGCCGCAGGCTTCAAGCTGGCCTAAAACCAGCCCTGCAGCCGGGATTTTGCTGCCCTTGGGTGCAAGTGTTTCTCGGCAAGAGAAAGGCGTCCGGGCCGCCCTGAGCTCTGCGGAGCCTGTCTATAGGGCTTGTCGCACAGCGTGCATTTGGGCGGCTCGGGGCCTTTAGGTAATATGAACACTCGAGTATCGTTAGACAATCCTTCAACCGTTAGAGGTCGAACACTTAGATGGACGTAGCTCTTAGTATCATCGTCACTTTTTTGCTCACGCTGGTAAACGGCTTTTTCTCCATGAGCGAGATGGCCCTGGTAAACGTCAAGCGTCCGCTGCTTGAGCGCGACATGGAGGAGGGCGACAAGAAGGCGGCCACCGCTTTCGAGCTCTCCGGTGATTCTGGCGACCTGTTGGCAGCCATCCAGGTGGCCATCACCCTGGTGGGCTTCTTTAGCTCTGCTGTGGCGGCCACCAACCTGTCCGACCCCTTTGGCCAATGGATGATCTCTTTGGGCTTGCCAGCCTCTGTGGCCTCGGGCTTGGCCCCGGTGATCATTACTCTTATCGTGTCCTACTTCTCCATTGTGGTGGGCGAGTTGGTGCCCAAGCGCATCGCTCTGGCAGACTGCGAAGGCGTGTCCAAGGGTGTGGCGGGTTTTTTGAAGGGCTTCACCAAGGCGGTGCGCCCGCTCATCTGGATCACCGCCAAGAGTGCCGACGGCCTCTCGCGCCTGCTGGGTGTGAAGAGCGCCGATGAGCGCCAGAACGTCTCTGAGGAAGAGATCCGCTACATGGTGAGCGATGCAGAAGAGCTCACCGATGAAGAGAAGAGCATGATCCACGAGATCTTTGACCTGGGCGACGCGGCCGCTCGCCAGGTGATGGTGCCTCGCGTGGACATGACGGCGCTGGAAGACACCCTCACTTTGAACGAGGTGCTGGCCTGCATGCGCCAGACGGGCTATTCGCGCATTCCCATCTTCCACGAGGACGTGGACCGCATCGTGGGCATCGCGCATATCAAAGACCTTATCGCCCCCATCATCGACGAGGGCAAGGGCCAGGACGCCATCGCAGGTTATGTGCGCGAGGCGGACTTTGTGCCTGACACCAAGGATATCATCCCGCTGCTCTCCGAGATGCAGACCAGCCACGACCAGATGGTCATCGTGGTAGACGAGTACGGCGGCACTGCCGGCGTCATCACCATCGAGGACATCGTCGAAGAGGTGGTGGGGGAGATCGAGGATGAGTTTGACCCCGACAACAAGTACCTCACCAAGCTGGCCGACCGCGAGTGGCTGGTGGACGGCCGCTTCTCTATCGATGACGCCGCTGAGCTGGGCTGGCCCATCGAGGACTCCGACGCCTACGAGACCATCGCCGGCTTCATCCTGGATCTGGCCGACGGTCTGCCCAGTCCCGGTGAGGTCTTCGAGGTAGAGGGCTGGCGCTTTCGCGTGCAGTCCATGCGCGGCAATCGCATCGCCCTCTTGCGCGTGATCGCACCGGTGCCTCACGATCCCGAGCAGGAGGAAGCCGATGAGGACTCCGAGCGCTCCCATGAGCGCGACGGCGGCTGGCTCTCCCGCATCCGCGAGGGCCACGACGACAAAGATGCCCCGGTAGATGTGGACGTGGAAGACGCCACCGTCGACGAGCAGGAAAAACGCTAAGGCGTC
The DNA here is from genome assembly GCF_023168405.1 of Leptogranulimonas caecicola. Classification (GTDB taxonomy): domain Bacteria; phylum Actinomycetota; class Coriobacteriia; order Coriobacteriales; family Atopobiaceae; genus Leptogranulimonas; species Leptogranulimonas caecicola. The sequence goes on along the minus strand of NZ_AP025285.1, from coordinate 1,879,502 downwards.
CTCGTGTGCCAAAGATGCTGCGAGATGTGATGGGCCCTGGGATCAAGATCCCAGGGCCCATCGTCGTTTCGAAGGGGCAATCTTGGGACCCCTCCTGTGGAGGCCATCTGAGCCCGCTCATCTCGATGTGCTAGATGAGTATCTAGGAGAACAACTTGCAAAGCGGCGATGGCTATTAGGCTCCAAATAGAACGCTTTTCAAGCGGTAATGGACTCCTAGGCAGCTAAATAGAACAGAATGGGTTCTATTTAGCTGCCTAGGAGTACGGAGAGCCCAAATGACTGTTCTCTTAGAGCGCCTAGGAGAACAGCTGCTCTCTCTGGTAGTTCTCTTAGAGCGCCTAGGAGAACAAAGGGGGTGGGATGTGAGCGAGACGCACTAGCCTTCGATGGTCATCTGCGCGGCTACCGGTAGGATCTGCGGAGTGATGCGGAAGTCATGGCAGCGCGCTGTGGCACATTTGGCAAGCCCGCGCCAGTTGAGCGGGGCGATGGGGAGCTTCTCGGCAGCATAGACGTCGCAGGCGTGCATGGCGTCCACGCGCTCCTGGTCATCTCGCACGGCGCGGGCTGCAAGGATCATTCGGTCGAACTCCGGGTCATCGAAGTGGCTCATATTGTCGCTGGAGGATGCCGAGAAGAGCGGATAGAGGTAGTTGTCGGCGATGGGGTAGTCTGCGTACCATCCACGGGCTGCCACTACAAAGTTGCCCGAGTAGTAGTTGTCCAGCATGGCGGCATATTCCAGCTGGTTGATGGAGGCGTCGATTCCGATGGCGTCCCAGTCGGAGATGATGGCCTCATACTCTGTCTTGTCGTTGGCCGCATTGGTCATCAGTTGGATGGCAAGTCCGCGGCGCCCATTGCTGTCTGCCGGGTAGCCCGCCTCGTCCAGCAGGGCGCCCGCGCGGTCGCGGTCGAACTCCACGGGCCAGGTATCGGGGGTGGAGCCTGCGATGGCGGGAGGAATGATGTCTGTGGCTGGCTCGGCAGAGCCCTGGTACACGTTCGTGCAGATGGCGTCGCGGTTGATGGCCAGGGAGAGCGCCTGGCGAATGCGAATGTCTGCGATCTCTTGGGCGCCCATGTTGAACACCAGGTATTGGGTGTAGAGCATCTCGCCAGAGAAGTACTGGTGGCCGGGGTTAGCCACATAACCGCCGTCCTCGGCCTCGCCGTAGGTCTCTTTGGACTGCATGCACTGGTTGAGGGGCACATTGGAGCAGTCGCAACTGCCGGCCTCCACCTCCTTATAGGACGTGAGCACGTCGCGGTATACGGTAAAACGCACACCCGAGATCTTGGGAACGTCGCCCCAATAATCCTCATAGCGCTCTAGCTCAACATATTGACCGTCTTTGAACTCTCCTTTCATCTTGAAGGCGCCGTTGCCCACAGGGGCGGCCGCATAAGACTGGTAGTTATCGCCGGTGCCCATGCCTTCTGGGATGGGAGCCAGCGTGCAAGTGGAGCATACGTAGGGGAAGTCTGCGTAGGGGGCCGAGAGCTTGACCACTAAGGTGGTGTCATCGGGAGCAGAAAGCCCCGTGAACTCCACGTTCTCGCCGCTCACCAGCTGGTCGTAGCCGTCCACCATGGACAGGTGGTAGCCCACAGCCGAGGGGGTGTCGTAGGACTTTGGATTCACCAGGCGCGTCCATCCGTAGATGAAGGATGCGGCGGTGACCTTGCTGCCGTCGTGGAAGGTCACGTCGTCGCGCAGATGGAAGGTCCACTCGTCTGCCGTCTCGTTGGATTCCCAGCTTTTGGCTACGAGGGGATCCAGCTCCTGGGTTTGGGGGTTGTAGCGGGTGAGAGGGTCGAACAGCTGGTAGCACACGGCCATGGCGTTCTCGTCCTCAAGGGTGTAGGGCTCGATGCCGGTGGGGTTTTGGATGCCGTAGACAAAGACGGCCTCAGCGCCGCTGCCGGTCTTGCAACCGGCTAAAGGTGACGCCACGCCCCAGGCTGCCAAGGTTGCTGCGCTTGCCTTCAAAAACTGGGCGCGGCTGAGCTGGATGTTCATGGGACCCTCCTCTGTCAAACTAAAGTGGCCTTATAGTGACCGAGAAACCCCTGCCTTCAAGAAACGAGAGTCCACTATTAATAGGGACGCAATCAAGGGACCCTACACTGGGGGCCTGATGTGGGGCCTTTTGGCCCATCGCGACGGAAAGAGTGCTTCATGACCTCGAAGGGGGCTGCTATGACGCTTCAAGAAAAAGTGGGCGCCATGGACTTTCATGGCTATAAGACCTGGTATCGCGTGGTGGGGGAGCCGTCGGCCCATAAGCTCCCGCTGCTCGCCATCCATGGAGGTCCTGGCAACACCCACTACTACCTGCGCTCCTTGGACGAGCTTGCGCAGCGCTATGGCCGCCAGGTGATCTACTACGACCAGGTGGGCTGCGGCAACTCGACCCCTTTGGCCAACCCCCAAGAGGAGGCCTCTGCCCAGCTCTTCGAAGAGGAGCTGGTATGCCTGCGCGAGCACTTGGGCTTGGACCAGTGCCATCTGCTGGGTCAGAGCTGGGGCGGCATGTTGGCGCTGCAGTACGCCACCCATCATCCCAAAGGCGTCGCTTCCATGGTCATCGCCAGCTCGCCTGCCTCCCTTGACCTGTGGCTTGAAGAGGCGCTGCGCTTGCGCAGTTACCTGCCTAAAGAGATGGAGGCGGCCCTGGCCCAGGCCGACCGCGACGGAGACTATGAGCGCCCTGAGGTCAAAGCCGCCAGCGACCTGTATTACCGCCGCCATGTAAGCCTCGTCCCTGAGGACCAGCGTCCCAACAACCTGCGGCGCCCCATCCCCAACCCCCATGGCGACGAGGTGTACCACATCATGCAGGGGATGAGTGAGTTCGTGGTCACCGGCAAGCTCTCCCACTGGAGCGTGGTGGATGAACTGCCCTCCATCACCATTCCCACCCTTGTGACTTCCGGAAACGCCGACGAGTCCACCCCGCTCATCTCCAAACAGATCGTCGACGGCATTCCAAACGCCCGCTGGGAGCTTCTGCGCGGCACCCACTGCGTGCATCTGGAGATCCCCGAGACCTACAACGCCCTGGTGGAGGACTTCCTCTCTGAGCATGACCCGGCATAGCCTTCAGGCTCGTCGCCGGCACGCGCCCTAATGCCGTCGTCGATATCACTTGCACAATATAAAAATACATCTAAAGGATCCCTGCGCGATGACGCTGTTGCGTGGGGATCTCGCGTTTTGTGCAGCCCTCAAATCCTACCGAGAAAAACCTGCACTCAGGGTGCCCAACAATGTCTTGGTCTCTTATATGTTCATAATATATATCTTCTTAATATTATAAGAAAATGCGCGGTGTCGATCAGGGCAGTAAATAATAAGAAAGCCTGCCTCTCAGGGGGAGCGCCCCCAGGTGGAGCCCATTGCCTTCTGGCGTGCCGGTGGCACGGGGCTGCGCCAAGCGCTCAATACCAAAAAGAATGCAAGCCCCTACTACTACGACATTGGTGCCTATCTGCCTGGCGACACCGTGGCAGCCGCCTATTATCCCGGCTCGGCCAGCGCTGCCGAGGGCGTGCCTGTCACGCCTGCCACCGACGGCTGGCGCTTTGATGGCTGGAATACCAAGGCTGACGGCTCTGGCGATTCCTTTGGCCCAGCCACTCCCATTACTAAGAACATGGTGCTCTATGGCCAGTGGTCGCCCAAACCCATTGACGTGGTGTTTGATCTGGATGGCGGCGAGATGCCCGGCGAGAACGAAGGCGACCCCGCTTCTTCCGACCCCATCGTGCAGCACTCCGAAGCCCTGAAGACGGTCACTGCGCCCGAGGGCACGCCGGTGCGCGAGGGCTACTCCTTCATGGGTTGGAGCACCGAGCAAGGCTCTCTCATCCCCAACTTCGACGGCGACGAGCAGCTTTGGGAAGAGCCTGACGACACCCGCACCTACTATGCCGTATGGGTTCCCAACCCCAAGACTGAGGTAACTGTAAAGACCGAGAATATCACCGATCCAAAGGCCGAGCATCCCCAGGTGGACGACAAGCTGGTCACCACAGTGACCGCTTCTAACACCGGCGATCCCACCAGCTACTGGCAGGGCGTGAACGTCTCTGTGCCGCTGCCCGCCGGCGTCGACCTCATGGACGAGCCCATCACCGTGGAGCGCCCCGACGGCACCCCCCAAACACTGGATCCCAAAGACGTTTATGACCCTGAAACCCGCACAGTGTCCCTGCGCATTGGTGACGTGCCTGGAGATTCCCAGGTAAAGGTGCATATCCCTACCAAGGTCAACGGCAAGGCGCTGCCGCCTAAGTCCAATGAGCCCACGGATCCTTCTGATCCCGACGATCCCAACCCCACCGATCCCTTTGACCCGCAGGTAGACATCTCTGTGAAGGTCACAGGCGAGAATCCAGACGGCTCGCCGGTGGAGGAGCTCCAGCGCGAGGCGCCGACTCCTGGCAGCGAACAGGTGCTCCCCGCGAACCCGGATCCCACCGTCACCAAGGAGGTCACCAATGTGACCCGCGGCGATGTCACCGATGCCCAGGTGGGCGACCTTCTGCGTTATACGGTCACGGTGGCCAACGACCATCCTTATTCCGAGCTCAAGGATGCGGTGGCCTCAGACCTGCTGCCCCTGGGCCTTGACTTGGTCCCTGATACCGTGAAGGTCACCTACCCGGATGGCGCCCAGGAAGCTATGGATCCTGCCGACGTCTACCACGACGAGACCCATACCCTCACGGTTCCTGTGGGCAACATCTTTGGGGGCGAGAAGGTGGTTGTGACCTTCGAGGCGAAGGTCAACCGCTCTGCTGTGGATGAGGCGACTCCTGAAGCCCACGACATTGGCAACGTCGCCACCGTCGATGGCAACACGCCCGAAGACAAGAAGGGCGAGCAGCAGCAGTCTCAGAAGATCTTCCCCTCAGGCTGGATCAAGTTCGCCATCCCCCAGCCCACCGTGGCAAAGACTGTGATTGATGACGACCATCCCAATGGCTACTACGAGGGTGACCAAGTGACCTATTCCATCGAGGCGGGCAACAGTCAGCCGGGTACCGCCTGGGAAGACGTGGTGGTGCATGACACCTTGCCAGACGGCCTCGCTATGGTGGCCACGTCGCTCACGCTGATCCATCCCGACGGCACCCAAGAGCGCCTCGCCCGCGACCTCTACGATCCTGAGACTCGCGAGCTTACCGTACCTATTGGCACTATCCAAGGCGGCGAGGTCTGGCGCGTCACCTTCGCCTGCGACCTGTCTAAACCCGCCAATGGCACAGCCGTGGTCAACCGCGCCAGCGCCTCTGGCACCGGCTTTGGTCTCACCGACCCCTCCGGCGATGGTTCCTCAGGCATCCAGTCCGGAGGCATTGTGGCGGTAGACGCTGCTGGGATCGCCGAGATCAAGACCGTCCAGGACCCCTATGCAGAAAACGAGGCCAACGGGTCTGACCTTGTGGCCCCCGTTAAGAAAGCCCTGCGTTCTGTGGCCGTCATCCCTGCCACTGGCGACCGGGTGGTCGACGGCGCCCTTACTGTAAGCCTTGCCTTTGGCGCTGCGGCCTGCGCCACCATGGCAGTGCTTCGCCGCCGTAGGGCTGCCGACCGCTGAGCTATACCCCAGGCGCCACCTTCCAGGCGCTCCAAGCCTTGTCTTGGAGCGCCTTTTTTACGGGTTCAGGCACCCGCCCATTAACGGCGGCAGGGTTTCTCGGCATCGCCTTGGGCGAGCCTTTCAACGGGTACATGCATCTCATGCACATCGTCGCCCAAAGGAAGCATCATGGATCATCAAACCGTGTCGAAATCGGCTTCTCCTGCCGAGAAACCCGTACCGTCCCAGCCAGAAATCGATCCGGCGCAGCTGGTGAGCAGCCAGCGTGCCTATTTTGAATCCGGGGCGACGCTGGACGTGAACCGCCGCATCCTGGCGCTTCAGCGTTTTTACGATGCGGTGAAAGACCATGAGCCGCAACTGGCCAAGGCTATGAAAGAGGATCTGGGCAAGAGCGCCCAGGAGACCTATATGAGCGAAGTGGGATTGGTGCTCTCGGAGACCAAATATCAAATCGCCCACCTGAGAAGCTGGTCAAAGCCGCAACTAAAGACGCCTAGTATTATCAACTTCCCTGCGCTCAGTTTTGATGTGCCTAACCCCAAAGGGGTCGTCTATGTGATGAGCCCCTGGAACTACCCGGTGATGCTGGCGCTGGAGCCTCTGGTGGGAGCAGTGGCTGCAGGCAACTGCGTTATCGTGCGTCCTAGCGACTCGGCGCCGCACGTGGGTCAAGCACTTGCATCTCTTATCGCTGAGGCCTTTGACTTCCGGCATGTTGCCTGCGTGCTGGGGTCCCACGACATCGCTGATGCCCTTTTGGCCCAGCCCGTCGACCACGTCTTCTTTACCGGCTCCAAAGGGGTGGGAGCCTACGTCATGGAGCAGGCGGCAAAGATCCATGCCTCGGTCACCCTGGAGCTGGGAGGCCAGAGCCCCTGCATCGTGTGTGACGATGCGCACATCAAGGTGGCGGCGCGCCGTATTGTATTTGGAAAGTTCCTCAACTGTGGACAGACTTGCGTGTGCCCCGACTACGTGATGGTGGCCCGCTCGGCCCACGACGCCTTCGTGGCGGCGGTCAAAGACGAGATCGTGCGCCAATTCGGCGAGAACGCCCTGGACAATCCCGATTGGGGAAAGATCTGCAAGCCGCGCGACTACCAGCGCATCTTGGGCCTGGTAGACCCTGCCAAGGTGGTGTTTGGCGGCCAGCACGATGACGCTGCCTGCCGCATCGCCCCCATCGTGATGGATAACGTGCAGCCTGCCGACAAGGTGATGAGCCAAGAGATCTTTGGTCCCATCCTGCCCATTATGGTCTTCGATTCCATCGATGAAGCATGGTCGCAAATCCGCTCGCTGCCCACGCCGCTGGCTGCCTACCTCTTCACGCACAATCAGAGCATCATCGACTATTATCTCAAGCAACTATCCTTTGGGTCCGGCTGCATCAACGACACTATCATGCAGGTGTCGGTCTCAAACATTGGCTTTGGCGGCAACAGGGCATCCGGCTTAGGGCGGTATCACGGAAAGTTCTCCTTTGATACCTTCACCAACTACAAGGCCATGCTCAAAAAGTCGTGCCTTATCGACTTGCCCATGCGCTACCAGCCCTACAACTCTTTATCCAACGCCGTCATCCGCTTGCTGGTGCGTTAGCCAGACAGTCCTCATAGTGCATTTCCTGCCGAGAAAAACTTCCTCAGAATCTGGGATGACAGGGGCGCTGGCTCGCTTATACTAAGGCGTACAGATGTTCGATACGCTTAGAGCGTGTAGCTGTAGTGTCCGGGGAGCAGGGAGTGCTATGTCGGTAGGAGAGATCTGTGCCATTGCGGTGGCGGTGGGAGCGGCGGCCATCGCCCTTTGGAGTCTTGCAAAGCTGCGTCAAGACACCCAATCGCAGCAGAATGCAGATACAGGGGTACAAACCAGGCTCCTTGACCAGCAATCGCAGGTGCTGGGCCGCCTGGATGGCCTTGCCCAAACCTCTGCGGCCATGGCAGGGCGCGTTGATGAGCTGCGTCGCGATGTCACAGCTCAGCTGGGCACAGATCGCGATCGCACAGACGCTCGATTGGCCCATATGGATCAAACCCTGGCCGGCGCCCTCACTCAGTTGCGCCAGGACAATACCCGCCAACTCGACGAGCTGCGCCAGACGGTGGACCAAAAGCTCACGGCGGCCATCAACGAGCAGCTCTCAGTCTCCTTTGCACAGATTTCCCGGCAGTTGGAGGCTGTCTACAGGGGCCTGGGCGACATGCAAAACCTGGCAGGCTCTGTGGGCGACCTCAAGCGCGTGCTCTCAGGCGTGAAGACTCGCGGCATTCTGGGGGAGGTGCAGCTGGGGGCGATTTTGGAAGACATCCTGGCTCCCTCCCAGTACCTGGAAAACGCGGCCACCAAGCCTGGGAGCCGCGATCGTGTGGAGTACGCCGTCAAACTGCCGGTAGCTCAAGGCGACCCCGTCTTGCTTCCTATAGACGCGAAGTTTCCCGGGGACACCTACGTGGCTTTGTTGGATGCTTATGACACAGGCGATAAGGCTCAGATTGCGGCAGCCAAAAAGCACTTGCAGGACCGCATCCTGAGCGAGGCCTCAGATATTGCTTCCAAATATGTAGCTCCTCCTCATACCACCGCCTTTGGCGTGCTCTTCGTGCCCTTCGAGGGCCTTTATGCAGAGGTGGTGTCGCTGCCGGGTCTGCTGGAGACGCTCCAACGCACCTATAACGTGGTAGTAACTGGTCCGTCTACCATGGCCGCACTTATCAACAGCTTGGCCTTGAGCTACCAAACCTTCGAGCTTCAACAGCGCACAGACGAAGTGCTTCGCATTCTGCAAGCGGTTAAGGCCGAGCTCCCTCGCTATCAAGAGGCTCTTATCAAAGCCAAGCGCCAGATAGATACGGCCAGCAACACGGTGGAGTCCATTATCACTACTCGCACCAATGTGATGGAACGCAAGCTGCGCTCTATCGCGCTGCCTACCCAAGAAGGGGGCGCGGGCTCTACTGCGGGGTCTGACCCCTTTGAGCTGGAAGGTGAGGAGCTCTAGTCTGCAGCACACAAGAACAAGTATGCTCTCGTGCATTGAGGGCCAGATGGTGTGCCGTTCTTAGAATTTGTCACCCCAGTAGTCCTTCAGATTGTCGACAGATCAGTATTTATCGATTAGTATGCCAAGGGACGGCCCACCTCCGACGATTGGAATTACGATGGGCAACCGCAGGCTTTCTAGTTGGGTGAAGCGACAGCGCCATCCCTTTATAGGGTGGCTTACCTCACTGCGCTCTCGCCTGATCGCCCGGCGGTGGCATCGCGGGCTGCGCAGGCGTCTCACGCCCTGTTCTGTGCCTGGCCTGCGTCATGGGTCTCAGTGGTGACCCATTTCTTACAGTTGGCCTTGGGGCATTAAAACCAATATCCGCTGGGCGTAAAAATGGCTAGACTAGGTCAAGCATTTTTTGTTGGCCCTCGTTAGTCGTAGTGATGCCTCGAAAAGGCGTGTGGCGCAGTTATCCCAGTTGTGCGAAAGGACGCATGTCATGGCCAGCCCTATTCTTGACGTACGCGGTTTTGTGAAGCGCTATGGCACCAAAGTGGCGGCTCACGGCTATTCTCTTGCCGTGGAACCCGGGTCGATCCTGGGCCTGGTGGGCCCCAATGGCGCAGGCAAGACCACCCTCATCAAAGCTATGGTGGGCGTACAGGATTTTGACGAGGGGTCTATTGCCATTTGCGGCCACGACGTGGTGAAAGATCCTATCGCCGCCAAGACGCATCTCGCGTACGTGCCAGACACCCCCTGGGTCTATGGGTTCATGACGGGCATGGCCTACCTAGAGTTTGTCTGCGACATCTTTGGGGTGGACAGCACTCGGCGCAGAAGCGTCATCCAAGAGTTGGCAGAGCGCCTGGAGATGGTAGATGCCCTTGCGGATCGCGCGGATTCCTATAGCCATGGCATGTTGCAAAAGCTGGTGGTCATGGGGGCGTTGGTGCATGACCCAGACTTTCTGGTGCTCGACGAGCCCTTCGTGGGCTCGACCCTGTAGCCACCCGCACTCTTCGCACTATGCTTCAAGAGCGGGCCGCCCAAGGCAAGGCAGTGCTCTTCTCGTCCCATGTGCTTGAGGTGGTGGAGCGCCTCTGCGACTCGGTGGCCATCATTCAGGCAGGCCAGCTTCGCGCCTTTGGCCCCATCGATCAGGTGTTGGGCGACGAGTCTTTGGAAGACGTCTTTATGGACGTGGTAGAGACTCATGAGGCCACGGCAGCTCCTGCGGCGCCAGTGCGGCCTTCCGACGCTCCTCAAACCCCCTTCTCCTAAGGATGTAAGGCTAAGGCAATATCTTCAGTATTTGATATCACGCATTAGGCGAAAAGGTACTCATCATGCATCGTCTGTGGCTCTTGATCAAGGTGCAACTGCGCACGTTGGGCAGCTCTTCTTCTAAGAACGCTTCTCGAGGCGGAATCGTTGGATTGAGGATCGCCCAGGCCTTTCTGGGGCTTTTGATGGTTGGCTATTCGGCTGGAGTGGGGGTTGGCCTTGCAGCCCTGGGCGCCGATAGGCTTCTGGTAGCTATTGCAGTACTTATTGCGACGTTCTGCGGCGCCATATTCTCGTTTATCAAGGCGCCGGGAATGCTCTATGAGGCAGGAGACTTCGATTTGCTTATGAGCATGCCTGTCTCAAAGCGTGACCAAGTCATTGCGCGTTTGGCATCCCTCTACCTAACGGCGGTGGAACTCACAGCTCTTATGGTGATTCCCCTAGGAGTGGCAGCTCTCATCTTTATGGGCATCCAGGGTATGGCATCTACCCCTCTTCAGTGGATAACGCTGCTCTCCATCGTGGCGGTAGGGCCCATGCCAGGTCTTGTGGCGGCAGTCTTTCTCTCGGCTCTTATCACGGCGGCTCTTGGGCGCCTACGTCATGGCAAAGCGCTCACTACGCTGGCTTCCGTGCTTGTGGCATTGGTGGCTGTGGTGGCAGGCTTTGCCCTCAACGGTGTGATCTCTGGCGCAGGCTATGAGAATGTCACGCTGGATACGCTTACTCAGATGTTGGCGGGCTTCGGCGATGCGTTGGCGGTCTGGCCCCTCTGTGGCTGGGCGATGGATGCTTGGGTGAGCCAGGACCTTTCAGGGTGGCTCTACTGGGCGCTCTTTGTGCTGGTGAACCTGGCAGTGGGAACAGCTTTGGCGGAGGGGCTTGCACGCACCTACACCCAGGTGGTTTCTGCTATCAATGCCCGTGCGCAACAGAGGCGCGGCAAGGCTTCTAAAGCGGCAGGGCTTCGCTCTCCGCTCCAGGCGCTTTGCCGCAAGGAGGTGGGATTGGTCTTTGACAACGGCACGGTCGTGGCCAACGACCTCATCTCGTTGCTGTTGCTCGTTATCTTCGCGGCTCTCGTAGCCATTGTGGGACTTGACGGCATAGCAAGCTTCTTCACCAAAGACTCTCTGGAAGACCCCTTGGAAGCCATTCCTGTGATGCTGGTGATCCTGCCCTGGATCATGGCGTTTATCGGCGCTATGGCGCCTCCTTCGGCTATCGCCATCTCGCTAGAAGGCCAGGGGATCTGGCTTATGGAGACGCTGCCCATAGAAAAGAAGTGGTTTTATGGGGCAAAGCTGGCGCCTTGGCTGGCAGCGGCTGCGCTTTGCGCATTGATCTCCGCGGTGCTGCTTCTGGTGGGCGGCGTCCCCGCATCGAGCGTGCTGCTATGCTTCGTGCTCACCGTGGTGCTCTATGGCTTTTGCGGCTTGGTAGGCATGACACTGGATGCGAGGCGCCCCAATTTTGAGTGGGTGAGCGCTACGGCGCTGGCAAAGCAGTCGCTGCCCATTGGGGTGTGCGTCTTTTTGTCCATGGGCGTCTGCCTGGCGATGGGTCTTGTCTGCGGGCTGGGGTATGGCTTGAGCGGTTGGGATGCGTGGGTATGTGACGCGATAGGGTGGGCCGCGGCTGTAGCACTGGCCCTTGCCGCTTGGGTGCTCTTCAAAAGGCTAGAAAAGCGCCCCATTCCTTACCAAAGTTAAGCAGGCTTTGGTAAGGGACAGGACGCGCAAGCGTGCAGCAATGCATGCGGGCAGTGGCGGCAGCCAAGCTTTAGACCAAGGCCTCCAAGCCTAGCAAAGCGGCGCCCAGGGCACCACAGAGTTGGGAGTCTTCGCTGGTGGCTACCGGCGCACCCAGGGCTTCGCCAATGGCGGTGACCACACCCTCGTTGTTGGCGACGCCGCCGGTCATGAGGTAGGGAGGCTCGGCCTTCACGCGCTTGGCAAGGCTGGTGATCTTGGAGGCTACCGAGCGATCCAGGCCATGGATGATGTCGGGCACAGGAGTGTCATCGGCTACCAGGCTTACAACCTCGCTCTCGGCAAAGACCGTGCACATCGAAGAGATCTTCACGTCGTGCTTCCAGGATAGGCCTTGGGTGCAAAACTCGTCCAAAGGCAGCTCCATGGTGCGGGCCATCATCTCCAAGAAGCGTCCGGTGCCGGCGGCGCATTTGTCGTTCATCACAAAGTTCACCACATTGCCGTCCTCGTCCAGCTTGATGACTTTGGAGTCCTGGCCGCCGATGTCCACGATGGTCATGGCCTCGGGACACAGGGCATGGGCTCCGCGGGCATGGCAGGTGATCTCGGTGATGGAGGTGTCCATGGTGGGGATGGAGTCGCGGCCGTAGCCCGTGGCCACCGCCAGCGTGATCTGGTCGCGGGTGAGACCGGCTTTCTCAAGCACGGAGTCGATAGCACGTTGAGCGCTCTCGGTGGCTTTGGCGCCGGTGGGCAGGATTACCGTGGCCACAGGAGTGCCGTCTTTGTCTACGATGACGGCATCGGTCGAGGTAGAGCCCGAATCCACCCCCAACACGTAAATGGGGCCGGTGCCTTTATCAAACTTGAGCGTGTCAGTCATACCTACCAACGTTTCGTCGAAAGCCTTTAGTCGAGTGGAGAGCTGGCCCGCGCTTTGGCGAGTGCCGTCGGTTTCTACCTTGATCATGGGAACCACGGCGTCCTGGGAGGCCATAAGGTACTCAAAGCCGTAGTAGTCGCAGAATTTCATGGTGTGGTAGATCACGCCGCGTTGTCCTGGGGTGCCAATGAGGTTTTGGCGGCCAGAGATGTCGGCCATGCGCAGGCAGGGGGTTTGGTCGAGCAATGCCCCTGCATACCAGCCGATAAACGCCTCCTTGGGGTCTGGGGCCGGTGTGCTCGCGTCGCAATTCTCGCGGCACGCCTCTTCGCGGATGGCGCGACCCAGCGAGGCTGGAGGAGAGGCCACCCTGCGGCCACCGGTGCAGGTGAGGTTTTCCACCGGCAGGTCGAAGGCAGACTCGGCAGCCTTAAGCAGCGACTCAGGGCCATGGGCGCCCAACAGGGTGACGCGGGCGTCTTGTCTGGCCACCGGGGGCTCGAAGGAGGAGAGGGCAGCCCCTACATCAAAGGCTTCGCCAGAATAGCGCTCCCAGGCCTCTGTCAAACGCTCAAGCTCGGAGGCCAAACGCGCGCGCTCCGCAGGGCCGGTGAGATGAGGGAGGTCTACCATGAACAGGAAGTCCAAGCACTGCTCGGCATCCAACACGTCGTAGACGCGGCGCATCACGTCGCAGCAGCTGGTGAGCACCAGGGCTTTGACCTCGGGCTTCAGGGCAAAGGCGATGAGGGACTTGCCAAAGCCGCAGAGGTTGGGATGGGCGAGCCTATCGGCATCTTCAAAGGAAGTGGCCTCGTAGGTAACCGGTTTGCAGGCAGCGCCGTAGCCGGCCAAAAGCTCGATGGGCGCGTATTTGCAGGGATAGTAAACGGTGGGAGTCACCCGACGCTCCTATGGATTGGGGGTTTCTAGAGTGAAGCGGCTGCCAAAAGGTTCAGGCGCATGGGGATGGCGCGTCTCTGAATAGAGCGAGCTCTAGGCATTGTAAACCCAGGGTGCCCAAGAGGCCTGGGGCCACGGGATCTGTTATGCCACGGTCTGCTCGTCGCTCTCGTCGCGCGGGGAGGCTGCAGGTTGCGGGTGCGCCGCTGACCGCTGGTCTTTGCGAGCGTGGAGCATCTCCAAAAAGGCGCCCAGCCGTGTGGCGGCTTGGCCGCCGGGGAAGTTGGCGCGGTTGCAGCCGTCGCCGTCTAGCGTGATACAGGGGAAGTCTGCCCGCTCTAGCGTGGACTTGACCAGCTGGGCGCAGCCCATGGTCTCCTTGCAGCCCCAGTGGCAAAAGACCACGGCGCCGTCGGCCTTGGTCATCTCGCAGAGCTCTGCCATTCTGTCTGCCCGATGCTGGCCTCCGCCGTTGTAGGAGTTGCGAATGAGGCGCTCGGCCATGGCCAAGAAGGGCTCATGCGCGCCGTCGTGATGCCAGCCGTCAAAGGTGACCTGGTCAAAGCACATGTCTGATGCGATGATCTGCTGCTCTGGATTGACATCCACAAGCTTTTGCAAAGGTACCGAGAAGAACGGGGCCGTGGCGCTCCATACCAGGTTGACTCCATGGAACTCTGGGGCGTCCGCGTAGTCCTCGAGCATCTGGGTTGCCAGCTGCTCGGCTTTGGGGTCGCCCAACAGCGTATGGAACACCAGGGCATGCTGCATCTCTAGGCCCATGTTGTTCTTCACAAAGCGGTTGCGGCGCAAGGGGAGGGTGGCTGCCAGTTTGTCTAACGTGCGCTGGGAGCGGGCTACGCGCTCTTTAAGATCTTCCAGGTCCAACGTGCGCCCATAAGCCTCTTCCAAGGCGTGAGCCAGGCTTTCCAGCTGCTCTGCCACGTAGCGGCAGTTCTCCTCTGTATAAGAATCCGGCACATCGATATAGCGTTGAGGGGCACCGTAGTGGGCAGCCAGCAGCTTGAAGGAGAGGTTGTTGGCGTCGCAGGCCACCGAGCAGTTGGCGATAAAGGGGATAGAGGGGAACACCTCTGCGAATGCTCCTCCCAGAAGCACCTTGTGAAAGGAGCAGTAGGTCTCAGGGACGCCGTGTTTCTCGGCACTCTCAATAAAGGAAGGCTCGGCGTGGGCTCCGGTCACAAAGTTGGCTGCGGCCTCGGCGATAAGGGGATAGAGCCCCAGCGACTGAAAGATCTCATTGGGCATGAAGATGGAGGTGAGCACGATGTCTTGGGGGTGCTCGAGGGCGCCCGTCACAGACTCCAGCGCCAAAAGGGCCGCCTGCTGACCGCTGGGGTGGGCCCAGCGGTCAGGCAGAAAGCGGCATTGGGCACGTTTGACTTGGAAGGCCTTGAGCAGCCAAAAGCCGGTGATGTCGGGGCGGTCGTCCATGACGCCGTCGATGGCGGAAGCCCAGGCATCCAAGATCTTGATGCCAAGCTTTTGGTCGTCCGATTTGGTCATCTGGGTCATGAAGCCCCTCCTAGCTGAGGCTAGACGAGGGGCTGCACCTCGATTCCGGCCTGGGATGCGTCGAGTTGGTCGCGACCGCCAATAACGCAGACGCCGCCGCACTCAGGGACGCCAGACAGGGAGCTGGCAAGGCTGCGTACGGTGTCGATGGAAGCGGCGAGCACTTCGTCTCGCACCTGATGGCGCCAGTTGGCGGGGCGGTGGGAGAAGCGCAGGCTGTCGCACTGGCGCATGGCGGTACGGGGCTTTTGGGGTGCGTCGAGGCCTGCCACCGAGGACACGATGAAACCCTCGAGGTCTTCTTGGGTGGGATCCCAAGAAGCGAGCCATTGGCCTGCCTTGGCATAGGCGGCCAGAGTGGGGTCTACCGCAGGGTCGCGATAGGAGTAGAACCCCAAAAGCGATGAGGGAGCGCAGTTGAAGCCGGAGCCGTAGGCGCCGCCAAGCACGCGCACCTCATTCCAGAGGTACCCATAATTGAGGGCCTTGGACGCGACGATCCAAGCTCCGTTGTAGCTCGTATGTTGGTTGTTAGGCATAAGGCTGCCTGCAGCCATCTGCGCCACGAAGCACACGTTGGCAGGCACGGTGAAGCCCTCGCGGGCGACGGTGGGCTCGGGCACCTGGAGCTGAGGCGCGGTGGGGTGGCCGTCGTTTGCCAGGCCCAGATCGCCTGCGGCCTCCCAGTAGCGCTCCAGGTCGCCGGGGGCGCCGGCAAAGGAGCACTCCAGGCCGTCTCCCTTGAAGATGCGGCCCTGGAGGTTGCGCAGGATCTCGCAGAGCGAGCTGGCGCGCCGGTCGAAGTTGTCCAGGAGCGACACCAAGAACTTGTAGTAGTCGATGCCGCGCAGGGCCTCGGTGGCCTTGGAGGCGCAAGAGAAGTAGCTGCCGCAACGGGCCAGGGCGGCGGCGTGGCCCGCATTGACATAAGACTGTTCCATGGCAATGCGCTGTTGTACCAGGATGGCGCGGATCTTCTCGGTATCGCCAAAGATGGTCTCGCAGCACACCTCGCAGGGCAGGGTAGCCAGATAGGATACCTTTTCTGAGAGGGAGGCGGCCCCTACCACCAGCTTGGGCTTGGCTACTTTAAGGGGCGTGCGGGCGTCGCCGTAGACCTCCACGAAGGTGGAGAAGGAGCCCAACTGGCTTTCTAGGAGGGTGTCCAGCTCGGCAGCGGTGTGCTGGCGGGTGTCCAGCTTGCCCAGCAACGAGCAGAGCACGGTGACGTAGGGCAGCTCGCCCCAGCCTACCCGCTCCAGATCAAAGTAGAGGTAGCTATAGTCGATGTGGTGGGTCTCGAGGTCGTAGGAATAGCAGGGGTAGGGGGCTTCGACCTTCTCGGCAAGGGGGAGAGCAGGGGCCGCGGCGATGTCTGCGATGGAGAGGTGGGGCAGGCGGGCGACGTCTTCGGGGTTGTCAGGACGGGCCTGCTCGGCCTTGAGCTCGGCCATGTCGCAGGAGATCTTCTCCAGCTCCTCATGGCTCAGGGTCTCCTTGAGCTGGGCGAGCCGCTGCGCCTCTTGAGCTGCGGCGGTCTCTTCTTGAGGCTCTACAGTCACCAGGGCCTGATGGGGGTTGTCTACCACCAGCTCGCGCAGCAGCTTGTCAAAGACCCCCAGGCCCAGCGAGTTTTCCAGGTCCTCGCAGGCGGCCTCGTAGCGCACGAAGGACAGCGGGTCGCCCTCGTCGTAGAGCCAGCTGTTCATGGAACAGATGGCCAGGCCCACGCCGTCGGGATAGCCAAAGTCGGCCTCGCGCAGGTTGAACTCGGCTTGGGCCAAGGAGGCCTCCAGGCGGTCGGCGGGCACGCCGGCCTCCGCGATGCCTTTGCAGGTGGACTCCAAAAGCTCCTTGAACTGGCCGGCTACTTTTGGCTTTGCGCCCTTGAGCTCGAAGATCACCATGGGTTGCGCCACGCCGTCGATGAGGTAGGCGAAGACGTCGTCGCCCAGCCCAGCATCCAGGATGGCGCGCTTGAGCGGCGCCTCGTTGGAGCCCATGAGGGCGTCGATAAGCACGTCTGCCGCCAGGACGCGCTCGCGGTCTTTGGAGGTCCCCAGCACGTAGCCCACGCCTACGCAGCGATTTTCTGCCGAGGTAGACAGCGGCACTTCCACAGGATCCGGGCTCACTGCCTCCTGGAACTCCAGCGCGTTGGGGGCTCCCACGCTCTCATGGCTCACTGCCGAGAAACGCTCCCCCAAAAACGCCAGCTCCCGCTCGATGTCCAGGTCGCCGTAGAGCACGGTATGGGAGTTGGCCAGCTGGTAGTGGCGGGCGTGGGTGTCGCAGAACTCCTCGTAGGTGAGCTCGGGGATTGCGACGGGGTTGCCGCCAGACTCGAAGGCGTAGCAGGTGTCGGGGAACAGCTGGCGCTTGAGGTGCATGAAGAGCACGTCGTCGGGGTCTGAGAGGGCGCCCTTCATCTCGTTGAACACCACGCCGTTGTAGGTGAGCGGCGCGTCGGGGCTCTCCAGCTCGTAGTGCCAACCCTCCTGCTCAAAGATATGAGGCTTGCGATAGAGCGCTGGATGAAACACGGCGTCCAGGTAGACGTCCATGAGGTTCTCAAGGTCTGCCACGTTGGTGGAGGCCACCGGATACATGGTCTTGTCTGGGAAGGTCATGGCGTTCAAGAAGGTTTGCATAGAGCTCTTGAGCAGGTTCACGAAGGGCTCTTTGACCGGGTACTTGTCGGAGCCGTCCAGCACCGAGTGCTCCAAGATATGGAAGACGCCGGTGTCGTTGGTGGGCGGCGTCTTGAAGGCGATGGAGAAGGCGCGGTTGTTGTCGCTGTTGGCGAGCCACAAAAGACCAGCTCCCGAGGGGGAATGGCTAAAGACCAGGGCCTCGCCGTCGATCTCTGACACGGGCTCGCGCGAGACCAGCGTGAAGTCGCCGATGACATCTCCGGGCTTGAGGTTAGGGCACACGGGTGCGGACTGAGTCATAGAGCCTCCTTGGGAGCCTTTGGACAAGGGCTGCCGGTTGGGTTTGTCTTCCATAGATGATAGGCTTCCCCAATTTTGCGTGGGGAAGATACGAGGATGGTGAGATTTCAGGCAGGGATGCTCAAGGGTCTCTCGGCAGTTAGCTGGTGAGGAAGACCATGAGGATGATGGCGGCAAAGCCTGCGAGCTCAGGGGCCACAAAGGAGGTGCCCGTGAGCAACACCGAGGCCACCGTCGCCGTCACCGGCTCGATGGTGCCCAGCAATCCCGCTTTGTAGGCGCCCAGGATCTTGACGCCTTGAAAGTAAAGGCCATAGGCCGCCACGGTGCCAAAGACCACGGTAAAGGCCAAAAGCCCCCAACCGGCGGCATCCAGCGCGGGCATGTGGGAGAAGGGCTGCACCACAAAGAGCAGCACTGTTCCCACTACGAGCATCATGAGCCCGGTGATGGCGGTGGAGCCATAGGTCACCAAGAGGCGCCGAGAAACAACGCTCATCAGAGCTGCGCCCAAGGCGCAGAAGAAGCCCCAAAACAGGCCGGAGGGCGAGATGCGCAGAGCGCCCAGATCTCCGTGGGTGCAGATGAGGTACACGCCTAGGAGGGCCAACAGCAGGCCGACAACCTCGCGTTTGCTGGGGGCGGTGCGAGTGCGCAGGCACAGGTAGACGAGCACCATGGCGATGGAGAGGCTTTGGAGCACGGTAGCGGTGCCGGAGTCGGTAATCTGCACGCAGTTGAGGTAAGCCGCCGAATTGAGCATCATGCCTGCAAAGGCGGCAAGCACCAGTTGCAGCATGTCTCGGCGGGAAGAGGCGAGGCGTGCGAGGACGTCTCTGTGGGCCCAGACGCCCATGACGAGCAGCGCCGATCCGGCGAACAGCTGGCGGACTGCCACCAGCCACAGGGAGCCGATGCCCCAGGTGTCCATAAGGATTTTTGAGCAGGTGCCTGAGAAACCCCAGAGTATGCCGCCTATGAGTGTGCATGCAACGCCTAAGATGGTGAGCTTTTTGGCAGGAGCGGCGCCGGGGCCGGATTCTTGAAGTTGCTGTCCGGGAACCACCTTGGCGGCGACCCCGTCTTCCTCTTGGACCTCTTCGCTCTGTGGCTCCTGTGACACTCTATGTCCCTTCCTGCTCTGCAACTGCAAAGATCTTGCGCCTTGGGTGTATACCAAACGCCTGCGCCTGTATACGCCGTAGGGGCTTCTGACCGGCCCACTGGCGCGCCTTACCGATTCTAGCAGGGAGTCCCTCTATTTGTGGGACATTCTGGAGGATATGTCGGAGCCTTGTAGGCGTTGGGATTTGAATGGAGGGCCCGCCCCTGGCGGGAGGGTTTCTCGGCAGCATGCGGCGCCCTTTGGCTTGCAGCGTGCGGCGCGGCTCTCAGCGGGCGACAGGCGGCGGGCAGTTTGCAGCGCGCGACAGGCGGCGGGCAGTTTGCAGTGGGCGACAGGCGGCGGGCAGTAGCCCCTATTGGCACGAGACGGGAGCACGGGCCTGTTGGCACAAGACGCAACTAGGACATGGAAAAGTTGGCATAGAATCGCGATAGGGTAGGGATTTCATCAGAATCCCTACCCTAAAAGCTTCTTATGCCAAGATTGCCACTTCCTAGAGAGCTTTCCTGTCAGCTGCCGAGAAACCCCGCCGTCCCTACCAATGTGTATCGACAAACTTCGAACTATAACTAGCCTGGCAGCCCAACCAGCAAGCCCATCTAGCCCCGTAGCTTCAGCGCCAAAAGAAAGCAGCCCCTCCGCACGGGGAGGGGCTGCTTGAAAGCTGCAGGTAGCTTGGGATGTACGGGAGGCATGAGTCGCAGGTGGCTGCGAGACGCAGGCTGCGCCGGGTGTGGGCTGCAGGTGCAGCCCAAAGGGCGCGCGGGCTAGATGGAGTTCATCTCGGCCAGGGTGGCGCTGTACCAGTGGGCGGCGTTGGGCGGGCAATACTTCTTGGCGGCCTCCCAGGAGATGGTGTAGCCGTAGCCGCGGGCCAAGCCGGCCACGTGGGCGGGAATGGCCTCCTCCCAGCTGGACCAGCTGGCGTTGCCCCAGCCCCAGGCATTGTAGGGGCGGAAGCACACGGCGCCCTTGGAACTCTCGGTGTTGGAGATGGCGGGGGACCAGCGGGGATCCACGCCGTAGTCCCAGGCGGCGGAGGCAAAGGTGGTGCCTTGGCCCGCCAGGGGGGGAGCCAGCCAGATAGGCGTCGATGCGGGGGGCCCACTGGGCCACAAAGGAGCTCTTGTCGCTGCTCCAATCCACCGAGGAAGGAGCAGAGGGTACGGCAGCTTGGGAGACGGGCGCGGCCTGTGCAGCGGCTTGGGCGTCAGCTTCGGCTTGGAGGGCGGCGGCAGCCTCGGCGGCTTCGCGGGCAGCCTGCTCCTCCGCCTGGCGCTGGGCCTCTTCGCGGGCGGCCTTGGCCTCGTCCAGAGCGGTTTGGGCTGCCTGTTTCTGGGCCTCGGCCTCCGCCTGGCGCTGGGCCAGCTCTGCCTGGTTGGATTCCAGCTCGTCCTGGAGGTCGTTCAGGCGGTCCACCTGGTCAAGGTTATGGCCCTGAACGGCGTTGAGATAGGTGATGGTGGCCAAAAAGTCATCGAAGTTCTCCGATGAGAGGATGAGGCCCATAAGGCCTGGCTGGTTTTGGCTCATTTTGTAACTGGCGGCGATGGCGGCCGAGGCCTTTTGGCGCTGGGCCGGAAGCTGTGTAGAAACCTCGTCAATGCGGGCTTGATTTTGAGCAGCCTCTTCATTAAGGCTCTCTACCTTGGCACAAGCCTCGTCGTAAGCTTTCCCAGACTCTTCGATCTTGATCTGGAGCTCCGACAAGTCGCCTTCCTGCTCGCCACCGTCTGCCAAGGCGGGCACCGGCATTGCCATCAGGGCAAGCGCGGCGCACAGCACCACAATGGCGGCGCGCATACGAAGGGTCAGTGCGTTCATCCAAACTCCCGTTCTGTCTGTCTTCATGCTTGAAGGGCAGAGCGCAAGACCCCTGGCAAACCACCAAGAGTGCCAATGAAAGGCACGCCAGCGAACCTATCGCCTGACGTCGCGCTAAAGAAGGGCGCCATCGCGGGCAGCCTGCCGTTGCGTCAGAAACCCAACAGCATTCCCCAACAAGCATCGTGTTAGTCACGATAAACGCGATTCGGGCTGTCCATGAACAGCCCACAGAGCTTGAACGAGCGCATAGACATATTTAAATGCAACCATTGTCCATAAAAACGCAGCGTAGAATACCGATAAAGGCCCACGTTGCCAAAAAGCCCGGCCTCCGTTTACAGGAATCGGAAGCCGGGCTGAGAGTCACTTGTATACCAATGAAAGGTCATCTGCAAGGGAGCGCTCGCGGCCTTACTTGACCACCAGGATGTCGCAGTCGCAATTGCGCAGCAGGAAGGTGGAGATGGAGCCCAAAAGGGCGTACTTGATGGAAGAGAGGCCTCTTGCGCCGCAGACCACCATGTCGGGCTCGATGGCGTCGAGCATCTTGTCCTTGAGGGTCTCGCGGATGCGGCCGCGCTCGATGACCACCTCCACCGAGGGGATCTGGTCGCTCTCGCCAATGCGCTTCAAGGCATCGGAGATGGAGGCACGAAACTCCGATTCCTTGGCCTCGAGAGCCTGTTCGGCCTTGGCGGGCTCGAAGCTTTCGAAGGGGGTGACGTCCACCACGTGGCCAATGACCAGCTCGGCATGGTTGTTGGCGGCGACGATGGCGGCGCGCTTGAGCACGTGGCGTTGCTGCTCGGTACCGTCCAGGCACACGAACACTTTTTGGTACTCCAGATCCTTAAAGTTCTCCATGGGTCTCCTTTGGTTGGTAGAGGCTCACAACTAGCTCATTTCCCTGACCCTATAGTAGTGGCGCCGGGCGTAGGCGCAGCCGAGAAGAGCCGCTACCTCATCAAGAGAAACGGTGGAATAGCAGTAGGCATGTTCTGAGTGCGCCATCATGGTCTGCACGCACGGCCGCGTGCGCGGGGTATGAACCTGGCAAATTGCTCGGGCTCGCAGGGCCAGGGCATCAACCCTGCAAGCGATATCTGCTTTGCGCGCGGGCTATCTTAGATCAAGGAGGACCTGGTGGAGATTGTGGAGTTGCTCAAGGCTGCGCTGTTTGGCCTGGTAGAAGGCATTACGGAGTGGCTGCCCATCTCGTCTACCGGTCACATGCTGCTGCTGGACCAATTCGTGTCGCTGGATGTGTCAGAAGATTTCTGGAACATGTTTCTGGTGGTGATCCAGCTGGGCGCCATCTTGGCGGTGTGCGTGCTGTTCTTCCGCTCGCTCAACCCCTTCGCCCCCTCCAAGACCCCTGAGGAGCGCCGCGGCACCTGGTCGCTCTGGGGCAAGATCGTGCTGGCCTGCATCCCGGCCGCCGCGGTGGGCATCCCTCTGGACGACTGGATGGAGGAGCACCTCTCCAGCCCCTTCGTCATCGCGGCCGCCCTCATTGTCTACGGCGTCATCTTCATCGTCATCGAGCAGGTGCGCGAGAGCCGTGCCATGGCCCGTGAGGCAGAGCTGGCAGCGGCGCCTCAGCCCAAACACTTCAAGCAGGTGGAGGAGGCTGTCCTGCCTCGCACCACCAAAGCCGAGCTGGCAGACGTCGACCAGCCCGTCCAAGACATCTCCCAGCTCACCTTGGGCCGCGCCGTGGGCATCGGCTGCTTCCAGATCCTGTCGCTGGTGCCGGGCACCTCGCGCTCCGGCTCCACCATCATTGGCGGCCTGCTTTTGGGCTGCACCCGCACCGTAGCCGCCGAGTTCACCTTCTACCTGGCCATTCCCGTGATGTTTGGCGCCTCGGCCCTGCGTTTGGTGAAGTTCTTTATCGCAGGCAACGCCCTTACCGCTGTCGAGGGCTCCATCCTCGCCGTGGGCTGCATCGTGGCCTTCCTGGTCTCCGTTGCGGCCATCCGCTTCCTCATGGACTTCGTGCGCCGCCACGACTTCAAGGTCTTTGGCTGGTACCGCATCGCCCTGGGCATTCTAGTAATTCTTTATTTCGTTCTGGTGCGCTAAAGGGACCTCAAGGCGCCTTGGGGCTAGCATGGGTTCAAAACGCCGGACGCCCTGGAGGACCCATGGCCACAAAAACCGTCTCCCAGATCTTCGCCACCCAAAAGCTGCCCGTCTCCTTTGAGATTTTTCCTCCTAAAGGTGACTTGTCCCAGGAAGAAGCCCAACAGGTAGCCTCGCAGCTGGCGCCGCTGGACCCGGCGTTTATCTCTGTGACCTACTCGGCCGGAGGCTCTGGCAACTCCTCGCGCACCCTGGAGGTGGCTCGGCTCATCCAGCGCGACTATGACGTGTCCACAGTGGCCCACCTTACCTGCCAGGGGCTCACTCGCCAAAGCCTTGCCAAGAAAAGCGCCCACCTCAAAGAGGCGGGCATCAAAAATGTTCTGGCGCTGCGCGGCGACCCCAATCCTGAGGCCGCTCCCGGCGACTTCGAATATGCCAGCGACATGATCCCTCAGCTGGTAGAGGACGGTTTTTGCGTAGGAGCTGCCGCCTACCCCGAGGGCCACATCTCCTGCTTGGACCCAGACATCGACGTGGCCTACCTGCGCGGTAAGCAGGACGCAGGAGCTTCGTTCTTGGTGACTCAGCTCTTCTTCGACAACCAGCTGGCCTACCGCTTTCGCGAGCGCTGCCATAAGGCGGGCATCACCGTGCCCATCACCTTCGGCGTCATGCCGTTTCTCTCAAAGTCCCAGGTAAGCCGCATGATCTTCATGTGCGGCGCCAGCCTGCCGTCAGCGGTGGTCAAGCTTTTGGCCCGCTACGAGGACGATCCGGAGTCCCTTCGCGCCGCAGGCATCGAGTATGCCTGCGCCCAGCTTCAAGACCTGGCGACCCATGGGGTAGACGGACTGCACATCTATACCATGAACCGCCCGCAGGTAGCCGCTGCGGCCGTGGCTGCCATCCGCGAGGTGCTCTAATGGCCGCCGCTCCACCCTTGACGCCGCTTCGCCAGGGCGCGGGCGCCCAAGAGCCCCGCCTCTCGGAGGTATTGCGCTATCTGGGCCACAAGTCCCAAGCCATAGACCCCGAGCTTAAGGCCATCCTCGAGGCCACCTGCGCTCGGGCAGCCGCCGCCATTCGTCCCCGCTGGGTCTGGCGCGTCTTCCCGCTGCGCCAAGAAGACGGCATCGCCTGCAGCGGCAGCACTACGGGCACTCGCTTTCTGGTGGAAGGCACCTCGCTGGTGCTCGACGGCCTCTCTATGGAGGTGCTGCTTCAGGGGGCTTCTGCCATCGTCCTCATGGCGGTCACCTGCGGTCCCGGCCCCGATCTCGCCTGGCAGCGCACCCACGAGAAGCATCCCACTCAAAGCCTTATCTACAACGCCTGCGCCGTCGAGATCGTGGAACGCGCCGCCGATGCCGCCAATGCCCAAATCGACGCCTGGTCGCGAGGGCAGGGCTTCTCGGCCACCAAACGCTACAGCCCCGGCTACGGCGACTTGCCACTCTCGGTCCAGCCGGCCCTTCTAGATGCCCTGGACGCGCAGAACACTCTGGGCATCACCCTCACGCCCCAGCTCTGGATGGTGCCGCAAAAATCCGTCACTGCCCTCATAGGCCTCAAAGAAACGGACAACTTATGATGCATGTGCCGCAGGCCCCCTCCGCTGCCGAGAAACCCGTCCGCCAAGGGCCGGACGCCGCTTCTGGTTCCCAGGATTTGCTGGGTCGGGCGCTGGCAGGCCAGTCATTCTTGCTGCTGGACGGGGCCCTGGGGTCCATGCTGCAGGCGCGGGGCATGCAACCGGGAGCTATTCCGGAGTTGCTGCTCTTCGAGGATCCTGAGCTGGTGGCAGGCGTCCATGAGGCCTATGTGGAAGCCGGTGCAGACGTGATCACTACCTGCACCTTTGGGGCCAACGCCCGCAAACTGGCGGGCAAGGCTACCGTGGCGGAGGTCTATGGGCGGGCAGTGCAGCTGGCGCGAGAGGCGGGGGCCCGCTATGTGGCGGCAGATGTGGGGCCCACGGGCGCCCTCCTGGAGCCGCTGGGACCCATGAGCGTGGATGAGTGCGAGGCGCTCTATCGCGAGCAGGGCGAAGCCATTGCTGCCACCGATGCCGACCTGGTGATCATCGAGACCATGGGTGACCTGCTGGAGGCTAAAACCGCTCTCATCGCCATAAAGGAGCAGGTAGACATCCCCATTGTGTGTACCATGACCTTTGGGGAGGACGGTCTCACCTTCCTGGGCGCCTCGCCTGAGGCCTGCGCGGTGACGTTGGCGGCGGCGGGGGCCTCGGCCGTGGGCGTCAACTGCTCGCTGGGCCCCGACAAGCTGGTGCCCCTCATCGGCGCCATGGCTCCCCTGGTAGAGGTACCTCTGGTGTGCCAGGCCAACGCCGGCCTGCCGCGCATGGAGGGCGACGCCTCGGTTTACGATCTGGGTCCAGAGCCTTACGTGGCTGCAGCGCAGGATCTTATTGCCGCCGGCGTCACCCTGGTGGGCGGCTGCTGCGGCACCACGGACGCCCATATCGCCGCCCTATGCACCCTGCTGGACCGCTCCCAGCTGCCCCAGCGCCAGGTAGAGCCCGCCTTTACCGTGGCGAGCAGCCAGCGAGTGGTGCGCTTGCTGGCTGCGGGGCATGCGGTGGCGCCCGTGGGCGAGCGCATCAACCCCACGGGCAAAAAGCGCCTCAAGAAGGCCCTGCGCACAGGGGATTTCGACTATCTGGTGAGCGAGGCGCTGGACCAAGAGGACGCCGGAGCCGCTATTTTGGACGTCAACGTGGGCCTGCCGGAGATCGACGAGCCTGCCTGTTTGGCCACTGCCGTCACCCAGATCCAGGCGGTCTGCGATCTGCCGCTGCAGCTGGATTCCACCGACCCTGCCGCCCTTATCGAGGCTTGCCGCCACTACGCTGGAAAGCCGCTCATCAATTCTGTGAACGGATCGGTCGAGAGCCTGGCAGCCATCCTGCCCATTGCTCACAAATACGGCGCAGCGCTGGTAGGCCTCACGCTGGACGAGTCCGGAATACCTCAAACCGCCAGCGAGCGCGTCGCCATCGCCCACCGCCTGGTGGAACACGCGCAAGCGGCAGGCATAGCGCCTCATGACATCGCCATCGACTGCTTGGCCATGGCCGCATCCACCAACCAGGAGGCGCCCGCCCAGATCCTTAAAGCCCTCAAGCAGGTGCGCCAGGAGCTGCCGGTCCAAACCATGCTGGGCGTCTCCAACATCTCCTTCGGCCTACCGCTGCGCCCGCTGGTAAACGCCACCTTCCTGGCCGAGGCCCTAGGCGCCGGCCTCACCCTGCCCATCGTGAACCCGCTGGACCCCCGCTTGGCAGACGTCCTGGCCGTCCACTATCTGCTGGATGGCCAAGACGCAGGCGCCGCCTCTTATGTAGACCGCTATGCAGGCCGCACCGATGCCGCCCCCAGCTACCGAGAAACCCGCACCTCCGGTGTTGGAGCTGCCGGGGAGGTCCCAGAGGGCGCCGCGGCTGCCACGCCGGCCCAGCAGGCCTACGACCTCATCTTGAAAGGCCGCAAGGGCCCTATCCCCGCGCTGGTCTCGCAGCTTTTGGAGACCCAAGATCCGCTGGAGGTCATCGACTCCGTGCTCATTGCCGCATTGGACGAGGTAGGCGCCCGCTTTGAGTCTGGCGCCATGTTCTTGCCGCAGCTCATGGCCTCGGCAGAGGCGGCGGGCGCCGGCTTCGACGTCATCAAGGCGGCTATGCCCAAGGGCGAGGCTGCCGCTTCCAAGGGACGCGTCATCCTAGCCACGGTCAAGGGGGACATCCATGACATTGGCAAGAACATCGTCAAGATGCTTCTGGAAAACTACGGATTCACCGTCATCGACCTGGGTCGCGACGTGGCCCCTGAGGCGGTGCTTCACGCGGTGGAAGACACCGGGGCCCATGTGGTGGGTTTGTCGGCATTGATGACCACCACGGTCAAAGCCATGGGCGAGACCATCGACCTGCTGCGCGAAAAAGCCCCAAATACCTATGTCTTTGTGGGCGGAGCGGTCTTGAACCCGGAGTATGCCCAGATGGTAGGGGCAGACGCCTATGCCAAGGATGCGGCAGAGAGCGCTCGGTTGCTCACAGAGCTTTTCGAGGAGCGGCCAGACCTGCGCTAGACTAGAAGGCCGTTTTGCCCGCAGCATCGCAAGGAGGACCCCTTCATGGCAGACAGCGTGGTTGATATCGACTCGCTCAATGACGCCCAGCGCGAGGCCGTGCTGGATTGCGAAGGGCCGCTGCTGGTGCTGGCGGGGGCGGGCTCGGGCAAGACTCGGGTGCTCACCTACCGCATCGCGCACATGATTGGCGACTTGGGCTACCGCCCTTGGCAGATTCTGGCCATCACCTTCACCAACAAGGCTGCGGCCGAGATGCGCGAGCGCCTAGGCGCCCTGTTGCCTGGGGGCACCCGCGGCATGTGGGTGTGCACCTTCCATGCCATGTGCGTGCGCATCCTGCGGCAAGACGGCGAGCGCCTGGGCTATGGCCCCAATTTCACCATTTACGACGACGACGATTCAAAACGCCTGGTGAAGGCCATCATGGGCGACTTGAACATCGATCCCAAGCGCTTTCCGCTCAACATGATCCGCTCCAAGATCTCGGCAGCCAAAAACGCCATGGTGACGCCGGACGACATGCGCCAAGACGCCGACGACCCCGCGGTGGCCAAGGCTGCCTTGGTCTACGAGGAGCTCCAGCGCCGCCTGCTGGCCGCCAACGCCATGGACTTCGACGACCTGCTGGTAAACGCCTTAGAGCTTTTGACCAAGTTCCCGGACGTGCTGGAGGGCTATCAGGACCGCTTCTTGCAGATCTCGGTGGACGAGTATCAAGACACCAACCATGTGCAGTACCTCATCACCAAGCTGTTGGCCGCCAAGCATCAAAACCTCATGGTGGTGGGCGACGACGACCAGTCCATCTACTCCTGGCGCGGTGCCGACATCCAAAACATCCTGGACTTTGAGAAGGACTATCCGGCCGCCCACGTGGTGAAGCTTCAGCAAAACTATCGCTCAAGCGGCCATATCCTGGCGGCGGCCAACGCCGTGGTGGCCCACAACTCAAAGCGCAAGCCCAAAAAGCTCTTCACCAATCTAGGCGATGGCGAGCTGGTCCAGGTCTATCAAGCGGCCAACGAGAGCGACGAGGGCACCTGGATCGCCGCCCAAATCGAGAAGCTCCATGTTAAAGGCACCAGCTACGACGACATGGCGGTCTTCTACCGCACCAACGCCCAGAGCCGCATCATCGAAGACATGTTCCTGCGTGCCGGCGTGCCCTACAAGATCGTGGGAGGCACCCGCTTCTTCGACCGCGCCGAGATCCGCGACGTCACCTCCTACCTCAAGCTGGTGTTGAACCCCGCAGACGACGTGGCTGCAAGGCGCATCGTCAACGTCCCCCGTCGAGGCATCGGCGCCACCTCCCAGGACAAGATCGGCGCCTACGCCGCTGCCCACCGCCTCTCCTTCTTCGAGGCCGCCCAGGCCTGCGTGGCCGAGGAAGGCCTGCTCACCCCGCGCGTGCGCAACGCGTTGGCCTCCTGGACCTCCACCATCGAGCAGGCGCGCCACTACACCGGCGAGCTCTCCCGCGTCATCGAGGCCATTGTGGACAAGAGCGGCCTCATCTCCGCCCTGGAGGCCGAGCATACCCCCGAGGCCCAGGGCCGCGTCGAGAACATCCGCGAGTTCATGCTCATCGCCCAGGAGTTCGACGAGAGCCACGAGGACGTGGTCTCAGCCTTAGAGACTATCGACGAGCTGCGCGATTCCGGCGTCCTTGCCGAGGAGGACCTGCCCACCCTGGCTGCCACAGCCCCCGAGGGCACGCTTTTCTCGGCAGCAGAGGCCTCTTCCCAAGGAGTGCTGCCGGGGATTCCTGCGGGCGCCCAAGCTCCGGGTGTGGCTGGGGCCTTTCTGGAGGAGCGCTTCGAGCCGGTGGCCTGCGCTCAGCTTCCCGCCTTCATGGAATGGCTGGCATTGAGGAGCGACCTGGACTCGCTGGCGGGGCAGAACTCCGCGGTGACGCTGATGACCATCCACTCGGCCAAGGGCCTGGAGTTTCCCGTGGTCTTTGTGGCCGGTATGGAGGAGAACCTCTTCCCCAACCTCACCTTCGAGAACGACCCGGCGCGGCTGGAGGAGGAGCGTCGCCTGGCCTACGTGGCCATCACCCGAGCCCGCCAGCGTCTGTTCCTCACTTATGCCGCTACCCGGCGTACCTACGGCGCGACGCAGGCGAATCCTCGCAGCCGCTTCATCAACGAGATCCCGCCCGAGCACCTCAAGGCTACCGGCGTGGGGTCGGCGGGCTTCTCGGGAACGGGCTGGGAGAAGCGCGGCGACCGCCATGGCACTTTTGGTGCGGGCCGCGGCTCCGAGATGTATGGCGGCACCGTCTTTGTCAATCGCACGCGCTCGGCCGGCGGGGCTTCTGGCCCCGCTCCTGTCGCCAAGCCGCGCCGAGACCCCAAGGCTGCAGCCGAGTCCTTTGCTGTTGGCGACCGCGTGAGCCACAAGACCTTTGGCGTGGGCGAGGTGCTCTCAGCCAAGGGCGACGTCATCGAGGTTCGCTTTACCAAGAGCGGCCAGGTGAAGAAGCTCATGAAGGGCTTCGCGCCCATCGTGAAGGTGGAGTAGCCCATGAATCCTGCACAGTTTATCGTGGACCATCTGGGAAACCTTACCGGCAAGCTCATCATCCTTGCAATCGCCGCCGCTGTTGCCTACGGGGTCCAGCGGGTGCTCACTCGTATCCTGCGTGACGCCCTGGCCAAGACCAACATCCCCGATGCTTCCATCTTCGTGAACATCGTCCGTGGCAGCGTGTGGCTGGTGGCCGGCCTCTGCATCTTGAAGCCGGTCTTCGACATCTCGCCCAACGCCTTCATCGCCTCGCTGGGCGCCGCTTCCATCGCCGTGTCGCTGGGCCTGCAAACCACCATATCCAACCTGGTGGGCGGCCTTACCCTCATGGCCTCCAAGGTGGTGCAGCCGGGCGACTACATCACCGTCAACGGCATCACCGGCGAGGTGGTGGACGTCAACTGGCGCGACACCACCGTTCGCGACCGAGTGGGCAACACCGTGGTGGTGCCCAATTCCCAGCTCAACTCCTCGTCGCTCACCCGACTCACCTCGCAGCTGGCCAGCCAAGCCACCCTGGACGTGACCTTCAAGCCTGGCTGCGATCTGGAGCAGGCCTGCCAGGAGGTTATCGCTCGTGCCGACAAGGCCTTAGGCCCCGTGGCTGATCCTGCCAACGCCACACGGATAGTCTGCACGGGCACTGGGTCCGCAGGCACTAAGGCCACGTTGCTCTTCAACGTGCGGCCGGGCACCACCTTTGAGTCTGCCATCGACACCGTGGTGAGGTCTTTGGAGGGCTTCGAGCCTTTGGCCTAATAAGGGGTCGCTGCGCCGCGCGCTGGGACCGTTGAGGCCCCAGCGCTGCCGCTTGGATCCCATGCTGTTCGCTATTCATGCGCTGCCTGCGCTTTTGCGCTGCCTGCGCTCTCTAAGCCGTCGACTTTTCCCACGCTTCCAGAAAGGAACTTCATGCGCGTCAATCAAGCCATCCTCCACAGTTATGCTGCAGGCTCCTGCGTCACGGTCTTCTCGGAAGCCCCCATGGACCTGTCTCAGGCCGAGATCAAACGCTACGTGACTTCCCAGGCGCGCCGGTCGCTCTCCAATCTGGATGCCCGTCGCGGCGCCTTCTTGCCGGAGAGCGCCTTCAAAGAGAGCGTCGAGGCTTATTTTCGCGGGCAGCAGGAGTTGGCGCCTTTCTCGGCAGAGATAGCCCAATACCTCCTGGGCGAGCTAGGGAAGCAGGAGCATACGCCCTCGACCGACGTGCTGGTCATCGACTTTGAGGGCGACGTTGACAAGACGCTCAATGATTTGAGCGATGAAGACGTCGAGATGATGTATGAGGCGCAAGCGCCACGCTATCTGGCCATTGTGGTGCTGGAGAGCCGCGATGCCTACATGTGCGAAGTGGGGATGGATGCGCTGGGGCATCAGGTGGCTTCCATCGCGCGCCATCACGCCATCCTGCCCAATCCGGGCCAGAAGGTGAGCTCCTTTGCGGTGGTGTCTGCCACTGGTGAAGTGCGCTTTTGCGACGTGTCGCGCGTTATTGCGGGGCAGCCGATCCAGCTTTTGCCTGAGGGGCTGCTGCAGTGCACCTCGGAGGCTTCCAGCAAGGAGTGCGTGGAGGCGGTGACCGAGCTGGTGGGCGAGGTGGCTGACGAGTTTGGCGCCAACTCGGCAGCAGCGGTGGCCGCCGCCAAGGCCTACGTGTCCGAGAACGCAGAGGACGACGAGGTGCTGGTACCGGAGCAGCTGGCACGGGAGGTTTTCTCGGGATCTCCCCAGGCCCACGACCGCTTTGTGGAGGAGGCCGCCGACCGCGACCTGCCCGCGCAGCTTAAGGTGGAGCCCAAGGTGGCGCGTCGCGTGGCGGCCAAGCACCACATTCGCACCGATACTGGCGTCGACATCACTTTCCCGGCGGAGTTTGGCAAGAACCCCGATTTTCTGGAGTTCACCAGCAACCTGGACGGCACCATCTCCATCGCCATCAAGAATGTCTCTGCCATCGAGAATCGCTAGGGGAGAGGGCGACGGGAGGGCTGCTGCGATGTTCTGGGGGAGACAACATCCCTCCTGAGCTGCTAGAATATACAAATGTACACAAACGTACTTTTTGTACACAAGTGTTGGGGACGCCGTCACGTGCTGACCGATGCTCAGATCATTTTGGCGGCAGAGCGTGGCAAGGTTTCCTTTGCGCCCCCTTATATGGCTGACCGGATTGCCTCCATGCCGGAGTAGAGGCTTCTGAGCATGTAGGACGATTTCTCGAAAAACCCGGTTGGACATCCTCGAAAATCACGATTATTGCAGGTACATGCTAGTATTGTCATGCGGCAATAGTGAGAGATGGACAGCATGGTTGCGTATGGCCCATTGGTGCCAGAAGGATATGCTCCGCGTCTTATGGATGTGCTTGTTCAACGGCGTATGGATGTCTTTGGCGCCGTAGAGATATGCGGAACTCGCTGGTCGGGGAAGTCGTGGACGTCAACGGCGTTCGCCAAGAGCCTGGTGCGAGTTGATGATCGGCGAGAGATTCTTGAGGCAGACCCCTCCTTGGCTTTGGTGGGGGAGAAGCCGGTGGCCATTGATGAATGGCAAGATGTGCCTGCCATTTGGAATCGAGTGCGTCATGCAGTGGATGATTCAGGAAGCCGTCCTGGGCAGTTTATTCTCACGGGCTCTTCTCGGTGTGGGTCCCGAAGTGCTACTTATGGATGGGCAGCTGTTGGGGGACGCTCTTTGAGAACTTGGTAGTTCACGATCTGTGTGTCTATGCCAGTCTGTTGCCAGGAGCCAGGGCTCATCCGCTTCATTACTATGCCGACAGCGATGGCCTCGAAGTAGATGTCATCATTGAGCTCACAGATGGCCGGTGGGCTGCTATCGAGACAAAGCTTGGTGATTCGAAGGTAGATCAGGGAGTAAAGAATCTTTTGCGTCTTGAGAAGAAGGTGCTTAACGATCCTCTTGCACGCGGGTACGAGCCGGTATTCAAGGTGGTGGTGGGAAGTGGAGCCTATGCACGCCAGCTGTCTGATAGCGGTATCTATGTGATACCGCTTGACACGCTTACTGTGTAGGCACTGCGGCCTTGCGGTTCTTTTCGCCTACCAGCAATAACCGAAATAATAGGCGAGATATTTCGGTTATTGCCAAGTGATGCTTTAGCCTCGCGTCCGGACAGCCGAGTGCTTTACTTATAAGCTAAAATTACTACTAAAAGTAAAGTATTTTCGCCTAGATGCGGGCGAAAAGTAAAGCATGGAGGTTCGCAATGGTCGACTATACAGGCCTGTCCCAAAGGCTTGGTGAGCGTGGCCTTTCGAGAACCGCCTTCGCCAAGCTTCTTGGCATATCCTCCAGAACCATGGCCAAGATTGGCCGAGGAGAGTCGGTCTCAGGTCGCGTCATCAATCGTATGGCCGCCTATCTAGGATGTCGGGCTGATGACCTCTGCAGGACCATCTCGGACAACGCGCTTCTTCAAGCCTTGCGAGACGAGAAGGAGGCCCACATCTCTGGCGGTATCTACCACGAGCTCCAGGTGAGAATGACTTTCAACTCGAACCACATCGAGGGGAGTCGGCTTACCGAGGATCAGACCAGAATGATCTTCGAGATCCGTACGATAGATGCGACTGGCGGCATACCTGTGGACGACGTCCTAGAGACGGTAGGCCATTTTAGGGCGATGGATTTTTGTATCGACAAAGCGGAAGAACCGCTTACGGAAGACCTTGTGAAGCAACTGCACCATATTTTGAAATGGGGCACTCATGACTCGCACCTTGGCTGGTTCGCGGTGGGAGACTACAAGACGCGCCCCAATGTGGTGGGAGGGCGCACCACTTGTGCTCCTAAGGATGTCCCTCGCCAGATGGGCTCACTGATACAGGAATACGAGACCCAAGATGAGGTCTCATTTACTGACATAGTGAGATTTCACCAGGAGTTCGAGTGCATCCACCCGTTCCAGGATGGCAATGGCCGCGTGGGTAGACTCGTAGCTTTCAAGGAGTGTCTGCGCCACGGCCATGTGCCGTTTCTTATCGAGGACTCAAAGAAAGCGTTCTACTATCGCGGTCTTGCTCAGTGGGAGTCGGAGCCAGGCTACCTGATCGACACCTGTCTCGACGGTCAAGATTCGGTGGTTGCCCTTATGGATGCACTTGGCATCAAGAGATAGAAAGCCGCGCTTTGCTCTACATGAAAAGGGCGGCTGGAAAACCCTCGTCATCCAGCCGCCTGCACGTAATAAGTGGGCCCGCACGTTATATGTGGGTTGCCCGAAGCGTCTGCACTAGCCCTCCAGGGCGGCGGCTGCCGCAGCCATCTCGGGGATGGCGGGCTGCACGGCCATGCCTAAAAGCGACGGGCCGGTGTGCACCAGCAGGTCGGGGGAGATAGAGGTGG
This sequence comes from Leptogranulimonas caecicola, assembly GCF_023168405.1. GTDB lineage: Bacteria > Actinomycetota > Coriobacteriia > Coriobacteriales > Atopobiaceae > Leptogranulimonas > Leptogranulimonas caecicola. The sequence continues at coordinate 1,845,548 of NZ_AP025285.1, read as the reverse complement.
AGATGAGCCCCACGGCATTGGTGACCTTCTCCTCGAGCGCGTGCAGGGCGGCGTCGTTGGTGGCGTCATGCACTGCGACGGCGGCGGCCAGCACCACCTGCTCGTACTCCTTGGCGCGCTCGGCGATGAGGCTGATAGTGCTCTTGAGCGCCTTGTCGCGGCCGCGGCACTTCTTGACGGTGCGGTAGTGACCCTCGTCATCGCAATCAAAGATGGGCTTGATGTTCAAGGCGGAGCCCAGCCGATAGGTGGCCTCGGAGATGCGGCCGCCTTTGCGCAGGTAGGTGAGGTCGTCTACCGAGAAGAGCACCAACGTCTGGTTGGCTAGCGCATTGAGCCTGCCGGACAGCTCCTCAAAGGGCACGCCCGCTTCGATCATCAGGGAGGCATCCATCACCGTGAGGCCGGCGGCGATGCCGATGGAGAGGGTGTCCACCACTTCCACTGGAAAGTCCTCCATCTGGCTGGCCACCAGGTGCGCCGTCTGGTTGGTGGCCGAAAGCCCTGAGGAGATAGTGACGATCACTGCTTTCTCATAGCCGTCCGCCTTAGCTTGTTCCAGCACCTCGCGAATGGAGGAAGGGCTGGGAAGCGACGTGGTGGGAACCTCGGAAGACAAGCGGTCGATGACCTGCTGGCCGGTGATGTCTATCTCTGAGCGGTAGGTGCCGTCCGTGTAGTTGATAAGCAGCGGCACGATGCGGATGTCGTGCTCTTGGGCAAATGCCGGAGGCACGTTGGTGCCGGAGTCGGTGATAACGGCGATCTTTTGCGAATTCATAGGGTGCATCCCTTTTCCCTCGCGGATGAAAGCGAATCTTTGATACCCCCAACTGCAGCGATGCAGCCCGGGTTTTGCTAGCGCGGCGCTGGCTGGCGGCAGGCTCAGGCAATGCCGACGCACTGAGCCAACCTGTGAATTTTAGGGTATCTACCCTCAGGAATCCAATACCAAGCGGTATGGCCTTACAGCTTCAAATCTAGCCTTCCGCCCTCAAATCCACGGCAGCGCCACGGGCCTACTCGTGGGATTTCTCTGCTTCAGGGCGCAAGAGCCCCTCCGGGAGCGAGCCTGATGACAAACTGAGAATTTCGGACCGCTGTCAGGTCCCAAAGGCTATGCCTGTGGGGTGGTCCCTGCGTTCTTCCAGCTAGCCAGGCCTTCTGTGCCTGAGAGGAGTTTTGCATCCATGTCTGATACGCCTCAGAGCTCGCCCAAGAGCGAGTCCATCATCGCGGTGCCCCAGGTGCTCGAGCGCCGCCGCCGCCAAAAGAAGCTCACTAAGATCACTTCCAACGGCACCATTGCCGCGGCGGTCATGGTGGGCGCCGCACTGCTGGCGGTCATCGTGGCCAACAGCGACGCCTACGAGGCAGTCCATCACTTTTTGATGGAGCCGCTCACGCTGGGCATCGGGCCGCTAGTGGGATCCATTTCCATCGAAGCCTTTGTCAACGACTTCCTCATGGCCATCTTCTTCTTGCTGGTGGGCATCGAGCTCAAGTACGAGGTCACTGTGGGCGAGTTGCGCAAGCCTCGCCAGGCGGCCCTGCCCATGCTGGCCGCGGTGGGTGGCGTGGTGGTGCCTGCGGCCATCTATCTGCTTTTTAACTCCTCGGGCTCCAATGCCTCGGGTTGGGCCATTCCCATGGCCACCGACATCGCCTTTGCCCTGGGCGTCATGTCGCTTTTGGGCGACCGCGTTGCCCCGGCCACCAAGGTGTTCTTCTCCACTCTGGCCATCGCAGACGATATCCTGGCCATCATTGTAATCGCTCTCTTCTACGGCCATGCGCCCTCTCTGGCGTGGCTGGCCGCCTCTGCCGGTTGCCTGCTCATCCTGGCAGTCTTCAACTACCTCAAGGTGTTCCGTGTACGCCATTACATGATCGTGGGCCTGCTTTTGTGGTTCTGCATGTTTAACAGCGGCATCCATGCCACTCTGGCCGGCGTCCTTCTGGCGCTCTTCTTGCCTGCCAAGTCCGACATCTCGCTGGCCGCCCTGCGCCCTTGGCTCAAGAAGAAGGCAGACAGGCTGGACGACATCTACGACGACAACATGCACATCTTGGGCCAGCATGAGTTCATGGCCACCTCGGCTACCGTGGAGCGCATCATGCACCAGGTGACGCCGCCGCTGGAACGTACCGAGCGCGCCATCTCGGTGCCGGTGAACTTCGTCATCCTGCCCATCTTTGCCTTCGTGAACGCCCAAGTGCGCCTGGTGGGCGTCGATGTGGCCTCGGTCTTTGCAGACCCGGTTACCCTGGGCACCATGTGCGGCTCCATCTTGGGCAAGCCCATCGGCATCGTGGCTGTGACTGTGCTTTTGGTAAAGATCGGCTTCGCCAAGCTTCCCTCTGGCGTCGACTGGCACCAGATCATAGGCGTAGGTCTCATGGGCGGCCTAGGCTTCACCATGTCCATCCTTATCGCCGGCCTGGCCTTCACCGATCCCGCCGAGATCCTGGCCGCCAAGTTCGCCATCCTCTGCGGCTCGGTGATCGCTGCCACCATCGGCTGCCTCTACATTCTCCTCACCGGGAAGAAGGCGTCTGCAGGCTCTGGCGACTCACAAGACTAAGAGACGATGCCGTAGCGCCTGCCCCAGCCATGGGCGGCCAAGGTGGAGTTGATCTGGTCACAAAATTGCGCCCGTGTCATGGGCATGGGAGGAAGCAGGCTCACTACCTCGATGAGATCATCGGAGAGGTCGTGGGCCTGCGCCAGTATGAGCGCATCCAGGTGGTTGGTGCGTTTCTCGGTCGCAAACAGGGCGTCTACCAGGCGTTGGAGATCGCCGTGCTCGGGAGCTTGCTCCCAGTTTTGTGCGTCCATGAGCCTCCTTTGGGTAGGGCCGGCTTGGCCTGCGGCGATAGGAGTGCCGGCTCGGGTTGGGTGATGGTGCTGGCGGCAGGCGAGGTGTCGGCGCGCCTGTAGGCTGCAGCAGTAAGTATGTCATCTGTCGCTTATCATTTCTCATTAGAGAATGCCGCTGCAGTGAGGCAGAGCAACAGGGCTCGGGTCGCTATACTAACAAAAGCGCAGCTAGGCGCTAAAAAGACCACCGCCAGTCTGGGAGGTTTTCATGGACAGCGTGCTGAGTGCCCCTCAAACCAGCATCTATAGCGCAATGACCACCGCGGATCTCGCCTTTGAGGTGGAGCGCCTCAAAGGCGAGGTAAAAGCCCTCAAATCGCTGGGTCTCAAGCTTGATATGGCCCGCGGCAAGCCCTCGCCGGAGCAGGTGGACCTCTCCCGCCCGCTGTTGGACGCCGTGAATGCCTCCAGCGACCTCACTGACGAGGGTGTGGACGCAGCTAATTACGGCGCGCCCGACGGCCTGCCCTCTGCCCGCCGCCTTTTCGCGCAGATCTTAGAGGTGGATCCCGCCCAAATCATCGTGTCTGGTTCCTCCTCGCTCAACCTTATGTTCGACGTGCTGGCCCATGGCTTTGTGTGCGGCATTCAAGGAGAGACTCCCTGGTGTCAGCAGCAAAATCTTAAGTTTTTGTGCCCTTCGCCCGGCTACGACCGCCATTTTGCGGTGAGCGAGCACTTTGGCTTCGAAAACGTCCCGGTCACCATGACCGCCACCGGCCCCGACATGGACCAGGTAGAAGAGCTGGTCAAAGACCCCGCGGTCAAGGGCATCTGGTGCGTCCCCAAATATCAGAACCCCACCGGGGTGACCTTCTCGGATGAGACCGTCCGCCGCTTTGCCGCCTTGAAGCCTGCAGCCCCAGACTTCCGCATTCTCTGGGACAACGCCTACGTGGTGCATGGCCTCTACCCCCACGAAGAGGACTCGCTGTTGGAGATCTTCTCGGCCATCGAGGAGGCGGGAGGCTCCAACCTGGTCTATGAGTTTGCCTCTACCTCCAAGATCACTTTCCCAGGCTCGGGCATTGCCTGCGTGGCAGCGAGCGTGGAGGACCTGGCAGACCTCAGGCGCTCCTTTGGCATCGAGCGCGTCTGTGCCGATAAGATCAACCAACTCATGCACACCCGCGTCTTTGCAGACGCCTCTGCCGTGAAAGAGCACATGGATCAGATGGCTCAGGTGCTGCGCCCTCGCTTCGAGCTGGTGGAGGCTAAGCTGGCAGAGCAGCTGGGCGAGGTGGGGTGCGCTGCTTGGACGTGCCCTCGTGGCGGCTATTTCGTCTCTTTTGAGGCGCCGGAAGGATGTGCCAAGGCCATCGTGGATCTGTGTCGCGAAGTGGGCGTTACGCTTACTGGCGCTGGAGCCACCTGGCCTTATGGCGATGACCCCCGGGACTCCAACATTCGGTTGGCTCCCAGCTATCCAACGCTTCAAGAATTAGGGGAGGCCTTGGACGTCTTTTGTGCCTGCGTCAAAGCCGTTGCCGCAGCTCAAGAGCTAGAGCGCCGTTCGTAACCAATTAATGGATATATAGCTCATACTCAGTCTAATGCACATTTGGTACACATCGGTCACTGTTGGTATACTATCCCATTGTTTTGAATAGTTACTTCTACCCAAAGGAGGGGGTGCGTAAAATGGCCAAGCCCAAGGAGCGCAAAAAACCCACGGGCAAAGAGATCGCCGTGGTGGTGATCTCCATCATCATGGTCATCTCCATCCTGTTACCCTCCTTCGCGCAGATCTTCGCGGCTCCGCGCACGTCGCAGTCGTTCCCTACCTCTTTTGACGATGCGGCATCGCGCTATCAGCCGCAGGTAGATGAGGCCAAAGCCGCGCTGCAGGTCAACAGTCAAGATGCCGCCCAAGAGCTCAAGCTGGCAGACGCCTATTTCAACTGGGCTTCCTATGCCTCGATCTATGCTGGCAACGAGGACGAGCAGGCAGAGGCTACGCAGCTCTATAAAGAGGCCGCCACCGCCTATGCCTCCTACATCGACCAGGTGGGTTCGCTGGACACAGAGCAGGCCAAGAACGCCTCTATCAACGAGTCCCTTAGCCTCTACTACTCCGGCAACACGGCGCAAGGTGTAACAGGTTTGGAAGATCTGGCGAAAGAGACCAATTACGCTTCGGCGTGGGCCAACCTCGCTATGATGTACGAAAGTCAGGGAGAGGCCGCAAAGGCCGCTGATGCTTATGAGAAGGGTGCCCAAGCAGACACTTCTTCCCAAGGCGCGGTGAAGAAGTACTGCGAGGATGCCCTGTCTCGCCTGCGCTCCAGCGCAGCCGCCTCCTCTGGCGGAGCCAGTGCTCTCTCAGAGAAGCTCGACCAAACGGCGCCGGCTGACAGCACTTCTTAAAGAACTGTCCTGAATCCCGGTCGTTACTAGTAGAATTACCTGAGTAGGTACGTCCTGTGCCCAACTATGGAAGGTTAGCGATGTCGCTCTCAATTAACACCAAGGCCGCAGATGATCACGTAGACGTCATCATCGAGGGAGAGGTAGACGTCTCCAACGCCTCTCAGCTCACAGACACGCTGGAAGCCGTGCTCGACAGCGCCCCTACCACCATCGACGTCGACATGGAGGCTGTGCCCTACATCGACTCCACTGGCATCGGCGTGCTGGTGGCGGCTGCCCATCGTGCTGCCGAGGGCGGCTGCGGCCTCACCATCTCCCGCCCGCAACCCAACGTGCTGCGCGTGCTTACGCTTTTGGGCGTAGGCTCTGAGTTCAACGTCAACGAACAGTAGATCTTTGAGGGGTTTGCCTGAAGACAGGCTTTAAGTTGCGCTCCAGGCTTCACCCCTGTAGGCTCAAAGCTCTAAGAGCTGTCCTGGGAGACCGCCGCTCGCGACGGTCCCCTTTACTATAGAGAGGGGGTGTCCCGGTTGTTCGGTATCGGGGACACCGAGTTTTTGCTCATCATCATCTTCGCGTTTTTGCTGTTTGGCCCGGACAAGCTGCCGGGTATGGGCCGCACCATTGGACGCGGACTTCGCCAGTTCCGCGAGGCGTCAGACTCTGTCACCAAGGTGGTTCAGTCAGAGGTCATCGACCCTATGACCAAGGCCGCCACGGGCGCCGGCGACTCGGTGAAGTCCAAGGTCGCCTCCAATGAAGACGCGGATATCGAGGAAGAGGATCTCTCCGGTCGCGCCACTGAGACCTTTGCCCAGCGCAAAGCCCGTCTGGCTGCCGAGAAGGAACGGCGCCAGGCAGCTGCAGCCGCTGCGGCTCAAGATGCGCAGGCAGCAGCTGACGACGCTTCGGCCAGCTCGGCGCCCGTCTCCAGCCAAGAGGCCCAAGAGGCTGCTGCAGCAGCCGAGGCCGCCGCGGCCCTCACCGGTGTAGAGACCAAGGGCGAGCTTGATGAGGCCACAGGTCACGTCTCGGTGGCTGCTCCTGCAGAGCCTGCGGTCCCAGAGCCTGCCTGTGACCCCACCAGTGCCGCGGCCCTCTATGGCTTGGCTTCCAAGCCTGCGGCTGCCCCTGCTTCTTCTGGAGAGGAGGACGGAGCTTCTGCCTAAGGGCGGGCTCCTCTGATTGTTATGCCTATCGGACCTGCACGTATGCCCCTTATGGACCACCTGGGCGAGCTTCGTCGCCGCCTTACCATCATCATCGTGTCTTTGGTGGTGTGTGCGGTGGTGGTCTATATGGCCACCCCGGTGATCATCGATGTGCTCATCGACCCCATTCGCCAATTTCTGCCCAACGGCGGCCAGCTCACGGTGCTCTCCACTTTGGGAGGCTTCACCATCCGCTTCAAAGTGGCTTTCTTTGTGGCTGCCATCATCACTTGTCCCATCATCATCTGGGAGCTCATGGCCTTCTTCCTGCCGGCGTTGCGCCCCAATGAGCAGCGCTGGGTGATTCCCACAGTGGGCGCCATGGTGGTGCTCTTCTTCCTGGGCATGACCTTTTGCTACTTCATCATCCTGCCGGCTGCCTTTGGCTGGATGCACGATCAAACGGTGCAGTTCGCTACCCAGCTGGCAGACGCAAACGACTACCTTTCCATCCTCATGCTCTTGGAGATTGGCTTTGGCGTCGCCTTCGAGGTGCCTCTGGTGATCTTCTACCTCTCCATCCTCCACGTGGTGCCTTACCGTACCTTCCGCATGAATTGGCGTTATATCTATGTGGGGTTGTTGGTCTTCTCGGCATTTGTGACCCCAGACGCCTCGCCTGTGACTATGTTCTTCATGTTCGCTGCGCTGGTGATGCTCTATGAGATCTCGCTGGCGGTAGCCCGAGTGGTCTTGGTGCAAAAGGATGGGCCTCAGGCGCTTTCCTGGACGCGCGAAGACTACGAGAAGCAAGAGGAACAGGCTGCATAAATGCGTGCGACCCGCCCGGTGCGGGTCGATTCTTAAAGAGGGCTTCCTTGTTCGCGCCCCTCTTATCTATACGTTCTAGAAGCTTTGGGCTCGCGTCTGAAAGGGGCCAAAGCAAGGAGTTCGCCCATGGTTTTGGTCATTGCAGAGAAAAACGACGCCGCCAAGCAGATCGCCCGTCTGCTGAGCCAGTCGGGCAAGCCCAAGCAGGACAAGGTCTATGACACGCCCGTCTACCGCTTTAGGCGCGACGGCGACGACTGGGTGGCCATCGGTTTGCGAGGCCACATCCTGGCCCCGGATTTTCCTACCCAGCTCACCTATGACAAGTCCTCCGGCTGGTTCGCCGTCGATACCGAGGGCGAGGTGCTGCCGGCCCAAATCCCCGCCAGCCTGCCCAAGCCTCCCTTCGACGGCGGCCTGCGCAAGGACGGCAAGCCTAAAAAGCCCAAGAAGCCCTTTATGGAAGACGGCGTGGACATCAAGGGCTGGAAGCTGCCCAGCCTGCCCTACCTCATCTGGGCTCCGGTAGAGAAAAACCCTGCCGAGAAAGGCATCATCCGCGCCCTCAAAAATCTGGCCAAGAAGGCCAGCGCGGTGATCATCGCCACCGACTTCGACCGCGAAGGCGAGCTTATTGGCTCCGATGCTTTGAACCAGGTGCGCCAGGTGAATCCTGGCATCCCGGCCACGCGCGCCCGCTACTCGGCCTATACCAAGGCGGAGATCGACCATGCCTTCAACAATCTGGTGGAGCTGGACCAAAACCTGGCCGATGCCGGCGAGAGCCGCCAGTACATCGACCTCATCTGGGGAGCTGCGCTTACCCGCTATCTCACCATGGCCCGCTTTGGCGGCTTTGGCAACGTGCGCAGCGCCGGCCGCGTGCAAACCCCCACGCTGGCCCTGGTGGTGGAGCGCGAGCGCGAGCGCCAGGCCTTTGTGCCCGAGGACTACTGGGTCATCGGCGGCCGCGCCGCCAAAGACGGCGAGAGCTTCAAGATCTCCCATGCCGCCGGCCGCTTTACCAACGGCGATGCGGCGCAGGAGGCCTTCGACCAGGTGCGAGGCGCCACCACCGGCCAAGTGACTGCCGTAACCAAGAAAAGCCGCAAGTCGGCGCCCCTGGCGCCCTTCAACACCACCTCCATGCAGGCCGCCGCTGCTGCTGAGGGCATCGCCCCCGGTCGCGCTATGCGTTTGGCAGAGTCCCTCTACATGGACGGCCTCATCTCCTACCCCCGTGTAGACAACACGGTGTATCCGGCATCCCTGGATTTAGCGGGCACTCTCAAGGCCCTGCGCAAGGTGCCCGCCTACGCACCCATCTGCGACCAGATCCTGGCGGGCCCCCTCCATGCCACGCGCGGCAAGCAGGAGACCACCGACCACCCGCCCATCTATCCCACGGCACCCGCAGATCCCGAGAAACTCGAGCCCGCCGCCTGGAAGCTCTACAACCTCATCGCCCGCCGCTTCATGGCCACCCTCATGGGGCCCGCGGTGATCGAGGGTACCAAGGTGAGCCTGGACGTGGCAGGCCAGCCCTTCTCGGCAGCCGGAGACGTGCTCAAAGAAAAGGGCTACAGGGCCGCATACCCTTACGGTCTCAAGAAGGACGAGCAGCTGCCCTCTCTGGCTCAGGGAGATACCGTCGAGGTGAGCGACTTGGCACTGGAAGCCAAGCAAACCGAGCCTCCGGCGCGTTACAGCCAAGGGCGCCTCATCCAGGAGATGGAGAAGCGGGGTTTAGGCACCAAATCCACCCGCGCCTCCATCATCGACCGTCTCTTCCAGGTGAAGTACCTCAAGAACAACCCGGTGGAGCCTTCCCAGCTGGGCATGGCCATCATCGACGCGCTGGATTCCTATGCGCCCACCATCACCACGCCCTCCATGACCAGCGAGCTGGAGCAGGACATGAACCTGGTGGCCGAGGGCTCCACCACGGAGGATGCCGTGGTGGATCACTCCCGCGCGCTGCTGGCGGGCATGATGGATCAGCTCATCGAGCACACAGAGGACCTGGGCGAAGCCATTGCCGATGCCGTCACCGCCGACGCCCGCGTGGGCTCCTGCCCCAAGTGCGGCAAGGATCTGGTGATCAAAAACTCGCCTAAGACCCAGTCGCGCTTCATTGGCTGCATGGGCTGGCCCGACTGCGACGTCACCTATCCGGTGCCGGGTAAAAACAGCGACAAGATCGAGCCTCTGGAAGAGCCCTGCCCAGAGTGCGGCGCCCCTCGCTTGAAGATCTGGCCCTTCCGCTCTAAGCCCTACGAGCAGTGCGTGAACCCTCAGTGCCCCACCAACCAGGAACCCGACGTCATCGTGGGCACCTGCCCGGTATGCGCCGAAGCCGGCCGCCACGGCGACCTGGTGGCCCATAAGAGCGAGAAGACCGGCAAGCGCTTCATCCGTTGTACCAATTACGACGAGTGCGGCGTGAGCTACCCGCTGCCTCAGCGCGGCGCCCTTCATGCCCTGGGCACTACCTGCCCTGTGTGCGGCGCCCCCGAGGTGGAGATTGAGACCGAGCGCGGCCCCTGGAAGATCTGCGTCAATATGAACTGTCCTGGCAAAGAGAAGAAGAAGGCCGCCGGCCCTCGTCGTGGAGGTCGTCGCGCTAAAGCCAAATAGCCGCTTTGGGCGCCTTGGCCCGGCTGGTCTGCGCCCTTCGGCTGACGCCGGCTTCCCTGGCGGCGTCTTAGCACGTCCCATCTATCGTTTCACCCGTTCGTCTCCTCGGAGGTCTCATGAAGGTTTTGCTTGTCAACGGCAGCCCCCATCCCGGTGGCTGCACGCGCACAGCCCTCAACGAAGTGGCATCCATCCTCAACGAGTGCGGCGTCGAGACACAGATCAAAAACGTGGGCAACGCCACCGTGCGCGGGTGTGCAGCCTGCCACCACTGCGCGCGCACCGGCCGCTGCGTCTTTGACGACGTAGTCAACGAGCTTATCGACATCGCCCCCACTATCGACGGCCTCATCGTGGGCTCGCCGGTCTACTACTCTGGCCCCAACGGCGCTCTCTGCGCCATCATGGACCGCTTCTTCTACGCCGCCTCCTCCAAGCTGGCCTTCAAGCCGGCAGCAGCCGTGGTGAGCGCCCGTCGCGCGGGCACCACCGCCTCCCTGGAGCGCTTGAACCAATACTTCTTGATCAACAACATGCCCGTGGTGCCCTCCCAGTATTGGAACATGGTGCATGGCTACAGCCCCGAGCAGGTGCGCAAAGACAAAGAGGGCATGCAGATCATGCGCACCCTGGGCCGCAACATGGCCTGGATGCTCAAGTGCATCGAGGCCGGGCATGAGGCGGGCGTCGACCTGCCTCTCCACGAGCCTCACGTGCGCACCAACTTCATCAACGACTAGGAGCAGTAAAGGTGAGAGGTCTCTTTGTCACCTTCGAGGGTGTCGATGGGTGCGGCAAATCCACGCAGGTAGCTCGTCTGGCTCAGAGCCTTGAGGCCCAGGGCTATCCGGTGCTTTGCCTGCGCGAGCCCGGTGGCACCCCTCTTTCCGAGAAGATCCGCTCCCTACTGCTGGACCCCGCCAATGGCGATATGGTCCCCGAGGCTGAGCTTTTGCTCTACGAGGCCTCTCGGGCCCAGTTGGTCCGGCAGGTGATTCGCCCGGCACTGGCCGCGGGCCAGGTGGTGCTCTGCGACCGTTTCTATGACTCCACCACGGCCTACCAGCAGGCCGGTCGCGGCTTGGACGCTCGGATGGTGAGCGAGGCCAACCGCCTGGGTAGCTGCGGGCTCGCCCCAGACGTTACCCTGTGGCTCAAGCTGGACCCGGCCCAGGGCTTGGCTCGTGCAACAGGCGCCCATAGCCCCGACCGCTTGGAGCAGGAAGGCGTGGCCTTCCAAGAAGCGGTGGCGACAGGCTTTGAGGCTCTCGCAGCAAAAGAGCCCCAGCGTGTGGCGGCTATCGACGCCTCTGGCACCCCTGAGCAGGTAGAAACCGCCATCTACCAGGTAGTTTCTCAGGCGCTGGAGGTCTGTGGCCTCAGGGCTGCCGTCGCCGCAGATTCCGCTCATAGCAGGGGAGCGGCCGGTGACTAGCACACCCTCTCAGGCCCAGGCCCTGCTGGCGCCCTTGAGCCATCAGCCCCAGGTGCACGGGTATCTCACCCGCGCCCTCACCGAGGGCAAGGTCTCTCACGCCAGCCTTTTTATAGGCCGTGCCGCCACCGATCAGCAGGCAGCCGCCTTGGCCGTCGCCCAGGCGCTCACCTGCCCTGCCGGCGGCTGCGGCACCTGCGAGAGCTGCCAAAAGGTGGCTCACAGCTTTCTGGAACCCCAAAACGCCGCGCACCCCGACGTCCACGTGTATGCGCCCGGTTCTGCCACCGGCTATCTTCTAGAGCAAGTCGAGGCCATCATCGCCGCCGCCAATAGAAGCGCGGTAGGCGGAGGTTCCAAGGTCTTTGTGATCCAAGAGGCCCAACGTCTGGGCACTTTGGCGGCAAACGCCCTGCTCAAAACGTTGGAAGAGCCCCCGGCGCGCACCTGCTTCATCCTCATCGCCCCCGCGGCCAACGGCGTGTTGCCCACCATCGTGAGCCGCTGCCAGGTGGTGCCCTTTGCGCCCACCAATGCTGCAGCCGTGGAGGAGCAGGTGGCAGCCGCCGCTCAAGTGAGTCTCGACGAGGCACGTCAGGCGCTGGCCATCTACCCCGACGTTGCCAAGGCCTACGCCCTGCTCAAAGACCCGGACAGGTGGGCCCTGCGCCAACAGGCGGCGGGCCTTCTCGGCAACCTGCCTCACATGAGCGACGCCGACATCGTCTTGGCCGCCCGCTCCGTCGCCGAGGCCGCAGACGAGCTCTCCGGCGAGATGGACGCCAAGGAGCTCAAGGAGCGCCTCAAGGCCAAGGGGCTTTCCGATGCCGAGAAACGCGCCCTCCAAGACCAGCTGGTGGCCAGGGAGCAGGAGGAGCAAATCCGCGCAGACTACCTCACCCGCGGCGCCCAAAAGGCCCTAGAGCAGCAGGAGCGTCGCCAGAGGAGCGCGCAGGACCGCTCGGCTATGATGGAAGTGGTGGCCTGCTGCCGCTCGCTTCTTGCTGATGCGCTGGCCTCCAAAGAGCTTTCACGCCCGCTTTCGGGCCCGGATGCCGCCAGCATCTTGGCGGCCTGCGGCTCGGCGGATGTCTCTCAATTACTCGCGGCCATCGAGAGCGCCAACCGCGCGTCTTCTCAGTTGGCCACCAATGTCGATGGACGCCTGGTCTTAGAGGCCATGCTGTTTGCCTTCAAGGAGGCACTATGCCCCATGTCCTGCCGGTGAGATTCACCTTTGTGCAACATGATTTGTGGTTTGATCCCCGCGACTCCGGCGCTACTGCCGGCGACCACGTGATCTGCGAGACCGGTCGCGGCACCGAGATGGGTCTTGCCGTCGCCGATCCCTTCGAGGTCACCCAAGAGGAGCTGGATGAGACTATCGGCGAGGCCGAGTTTGCCCCGGTCATCCGCGTGGCCACCGAACAAGACCACGACCGCGCCGCCGAGCTGGCCGCCAAAGGCGACGAGGCGCTGCCCGTCTTTCGCGCCCTGGCCAAGGAGGAAGGCCTGCCCATGAAGCCGGTGGGCGTGGAGTATCTCTTTGGCGGCGAGCGCTGCGTGTGCTACTTTGCCGCCGACGACCGCGTGGACTTTCGCCACCTGGTGCGCGAGCTCTCTCGGGCCCTCCATGAGCGCATCGATATGCGCCAGATCGGCGTCCGAGAAGAAGCCGCCCTCATGGGCGGCTACGCTGGCTGCGGCCAGGAGCTTTGCTGCGCACGCTGGGAACGCAAGTTCGAGCCGGTGTCCATCCGCATGGCCAAAGAGCAGGACCTGCCCTTAAACAGCCCCAAGATCAGCGGCGTGTGCGGCCGCCTCATGTGCTGCCTGCGCTATGAGTTCGAGGCTTATCGCGACTTCAAGAGCCGTGCCCCCAAGAAAAACGCCCTCATCCAAACACCGTTGGGTACCGCCAAGATCGTGGACTACGACACCCCTCGCGAGGGCCTTACCCTGCGTCTGGAAAACGGCAAAACCATCAAGGTGCCCCTGGAGGGCATGGAGTGCTCCGAGGCGGCCTGCAAGAAGGCCGAGACCAACGGCTGCTCCTGCCGCCCCGACACCGTGACCCGCGCCATGCTGGACGCTCTGGACTCTCCCGAGGTGCAGATGGCCCTGGCCGAGCTTGACCGCACCGAGGCTGGCGAGGTCTTGGACTACGACAGCTCCGACGTGGTCTTTGTGAGCGAGAGCCGCCGCGCCCGTCGTCGCGCCCAGGTGGCCGAGCAAAAGGAAGAACGGGCTGCCCGCGAGGCCGCCCGCGAAGCAAAGGCCAAGAAGGAGGCCCGCCGCGAGGCTACCCGCGACAACCGCGCTGGCTCCAAGCGCGATTCCCGCCGCAAGTTGCGCGACACGGCTGATCGCGAGCGGGCTGCCGCCCCTGCACCCGCCGCGTCCTCGCAGCCCACCCGCCGTCGCCGTCGCCATCACGACGCCACGGACAGCGCCCCCGCCGCGCCTCAAACCGCCCCGCGCGAGGCGAACTCTGCCGCGCCTCTGGTAGATGTGCGCCCCGGCCGAGCCCAGAGGCGCCGCCGTCAGGCCGATGCCGCCGCAGCTGCCAGCGATGGCGCTTCTCGGTTCACGAACGATCGCCCTGTTGCCGAGAAAAGCGCCCCTTCCCACAAGAGCGGCAACAGTGGCAACAACAGTGGCAGCCGCAAGGGCGGCAAGCCTGGGGCCGCAGGCGGTACATCTGGATCTAAGAAAGGCCGCGCATCTGGACAGGAGGCGAGCAGCAAGGCTGGGACCAAAGCTTCCGGTCCCAAGAAAGAGACTTCCAAGCAGCGCCGTCGTCGTCGCCGTACATCGAGAGGCGATGGAGCTGCAGGCACTCCGGGCGCAAGCGCTTCTGAGTAATGCGAACAGCTATGGTGAGAAGACGTGATGCTGGAAGAACGGTAGTGACGTGACCTTGGGAGAAGCAACCGTGGCAAGAAGGGAAGCGGGGAGTCGCGGCCCCAGAAAAGGCAGTTCTGCGCTCTGAAAAATAGCTACCTTAGCTACAAGAATATGCAGTTAAAGGTAGAAAAATGCCATGTATAATACATTATGAAGTTACTAAGGTAGTAATTTTTCAGAGGGCACTACGCCCCTTTGCCCTCTGAGCCAGTACCGTGCTCTGATTCCGTGCCGCACGTTTCGTCATCAACGACAATTCAATTCATAAAAACAACCCCTAAGCTCGCGAAAGCTTAGGGGTTGAGTGCATCGCTTGCGGAGCGTTTCACGTAACGCTCCGCGTGCGCCTTAGTTCTCTAGCTCAAACAGGATCTGGCCGGCATCCACATGGCCCTGCTGCACCAGCTCGATGCGGGAGAAGTCGTCGCTGTTCACGATGGCGATGGTCACGATGGGGTCATAGCCAGCCTCGGTGATGGCCTCGCGGGAGAAGGCGAGCACAGGTTGGCCGGCCTTTACGCTGTCTCCCTGGTGTACCAGGTAGGTAAAGCCCTTGCCTTCCATGACTACGGTGCCCAGGCCTACATGCACGACGATCTGCGCGCCGCCGTCGCTTGCCATGCCAAAGGCATGGCGGGAACCGGCATACTGCACGGTGACGGTGCCGTTGGCGGGAGCATAGATAACGTCTTCCTGGGGGCGGATGCCGCAACCGCGCCCCAGCAGGCCTTGAGCGAATACGTCGCTCTCAACGTCAATGCGGTTGATGACGGCGCCTGTCACAGGAGCCGTGATGGCGTTGGGGTTGGCAATAGCCTCGACAGGGGTGAAATCCTCAGCTTTTGGCTCGTCAGTGCTGGGAAAAATGTGGTCAAGCAGACCCATAGCGGCTCCTTAGTAGACGGATCAATAGACTCTTCCTGCGATGATATTCCCCCAAAAACACAACTTTGTCCCGCGTTTTGCAAACCTCAAAAGGCAGGGGGACTCTTTATCGGTGTGCGGTGGGTTGTCATGTCAGTTAGAGGACGCTTTCAGCGGTCAAAGTGTGTGAGATTGCAAGATGGGCGATCTGTCTGTGGGAATAACCGCACTGCGATGAGAATGCTCGTGGAAATCGTGAGAAGTAATTTGAAAAATAGTATACACAGTATTGTGGATGAAAGCGGTATTTATAACGCAGCTACCAGCATATATACATAGTAAACCCTAAATCTCGTATGGAAGCACGCATATTAAAGGGGAGTATCCCCAAGAAATAGCTCTGATATGCATCACGATAATGGGTGATAGCTGCGATAATACCAATAAACACTCCTATGCGTCCCAGGATGCATAGCAATAAGATTGAATAGTACTTCTATGCAATAACACTTTTGCCGCTTTTTTCCTACCGCCGGTCGATTCTGTCTAGGATTCTTCCAACCCAAAGCTATAGAGGGGCGTGCTCCTGCCTCAAGGGTGCGTCTCGGGCGCTTTGGGGTTGCAGATCGGGAGGCCATGGGGCCTCTTCGCCATTGGATGCAAAGGAGCAGCCATGAATGACCAGAACACCCCTCAGGTGCAGCAGTCGACCGCCATAGGCGGGCTGCTCAAGCGCTCGGTTTCCCGCCGCTCACTCTTCCAGGCTGGCGGCTCGTTGGTGGCCCTTGGCTCTCTGGCAGCCCTCGCCGGCTGTGGCAGCACGGGCGCAGGCGCCCCTGACGCCCATGCCTACACGCAGGGCGGCGGCTCCACCCTGCGTGTAGGCATGGAGGCAGCCTATGCCCCCTATAACTGGCAGGCCACCCAGGAGAGCGAATACACCATCCCCATCGAAAACGTCTCCGGCGCCTATGCAGACGGCTACGACGTCCAGATCGCCAAGCGTGTGGCAGAGGCCCTCGGGGCCGAGCCTGTGGCGGTGAAGCTCTCCTTCGACGGCCTTATCGACGCCTTGGCTTCCAATCAAATCGATGTGATTATCGCGGGCATGGCCCCCACAGAGGAAAGGCAGCAGTCCATCGACTTCTCCGACCCTTACTTCGAAGGCACCTACGGCCTGTTTGTGCGCGAGGGGTCGCCCTACCAAGACGCCACCAGCCTGGCAGATCTCTCGGGAGCGTCGGTGGTGGGGCAAAAGGGCACCAAGCTCGACGAGGTGATCGATGAGATACCCGGTGTGGTCCATATGACGCCGCTGCCTTCGGTGCCCAATGTGCTGGCAGCCCTTCAGCAGGGCGCTGCAGACGCCGCCACCTACAACATGGAGAACGAGGCTGCCTACCTCAAGAGCAATCCAGGCATCGTGCCGGTGCGTTTTGCCGAGGGGGAGGGCTTTCCCGACGTGGTCACTGCCGCAGTGGGAGTCTCCAAAGGCAACGATGAGGTTTTGTCGGCCATCAACAGCGCGCTGGCGAACCTCTCGGATGCCGAGCGCCAAGAGCTTTGGGACGGCGCCCTCGAGCGTCAGCCGGAGTAGCCATGGGGACCCTGGGAGAGCCGCTGCCAGGCGGCCAGGATATTCTCGGCTTCTTTGGGCCCTTGAACGGGGGAGCGACAGATCCGGAGGCGGACAGGCGGTTGGCGCAGCTGTTGTCCTTTCCCACTCTGGCGGCGCAGGCCTACCGCACCGGTGACTGGAGCGCCTTCGAGGCCCAGCGGGCGTGGCTTGAGGCTGCCTATCCTCAGGTGTTTTCGGCTGCGTCGGTGGAGCTGGTGGAGGGTGCGGCCGGCGGCGGCCCCCAGGCCATGCTTCTGGAAATTCCCGGGAGCAACCCGCAGCTGGCGCCCCTGGTGTTGATGGCTCATCAAGACGTGGTGCCCTGCGTGCCGGGCACTCAGGATCATTGGACCTATGGCCCCTTCGCGGGCACAGCTGACGGCACCTGGATTTGAGGGCGCGGCGCCATCGATATGAAAGTGCAGCTGGCGGGCATTTTCGAAGCCTTGGGGCGGGTGCTTGGCAGCGGGGCTCCTCTGGAGCGAGGCGTCATTGTGGCTCTGGGTCATGACGAGGAGTGCCTCCAGGAGGGTGCGCGGGCATTGGCAGGCCGCCTGGAGGAGCGCGGCATACGCCCGGCGTTCTTGGTGGACGAGGGCGACTACCTCATCCACGACCTGGCCTCTCTGGGCGGCAGCGGACATTGGATGGGAGTAGCCATTGCCGAGAAGGGCTATGCCGACCTATGGCTTTCTGCGCGCTCGGCAGGGGGGCACTCGTCGAATCCGGCGGGCGGCACGTCGCTGGGGCGGCTTTGCGAAGCGGTGACGCGGGTGTGCCATGAGGTGGGCCAACCTCGGCTTACTGCGCCGGTAGCTGCTATGTTTCGCCAGCTGGCGCCGCGGATCTCCAGGGGGCCCATCGGGGAGCTGCTCCAGGGGGACCCGGCGCGCGTCGAGGCGTGCGGCCAGGCATTGGCGGAGCTTTTGGCTCGCGACCCTGAGACCTATCCGCTGGTATGCACTACAGCGGCGCCCACCATGATGGAGGGAGGTTCCTCGGCTCCCAATGTGTTGCCCCAGGATATGGGTGCAGCCATTAATTTCCGGCTGCTTCCGGGCGACTCGGTGGCAGGCCTTGTGGCCCAGGTAAGAGATCTCGTGGCCGATCTGGACGTCCAGGTGACCCTTATGGAGGGAGCCAATGATCCTTCCTGTGTGTCTTTAGAAGACGGGTGGGGCGTAGACCAGCTGCGCCAAGCGGCAGCTTCGCTCTTCTGCGAGCTCGACGGCACGCCTATCCCTCTGGCGCCCACGTTGGCTACAGGAGCGAGCGATGCCCGGATGTATGAGGGCTGCTGCGACCAGTGTTTGCGTTTCTCGGCATTTGTGGGCGACGAGGCAGAGATCGTGCGGGGAGTCCATGGCACCAACGAGCGCATCCTTTCTGCTGCCTTTGCGCAAGGGGTGGCCTTTCTGCGCGATTTGGTCACTGGTTGCTGCTGTGGGGTGCCGTCCTGAGGCTTGCAGCTTGTTTACAGCTTCTATACAGGAAAGAGGCTCTCATACAGTGATGTATCGAAAGGCGAAGAAACAGACACCACATCTACCTGCGATTATACAAATAGGCCTTAAAACAGGGCGTATTATTTGACGAATAAGACCCCTCAAAAACCCTTCAAATTCACGTTTGTATGCATAGAGGTAGAGCAACTACCTGGTGTTATACCGAGTTTTTGTCCTATCCGCCCTATGATGCATAAAGTTACCGATGCATAGTGTTTCTATGCAGTAAAGGTCTGCAGTGGGTTCTACCTGCAGGTTCGTCTTTCCCCTAATCTGTAAGCCCACCAGCGAACATAAGGGTTCGCGAGATTTGGATGCAAAGGAGCAGCCATGAATGACCAGAACACCCCTCAGGTGCAGCAGTCGACCGCCATAGGCGGGCTGCTCAAGCGCTCGGTTTCCCGCCGCTCACTCTTCCAGGCTGGCGGCTCGTTGGTGGCCCTTGGCTCTCTGGCAGCCCTCGCCGGCTGTGGCAGCACGGGCGCAGGCGCCCCTGACGCCCATGCCTACACGCAGGGCGGCGGCTCCACCCTGCGTGTAGGCATGGAGGCAGCCTATGCCCCCTATAACTGGCAGGCCACCCAGGAGAGCGAATACACCATCCCCATCGAAAACGTCTCCGGCGCCTATGCAGACGGCTACGACGTCCAGATCGCCAAGCGTGTGGCAGAGGCCCTCGGGGCCGAGCCTGTGGCGGTGAAGCTCTCCTTCGACGGCCTTATCGACGCTCTTAACAACGGCCAGATCGACGTCATCATCGCCGGTATGAGCGATACCGAGGAGCGCCGTCAGTCCATCGACTTCTCCGATCCCTACATCGAGGACACCATCGGCATCTTTGTGACCCAGGGCTCTCCCTACGAGAACGCCACCAGCCTCAAGGACTTCGCCGGCGCCACGGTCATGGGTCAGAAGGCCACCCTCTACGATGACTGCATCGAGGAGATCGAGGGCGTCAACCACGCCACTCCCGTGGACACCATGCCTGCCGTGCTGGCTCAGCTGGCTCAGGGCGCCGTGGACGCAGTCACCTATCCCAAGATGAACGAAGAGGGCTACATGCGCTCAAATCCCAACTTGGTGCCCATCCAGTTCGCCGAAGGCGCTGGTTTTGAGACCACCAACCCTGCCTCGGTGGGCTACACCAAGGACTATGCCAATGCTCAGGCGGTAAATGAGGCCGTCAACGCCATCTCCGACGCTGAGCGTCAGGAGATCTGGACGGCTGCCTGCGACCGTCAGCCCGCCTAAGGCACAGCGCCTCGGGCGCCCCCCATGCCTTAGCGCACTCTGTTTCTTGCGAGCGCCGGATGCCTCACCTGTGCATCTGGCGCTCCATCGCCATTTATAAAGGAGCGATTATGGCCCTTGGAGTACCCGATCCCCAGCTGGAAGAAGCTGTAGTGGAAGAGGAAGAGAACCTCCACCCTTATGCCGAGCCGCTGCCAGAAGACGCCGGCACCCTGCGTCGTCTAGCCCACTTCCTCAAGAGCGACCATCCCTATGTGCTTTTGGGAACCAGCGCGCTGGCTGCTTTCTCGCTGGCCTGCTGCGCCGGCATGTCGCTGGGCGCCGCCGGCTCCGTCCTCACCCTGGTATGTGTGGTCTGGCTGGCCCTCTCGCTGGTGGCCCTGGTGGCCAAGGCTGTGCTGCGCAAGAGGTATCGCTCCCGCTTCGTCCTGGCCAAGGCGTCGCTTAGGGCACCTCTGCGCTACGCCAGCTACCTGGTGTGGATCTGCTCGGCAGCGCTCTTTTGCCTGGGCCCCATCTCTCATTTTGTGGCCCTTTGCCAAGGGGCCATCGCCAGCTCCACCAATCCCACGGGCTTTTTGGAGAGCGCCGTCTACATGCTCTATAACGGCCGCCAGCTGTTTGTCACCGGCGTCACCACCACCATCGAGCTGGCGCTCTTTGGCACGGTCATCGCCTTCTTCCTGGCACTGCTCATGGTCTTTCTGCGCATCCAGACGCCCGATCGCGGCGAGAACGACGCGGTGCGCTTCTTCAAGACGCTGGGCTCGGGTTTTGCGCGCTTCTATTCCACCGTGGTGCGCGGCACGCCCATGATGGTCCAGGGCGCCATCGTCTACTTCGCCGGCCTGGCGGTCTTTCGCTCCCTGGGCTGGGAGACGGCCCACATCAACGCGGTGTGGTCGCCCTTCTGGGCCGGCCTTGTGACCATCAGCCTCAACTCCACGGCCTATATGATGGAGGTGCTGCGCGGCGGCATCGAAGCAGTGGATCCTGGCCAGCTGGAGGCGGCGCGCTCTTTGGGCCTTTCCCAGTGGCAAGCCATGCGCAAGGTGGTCTTTCCCCAGGGTGTCAAGAACTCCATTCCCGCCCTGTCCAACGAGCTCATCGTGAACATCAAGGATTCCTCGGTGCTGTCCATCATCGGCGTCTTCGACCTGATGTTTGCCACCACTTCGGTCATAGGCATCTACTACAAGGGTCTCGAAGCCTACTGCATCGCCGCGGTGATCTACCTCATCCTCACCATGCTGTTCTCCAAGATCCTTACCATGCTGGCCGCTCGGCTTGACGTCGAGGCACCCGGACCCGTGGGCTCCACCACCGATCCCGCCGCTGCTCCTCGCCACCCCGCCCAGCCCATGCAGTCCTAAAAGGAATGATCATGACTACGGACACTTCTGCGCCTGCTTCCCAGGCTTTCGCCTCTACACCCGAGCCCCTCATCTCCGTCCAGGGGTTGCGCAAGTCCTTTGGGGCCCACGAGGTGCTCAAGGGCATCGATCTGGACGTCTACCCCGGCGAAGTGGTTACCATCATCGGCGCCTCGGGCTCGGGCAAGTCCACTCTCTTGCGCTGCCTCAACCTGCTGGAGACCCCCAACGCCGGCCACGTCTACTTTCGCGGAGAAGACCTCACCAACCCGGCCACCGACGTCAACGCCCTCCGCGCCGACATCGGCATGGTCTTCCAGTCCTTCAACCTCTTCAATAACCTCAACGTGCTGGATAACTGCACGTTGGCCCCGGTGACTCTGGGCAAGCTCAAAAAGCCAGAAGCCGAGAAGATCGCCCGCCGCCACCTGGAAGCCGTAGGGCTCCAGGACTTCATCGGCGCCGATCCCAAGCGCCTCTCCGGCGGCCAAAAGCAGCGCGTGGCCATTGCCCGCGCCCTGTGCATGGACCCGGCCATCATGCTCTTCGACGAGCCTACCAGCGCCCTAGACCCTGAGATCGTGGGCGAGGTGCTGGGCGTCATGCGCGAGCTGGCGGCCGGCGGCATGACCATGGTGGTGGTCACCCATGAGATGGCCTTCGCCAAGAACGTGAGCGACCGCGTGGTCTTCATGGACCAAGGAGTCATCGCCGAGCAAGGCACGCCCCAACAGATCTTTGGCAATCCACAGCATGCACGCACCCGGGAATTTCTCTCGCGCTACCTGGATGACAAGAGCGAAGAGTAGTTGTCCCGCATCCTGTGTGATCCTTACAGTACAAAAGCCCATCAGTGGAGCGTGGTATCCTCAGCTAGAGCCGGTTTCATCCAAGGGAGATTGAGCCCATGGCATCTAGGATTATCACGTCGCGCCACGTGTTCGACGGCACTCACGATCGCAGCTATCCTGCCGCGGTGGTCATAGAGGGAGACATCATCTCTGCGGTGGTGCCACCTCAGGAGATGGATGCCTACATTGCAAAAGACACCCTGGTAGAAGACTTTGAAGACGCCTTCATCTGCGCCGGTCTCCATGATGCACATCAACATGTGTTCCATTCGGCGCTCTATCCATCGGCTCGGGCCATGGAGTACTGCGGCGCCTCTGAGGCAGACTGCGCCCAGCACATGTATGACTTTGCCAAAGATCAGCCTTATGGCTCCTGGGCGCTTTCCCATGGCTGGCGCGACATGCTGTGGGACCCGGCCATCCCACCCACCCGCCTCTCGCTCGATGCGCTCTTCCCCAATCGACCGGTGGCCATGTACTCCGGCGACTCCCATACTCTCTGGCTCAATACCTGCGGCCTTAAGCGCCTGGGCATCGACGAGAACACCCAGCCTCCCGCTGGCGGCTCCTTTGACCGCGACGAGGAAGGCCGGCTCACCGGCGTCCTTCGCGAGGGCGCCGGCATGTACTACATCGCCCGAGTGCTGGAGTCGCTCTCCAAAGAGGAACTGCGCCAGATATTCCTCGACTGGACCCACGAGCTCAACCGCCGAGGCATCACCAGCGTGGACGACATGGGCTTATCGGCAATTCCGGGCTGCGACGCCGTATTAGACGAGGTCTGGCGCGATCTGGAAGCCTCAGGCGAGCTCACCGTGCGCGGCCACCTGTTTCCCACGCTGCCGCTGGACGGCGACCTCGACCGCATTGAAAAGCTCCAGGCAGAGCTCACCGGCCCCATGCTGCGTGCGCCGGGCGTCAAGCAGTTCTTCGACGGCGTCTCCAGCGCCCATACCGCCTGGCTTTTGGAGCCCTATGAGAACCCTCGCTTTCCCGACGATCACGGCCATCCCGCCATCCCGCCTGCCCAGATGCGCGACATCGTGCTGGGCGCCGCCAAAGAAGGCATTGCCGTGCGCATCCACACCATAGGCGACGCAGCGGTCCATGAGGGCGTTTCCATTTTTGAAGAGGCTGCCGATAAGTACGGGCAACCTCATCAGGGGCGCTTTTGCCTAGAGCATATCGAGAACTTGGAGCGCGACGACGTGGACCGCATGGCTGCGGCAAAGATCGTGGCCTCGGTGCAGCCGCAACACGTGGTCATCGACATCACCCAGCCGGCCCGCGACCTGGGCGAGGAGCGCGCCTCCTTCATGTGGCCTTTCAAGACCTACCTCAAATCCGGCGTGGACATGGCCTTTGGCACCGATTCCCCCTGCGTTCCCTGCGACCCGACCGCCATCCTGGCAGATGCGGTCACCCGCCAGGACGCTTCCGGCGCCCCCATGGGCGGCTGGCTGCCAGAAGAGCGCGTCACCGCCGCCGAGGCCCTGCGCGCCGCCACGCTGGGCGGCGCCGTGGCGGTGGGCCGTCAGGATGAGCTGGGGACCCTTGAGCCTGGCAAGTTTGCCGACCTCATCGTCATCGACAAGAACCCCCTGTCTTGCCCGCCCCAGGAGCTTCATCAGGCGCAGGTGCTCGCCTGTTATGTGGGTGGGAACAAGGTCTATGAAACTGCTTGAAGAGCGGGGGCGCCGGGCGGCGACGCTGCTTCGGTCGTTGAGGAAGGCCCAGCTCGGCCCGTTTACCCCTAGCGTCCCTGCCGCACGCCGCCCTCTAGCCAGCCCCCTTAGAGAGGAGCACTCCATGAAGCTTGGCCTCACCACCGTCGCTGCGGTGACTCCCGCGGTCCACGTGGGTGACGTAGACTTTAACGTGGTCGCCTGCGTCGAGGAAACCAAAAGCGCTGTGGCCCATGGGGCCCGAGTGGTCATCCTTCCCGAGTGCGTCCTCACCGCTTACACCTGCAACGACCTCTTTTGGCAGGACGCCCTTCTGGTCGCTGCCGAGTGTGGCCTGGCCTCCTATATCGAGCGCACCGCAGAGCTCGGATGCCTCTCGGTGGTAGGGCTGCCTTTGCGGGTGAACTCCAAGCTTTACAATGTGGCGGCCGTCTGCTGTGCCGGCGAGCTTTTGGGCGTGGTGCCCAAGCTGCACATCCCCACTTATAACGAGTTTTATGAGGGCCGCTACTTTGAGCCAGGTCCTGTGGAGTGCGCTCCCATTTCTGTGGCTGGCCGCTGGAATGTGCCCTTTGGCGCCCATCAAGTCTTTGAAGCCCCTGCTATGGAGCACTTTTGTGTGGGTGTGGAGATCTGCGAGGACCTATGGGTCCCTGAGCCTCCCTCCATTGGCCTGGCCAAGGCCGGCGCCACGCTCATCTGCAACCTTTCGGCCTCCAACGCCCAGGTAGGCAAGGCGGCCTACCGGCGCGACTTGGTGCGAGGCCAGAGCGCCCGCTTGGTGTGCGCCTACGGCTATGCCAGCTCCGGCTGGGGCGAGTCCACCCAGGACGTGGTCTTCTCGGGCCATGACCTGGTATGCCAAGACGGCCGCATCATGGCCGAGGCCCAGCCCTTTGGAGGCGGCGTCGCCCTGGGGCAGGTGGATTTGGAATATGTGGCCAGCGAGCGCCGGCGCATGTCCACCTATCGCACCAGCGCCTCTCCTGAAGCCGCCGGCTACACTCGCACGTCGCTGCCGGAGAGCTTCGACCCTGCCGACGAGCAAGTGACCGGTTGGGTGGATCCCCATCCCTTCGTGCCCGACGACCCTGCCACCCGCAGCCAGCGCTGCGAGGACATCCTGGACATCCAGGCGCGCGGCTTGGCCCAGCGGCTGGCCCACACCCACGCCAAATGCGCGGTGGTGGGGGTTTCCGGCGGCTTGGACTCCACCCTGGCGCTGCTGGTATGTGCTCGCGCTTTTGACTATTGCGGCCTCGATAGAGGAGGCATCCTCGCTGCCACCATGCCGGGCTTTGGCACCACCCACCGCACCCACTCCAACGCCCGCACTCTCGCCGAGGCCCTGGGCGCCCAGCTTTTAGAAGTGCCCATCGCCGCCGCAGTGCGCCAACACTTCCAAGACATCGGCCATAACGAGGCCACCCACGACGTCACCTACGAGAACTCCCAGGCCCGGGAGCGCACCCAGATCCTCATGGACCTGGCCAACCAGCGCGGCGGCTTGGTCATTGGCACCGGCGACCTGTCCGAGCTGGCCTTGGGTTGGGCCACCTACAACGGCGACCACATGTCCATGTATGGGGTGAACTCCGGTGTGCCCAAGACGCTGGTGCGCCATCTGGTGCGCCATGTGGCTGCTACCTGTGACAATCCCCGGCTCGCAGAGGTGCTCCTCGACGTGCTGGACACCCCGGTCTCGCCCGAGCTCTTGCCTGCTCAAGAGGACGGCTCCATCGCCCAGGTCACCGAGGATCTGGTGGGCCCCTACGAGCTCCACGACTTCTTCCTCTACTCCATGTTGCGCCAGTGCTTCAGCCCTGCCAAGATCTACCAACTGGCACTGGCGGCCTTTGTGGAGCAGCCTCGCGCCCAGGGCCAAGAGCCTCTCTATGACCCTGCCACCATCCTGCGCTGGCTTCGCACCTTCTACCAGCGCTTCTTCGCTCAGCAGTTCAAGCGCTCCTGCCTGCCCGACGGTCCCAAGGTGGGCTCTGTGGCCGTCTCTCCTCGCGGGGATCTGCGCATGCCTTCCGATGCCTCTGCCACCCTCTGGCTTGCTCAAGTGGATGCGCTGGAAGCTCCTCAAGGCTAGGGAGTCTCGCTCGCATATGACCCCACTCAGTGATGCATCACTGAGTGGGGTTTGTTTCGAATTAAGGGTAGATTCAGCCTGGCCGATGGGTACCTAGCCTTTAGAAAACCGCGCCCGAGTACCATGAACGGGCGCTTTCATGCATCGCCAACGCCGCTGCTCTGGCGCCTCGCCCTTGCGCAGGCGCCCCTGCACGGCCCTCGCATTCACACCGGATGCACGGCGGGGTTTGTTGGCCGCGGGCCGCACAGGCTGCCCGCACTACACCTTCAAGCAGAGGAGATCTATGAGCGAGAAGATATGCCCCCACTGCGGAACCCCCGCAGATCCCGGCGCCCGGTTTTGCACTTCCTGCGGCGCACACCTGGAAGAGGTCGACGTTGCCGAGGCCCAGGTAATGGCCGCCTCTGATGATACCTCCGATGCCCTTGATGCTGCTCCCGTTGGTGCTGGCGCAGCTCCTGAAGCTGCTTCCGAAGCTGCTTCCGAAGCCGCGGTGATCGAGGTGGAAGCCTCCGTTGCCGAGAACCCCGTGCCTCCTGCGCCGGAGCCCGCACCTGTCCCCGAGAGCGCCGCAGCTTCCGAGGCCGTGCCTGCTCCCAATGCCGTACCTGCCTCGCAAGCCTATTATGCGCAGCCAGTCCCTCAAGCTCAGCAAGCCTACGGACAGCAGGCCTATGCGCAACAGGGCGCCCCGCAGCAAGGCTATCAACAACAGGGTTTCGGCCAGCAGGCTTACGGCCAGCCGGCGCAGCCTGGCTATGCAGGCCAGCCGCAGCAACCCGTTCCGCCAGCGGCTCCTGCGCAGCCAGGCCCCTTGAGCCAGGGTTGGCATGACCTTACTGGCCAGCCTGGCTGGTTTGGCACCGCCATGCTGCTCATGCTGCTCAACCTGGTGCCCATTCTGGGATGGTATGCCCAAGGCTACATGCTCGAATGGGCCATTCAAGCCGGTGACGGCGCCCAGGGTCTGCCTAAGCCTCGCTTTACCCGCACCACCCTTTGGCGCGGCTTCCTCTACGCAGTGTTGTCTCTTCTCGGCGGCATTATTGGCCTGGGTTTCACGCTGCTGTTCAAGATCCCGCTGGTGGGCATCTTGCTCTACATTGCGTGGATGATCCTGGTGAGCGTCTTTGTGGCCATGGCGGGCGTGCGCATGACTGCCAAAGATGACTTTAGGGCGGCTTTTGACCTCTCCGACCTGTGGGACCAGTTCAAGCAGGCTCCTTGGGGCGTCATTTTGGCGGTGTTTGTGCCTGGCCTTATCGTGGGCGTCATCATGGCTGTCATCTACACGGCGGTGTTTGCCTCCAGCTTTTATTCGCTGGGCAACCTGCTGGAGAACCTGGCGTACATGGGGTCTTCGGCCAGCTATATGGGCTATGGCATGGGCG
Organism: Leptogranulimonas caecicola; assembly: GCF_023168405.1. GTDB lineage: Bacteria > Actinomycetota > Coriobacteriia > Coriobacteriales > Atopobiaceae > Leptogranulimonas > Leptogranulimonas caecicola. Next base: position 1,818,697 of record NZ_AP025285.1, on the reverse strand, counting down.
CGGTCGGCCTAGAGAGCCTGCTGAATATGTTGCTGGACTCTCTTACTGCCGTGGGCTTTGGTGCTGCCGTGGCTACCCTGGTGCAGACCGTGCTTTCCACCATCGCGCAGTTGTGGAGCCTCCGCGCCGTAGGCGTGTGGATGAGTCGGCAGGATCCCGACTGGCGTGCCTAAGGATCGAGCGAGCGCGTTTGCGGGTTGCTGTGGCCATGAGCCTAAAACGAGCGTAACTGAGAGAGCCGGGCCTGGAAAATCCCAGGCCCGGCTTATTGCGCTTGTGCCGCAGGCAAACTCGAGTGGCAGTCCGAATGACGGTCCTATGCAAAATCGAATGACGGTCCTATGAAGAGCGGCTGTGAGGCTTTGGAAAATCAGTGGAGCTATGTTGATGGAACGGTTCGTCTGCCTGCGGCGATGCAGGAGTGAGAAGAGCGGCGAGGGCCGAGCGGTCCATCTGAGGGCTGAGCGGTCGATTTGACAGATATTGGTCAGAAAATTGTCAGAACGTCGAGCGCACGGGTGGATCCAAATCACTAGGCTGTGCTCATGAACGCCATCGTGTGCGACATAGTCGCGTGGATGTACTTTGCATCTCGGCTGCCCGCGACACCTCTCAGCGCAGCCCAAGCCCAAGAGCGGATCTCTGGGGCTTCGGCCATGGCTGCCTGTGCGAAGTCCGTCAGTACTTTGGGTTGGTGGAAAGGCAGCCTTCCCTGGGCTCACGAATTGCTGGCGACTCCGGATACCTACGACGTCCCCATGCATATGTTGATAGGCTTTAATAATCGGCATGGCACACAAAAAAGGATTGCAATTCATCAATTTACTCAACCTGTGCCCGACGGGTTTTTATGGGAGATCCAGCCACCGCAAGGTTTGGATTCATTGCAGGTGGTTTCTCCAGCTGGGTATTTGGTGCTTCGTTCTGGACAAACGAACCAAACCCAACTTGCGATGCTGGTTTCAATTTTATGCGGCGACTTTCTTTGCAATCCCTACCAAGATAATGCGCGCTACTTCAGAGATGTTCTCTGCTCTACGGACACCATCGATGCTGTAACCGCTGGTATCTCTGAGTCGATGCGTGGTATCAAAGCATTGAAGTCAGCGCTCCCCTACGTAGCCAATGGCGCCCATTCGCCTATGGAGACAGTGATTCAATTGGCCTTGTCGCTGCCGCCTAGACTAGGTGGCAGCGGTCTGCCGACCCCCGAGCTCAACGCAAAGTTAGAAGTGACCGGCGAGCTCTCTTTGCTGCTGGGCGGATCACGATATATAAGCCCCGATGGGCTTTGGCCTGCGAGGCGCGTGGGTTATGAGTATGACAGCCACCAAGAGCATGACAGCAATCCTCTGCAAGTTGAGAAAGATCGACGCCGCCGTGATGTCATGGAACGCCTAGGCTATCAGATGGTGGTATTTGATCGCGAAAGTTGTCGCAACGAACGCATGCGAAACCTTTGCTTTGAGCGTCTTGCGAAGCTTTTGAAACGGTCTTTTGACTGGAGCGGTGCAGCTCAGCAGAAGCGTCGGGACCTTTGGAACAAACTGATGACCGTTGGCCTTTGCTGGTAGGAGCAGATGGTACGCAGCGACTAACTAGCACGCAGCGATTAGCTGACACTGTTATTGCTGTATGGTCGCGTATTTGTGTTTTCGCTGCCTCGTCGCACTGGGCTTTTGTAAAACCCCAGTGCGACGAGGTACTACATCGCATGTGTACATGCAGCAATTCCATATCCCGCACTGCTCACACTCCGCACCTGTATTTCCCACCCGCCCAGCATCGCCCCACCCAGCGCTGCCCCTTCCCTCCGCCTGCACGTCCATCCAGAGGTCGCCCTAAAGTCCCTAGATTGATATTGATGAGTTTTCATGGGTGGATTGTTTGAGAGCCCACTAGGGCGTTAGGAGGGTCCCGAGGCCGGGTAGATGTGCTAGTGGCTCTGCGGAAGGCCCCTAAGAGACAGCGTCTCGGCAAGGCTCGAAGCGGCGTCAGGCAAAGGTCTCAGGCGCTTCGGAAAGAAGCCCTGTGCAAAGCCGCGTTCTCCATGGCATTGTTCTGGCGGAGGCCCTACTGGGGCATTTCGCAGGGAATGCTGCGTCAGAATCGCTCTGCGCAGGAGTGCTTCTTCCAAGGAGTGCCAGGCCCAAAGCCTACCTATAAAGGGGACTACTAGAAAATCTAAGTGGCTTAATGGAGATTTTCTTCTAGCGCTTGCTAGAAGTTGGTCGTCTTTGTAGGATGCAATGTGTGAGAACATCGCCGCTTCGAGGCGAAATCCGTAAAGGAGGAATCGTTATGAATCTCAAGCCGCTGGGTGATCGCGTGCTCGTCAAGCCGGCCCCCAAGGAGGAGAAGACCTCTTCGGGCCTCTACATTTCCTCAGGCGCCCAGGAAAAGCCCCAAAAGGGCGAGGTCGTCGCAGTAGGCGAGGGCCGTCGTGATGACAACGGCAACCGCATCCCCATGGACGTGAAGGTGGGCGACCAGGTATTTTACGGCAAGTTTGGTGGCAATGAGATCAAGGTCGACGGCGAGGACTACCTGCTCCTCCGTGCCGACGACATCTACGCCATCATCGAGGGCTAACCCCCTCCTCGCGTTTCTCATGCAGCGCGCCTTGCGCGTCTTATAGCTGCCGAGAAACCCGCGCCCTCGCTCCCTGCGAGACCCCCCCCCTTGCTGCGACCCATGAGTCGCAGCACCACTCCATCAAGTAACTGTTTCATAGGAGGTACGCATACCTATGGCCAAGATTATCAACTTTGGCACCGACGCCCGTTCCAAGCTTGCAGCCGGCGTCAACACCCTGGCAGATGCTGTCACCACCACCATGGGCCCCAAGGGCCGCTATGTGGCTCTTCAGCGCCCCTACGGTGCTCCCACCATCACCAACGACGGCGTTTCGGTCGCCAAGGAGATCGAGCTCAAGGATCCCGTGGAGAACATGGGTGCTCAACTGGTGAAGGAGGTCGCCACCAAGACCAACGACACCGTGGGTGACGGCACCACCACCGCTACGCTTCTGGCCCAGGTCATCGTGAACGAGGGCCTGCGCAACGTAGCCGCCGGCGCCAACCCCCTGGCGATCCGCCGCGGCATCGACCACGCCGTGGACGCCGTGGTGGAGGAGATGAAGGGCGCCGCCCAGACCGTCTCCACCAAGGCCCAGATCGCCTCTGTAGGCACCATCTCCGCTGCCGATCCTGAGATCGGCAAGAAGATCGCCGACGCCATGGAGGTCGTGGGCAAGGACGGCGTCATCACCGTCGAGGAGTCCCAGACCTTTGGCATCGAGATCGAGACCGTCGAGGGCATGCAGTTCGATAAGGGCTACATCTCCCCGTACTTCGCCACCGACAACGAGTCCATGGTCTGCGAGCTCAAGAACCCCTACATCCTCATGACCGACCAGAAGGTGTCCAACATCCAGGACATCCTGCCCATCCTCGAGGCCGTGCAAAAGTCCGGCTCTGCGCTGCTCATCGTGGCCGAGGACGTGGACGGCGAGGCTCTGGCCACGCTGATCCTCAACAAGCTCCGCGGCACCCTGAACGTCTGCGCCGTGAAGGCTCCTGGCTATGGCGATCGCCGCAAGCGCATGCTCGAGGACATCGCTGTGGTCACCGGTGGCCAGGTGGCCATGGAAGAGCTGGGCATCAAGCTGGCTGACACCACCGCCGACATGCTGGGCCGCGCCAAGAGCGTCAAGGTCACCAAGGACAACACCACCATCGTGGGCGGTGAGGGCGCCAAGAGCGCCATCGATGACCGCATCGCCCAGATCAAAGCCGAGATCGATCACACCGACTCCGACTTCGACCGCGAGAAGCTTCGCGAGCGTCTGGCCAAGCTGGCCGGCGGCGTGGCCGTCCTCAAGGTGGGCGCTGCCACCGAGGTGGAGCTCAAGGAGATCAAGCACCGCATCGAGGACGCCCTGCAAGCCACCCGCGCCGCGGTGGAAGAGGGCATCGTCGCCGGCGGCGGCGTAGCCTTCCTGGACGCCTCCGAGGTCCTGGCTTCCATGAAGTGCGACGACATGGACGAGAAGATCGGCGTCGACATCGTTGCCAAGGCGCTGGCCGCCCCCGTCAAGACTATCGCTGATAACGCCGGCTTCGAGGGTGCAGTCGTGGTCGAGAAGGTTCGCGGCATGGACAAGGGTCATGGCCTGGACTCCGCTACCGGCCAGTACGGCGACATGATTGAGATGGGTGTGCTCGACCCCGTCAAGGTCGCTCGCGTCACCCTGCAAAACGCCGCCTCTGTGGCCGGCCTCTTCCTTATCACCGAGGCCACCGTCACCGACGAGCCCAAGGACACCACCATCGAGGAGGCCATCTCCGCTGCTGCCGCCCAGGGCGGCCAGGGTGGCATGTACTAATCCCTCGAGGTCAAAGCCCTCTTAGCGCCTCATCGCGCACGTAGCTCTACGCATACAAGCCCGTCCTCAGCTCACCGCAAGCTGGAGGCGGGCTTTTTCCTTGCCGATAAGAACCGCAACCATGAAGCTCATTGGCCCTTCGTTGCCCCTTTGCGGCTGCTCACAGGGCGCTACCAAAGGAGCAGTAAATAGAGGATTGCGCATATGAGGCATACCGCGGCATCAAAGGTGCGGCCATGGGCCTTTGAAGTGCGGTAGACAACAAGCTCGGCAGCTATTACCAAAAGACTGCTCATGGTAAGAAGCATGAACCTATCGATGCAGCCAAAGTGATACAGCACGCCAATTGACAGGCAGCTTATGGCCACGGCGATGCCATCCCAAGAGAGGTAGCCTTCTGCCCACCAGTAGGAAAACTTTGCTTTGATTGAAGCCCAGGTCATAGAGCCTGCTTCCTTTGCATGCGGCTCATTGCACGCAGTTGTGGACAAGGCTGACGGCGATCTACGGTCGATAATCGGGAAATGTCGTGGCTATCAGGTTATTTCGAGGTAAAGAATCACATTATTATTAGCAAATATAAACCAAGAAATACAAAACATCGCTGGGTAAATCAAAACATATTGTTGCAATTGCGATTATGCTCCCATGCTAAAGTTAATCAAAGGAGCAGCTATGGCAAACATTCTCTATATCGAAGACAACCTGCAAGTGAGAACTTCGGTAAGCCAGGTGCTGACAGGCGCTGGACATAGCGTAAAGGCGATTCCTGACGGCGCCACATTATACGAGTCGCCTGCACTTCTAGAGGATCAGCGCTTTGACCTGATGATCTTGGATATGACGCTTCCCCATGTCGACGGCCTCACTCTGCTCAAGCGTATCCGGGAAGTGTCTCTGCTGCCTGTGCTTGTGCTCTCTGGTGACAACAGCGAGTTGGACATGATCGACGCCTTGGCAAGCGGCTGCGACGACTATGTGACTAAGCCGATCCGTCCCGCATACCTTCTCGCCAAGGTCAACGCATTGCTCCGACGGACGGCTCATGCTTGCGAGGACGGGTCTTTCTCGGCAGGAAAAGGCGAAGTGCGCGCGGGAAACCTGCGCTGTTGCGATGGAGAGTGCTTTGTGGAGGGGCGGCCCGTGCCCCTCACGCCTACAGAGATAAAACTGTTGCGCTATTACCTTGCGCATCCCAATCAGCCCCTATCGCGAGAGCGCCTGCTTGCAGAAGTCTGGGACATGCCTCAAGAAGTTGAAAGTCGGACGGCCGACGAAATGACTCGCCGAGTGCGGCGCAAACTAGAATACGCAGGGGCTTCGGTGGCCTTGCGGTCGGTGTGGGGCGTGGGCTATAGGCTTGAGACTCCCGAGAGCGGGGGCTGACCTATGGCGAACGCCTGGGACAAGCTGCGGCAGGCCCGAGTGCAGAGGTTTGTGGTTGGATGGGCCGTTTGCCTGGCAGTTCTCTATGCAGGGGTGTGCGTGTTGGTCGATCTGTCTGCGAAAAGCGTCCTTGATGGGGGAGGCTCTGGGCTGCTGGGGCTTCATGCGCAAGAGGCGGTCTTAGGTGGGGAGGGGGATTTGGGCGCTGAGGCTTTTGCGAGCGTTCCGTTCACGAGCGAACTGCGCGATGAGATTGCCGAGAAGCCCCTTCAGCAAGCTGGCCAAAAGCCTGATGTGTGCTCCTATTACGCGGGCGACTGCCTGGTGTTCTACAGAGTGATAGACGATGCTGCCTCGGGTGTGACGGTTCGCTATGTGGATTGCAGCTCTTGGGTGGCTAGGTTTCGCGTTGCAAAATGGGCGCTCATTGGCACGGCGCTCTTCACGACTCTGGTGGCAGCGGTTCTGAGTTCTAAGGTCACTCGGGACATCGAGCGAGAGATCGCCATCTCCGAGGCGCTTTCTGTCCGTTTGCTCCATGAGGTCAAGGGGCCCATAACCGCTTTGGCGCTAGGCCAGCTTAGGTCAGAGGAGCAGGCAAGAAGCCAAGAGGTGGACGATCTCATAGAGGCCTTTGACACCCTCGTGAGGTTCCAGTATTCGCCCGGCGCGATCTTGAGGGTTGTGGATGCTCGGGAGATCGTCTTTGAAGTGGCCAGGGCGCTTGATAAAGATGCGGAGTCCTCCAGTCCCCAGGTGGGCGTCTATGCGCCGGAGCCAGTTGAGATCTCGTGCAGCGAAGACAGGCTCACTGCAGTTCTTTACTGCATCGCAAAGGCGATGGTCGCTTCGCAGCCATCGACGCTCTTTGCGGCAAAACAAGACGCCCACAACCAGGTGGGCGTCTCTTGGAATGGTTCTGATCTGTCGGCTGTCCCCTCTGAGCTCGTCGAGCTTGCGCGAGACTTCGCTCGAGCGGAGGGCTGCAAGGTAGAAGCAAGGCATGACAAAGGGTCCAGCTCCATCTGTTTTAACTATGCGTAACCTAGCTCTACCTGCGGCGACGCTTTCCGCGCCTCTCCTGGTCTTGGTCTACCGCCGCCCGCCAGGAATCATCCAGCGGCGCGCCCGCACAGGCACATACCGCCGCATCGCCAAAGGATTGGAAGGCGGCAAAGGTGCCGGTGGAGTCCGCGTCGTAGGCGACGGCGCGGTTAAGGTCGATGCCTAGGCTCTCTGCCTGCTCGGCCACGTCGATGTTGGCCCCTAGGAACAGGAACTCCCAGCCCCTCTCCCTATGTTGCGAGATCAAATGCTTCACTTGTCCATAAGTAAACTTGTGAGAGGCGTTTTCCAGCCCGTCGGTGATGATGCATACCGTGGTGGAGCTAGGCTTATGCCCTGCAGGCTGATGCTGCTGAATCAAATCGATACGCTCGATAGTGGACCCCACCGTGTCCAACAGTGCAGTGGTGCCGCAGGGCACATAGTCGCTGGCAGCGAGCGGTTTGATAGACCCAATGGGCTCCCTGTCATGGACAATGGTCGATGCTTGATTAAAGAACACCGTGGTCACCAGCGCATTGTCGCCGGCTCCGGCGGTCTTCTTAAGCACCGAGTTGTATCCGCCCACCGTGTCGCTTACCAAAGGCATCATGGACCCGCTGGCATCGATAATGAATACCAGTTCAGCCACCGGGGCTGCGGGCTTCTCGGTGGCATGGTGATGGTGCTGGTGATGACGGCGCGCGGGCTGACAAGTATCTGCGGCGGTGTCGGCAGGCTGGCTGGCAGAGTGCGTGGAGCCAAAGAAAAACAAGTTCATGGAGCCTCCTTCAGGCGTAACGGATGTTGCTTGCAAGCCTAAAGGGAAACGCCTCGCCAAAGGTCGCCTGCCAGGTGACATTGGAAGGCGAGCATGGCGCGCGGCATGGTGACGCAGCAACGGGCAGCATGCAGATGTGGTGCCGGGAGGCGCGGCTCCTAGGCTCCCAACAGCCGGCGATCGTAGGCGTAGAGGGCCTGGTTCACTCGGTCGATATCAAACATGCGCCGTTCCAAGTACCAGGCGCATATTGCGTCGTCGATGGACGAGGGATTCAGCGCAAAGCCGGCACGAGATAAAAGATCGCGGGTTTCTGCCAGCGTGAGCTCCAGGGCAAAGGCCAGAGCCAGCACGGTCTGCTTGCGAGGCTGATAGCTGGGATTGGAGCGGATCTTGGAAAAATGCTGCCGAGTGAGCCCAGCTTTACGGTATACCTGGGCGTCGGTGAGGCCGCGGGCGTCGATAAGGGCCAGCAGCTGCCGAGAAAAACCCCAATCCAAGTGCTGCAGCGCCTCCTCCAATGTGGCGGCGTGGGTGGGCACGCTGGCGGCGCCGGGGGCGGTGATGGCTTGGTCGGCCAGGAAGAGGGCGCCGGTGTCCTCGGGGCTGGGAGCTGCCTGCGCAGGGGTCGGGACGCTGGTGGCCGGCGCGCAGGCGTCCCGACGTCTTCGGGACCTGCGGGGAGCTGCGGGCGCTTTGGGGGCAGCAGGCGCCCCAGCGCCAACCGGCGCGCCGGCGGCGGGAGTGAACAGCGAGTCTAGAGGCAGGCTGGTATCCAGCAGCTCGTCGGGGAGGGTGCGCAGGTACTCCACCAGCTCGGGTTCCAGAGCGCGGCGGGCCTGGGTATGGTCACCCCAAAGGCACAGGTGGACATCCATGGAGTCGCCGGTGGCTTCCAGTTCCTCCAAAATGGCGGTGCGGGCGATCTTGCGAGCCTCGTCCGCCGGGTAGCCATAAATGCCTGAAGATATCAAAGGAAACGCGACGCTCGTAGCTCCCAGCTTGGCAGCCACGCGAAGGGCAGAGTGGTAGCAGGAGGCGAGGGTTTGGGCTTCTCGGCTCGAACCGCCGCGCCAGATGGGCCCTACCGCGTGAATGATCCAGGGTGCCTTGAGGCCAAAGCTGGGCGTGGCTGCAGCTTGGCCGGGTGCGACGGGGGCCGCTTGAGTGCAAGCGGCTTCGAGGGCAGCTGCGTTGGCGGCAGCGAAAATGGCACCGCAGACACCTCCTCCGCGGGTGAGACGGGAGTTGGCAGCATTGACTATCGCGTCCACATCCATGGTGGTGATATCTGCGTTATTGATATAAAACGGCATAGGAAATCCAATCAGACGCGGTGGATGGACGCTAGCTAAAAACAGCCTGAAAATCTCTTAAAGCACAAGGTGGCGTAGAGATTTTGGTGCCTGTGTGTCCCTTGGTATTCCAGCGTCAAAATGGTCTAAAGCGCCATAGGGCTATGGTATGGTATCCACTCTTATTTCAACGCACGGAGTATCGGGGGCACTATGGTCATTCGTTCTGCGCGCACTAGCGATCTACCTGCCATTATGAGTGTTATCGAGTGCGCCCGCAGCCGCATGCGGGCCGAGGGCAATGCCGGTCAGTGGGAGGGCTATCCCACCGAGCATACAATTCTCGACGATATCGACGCCGGAACCTTTTACGTGTTTGTGGATGACGGCTCAGAGGTCCATGGCTGCTTCTCGCTGGCCGCGGGGCCAGACCCAGATTATGGCGATATCGACGGCGCCTGGATCGACAGCTCTCCCTATGGCGTGATTCATCGCGTTGCTACCGACAACACCTTTTCCCACGCCATGGCCCAGATTGTGGACTTCGCTAAGGACCAGGGGTTTTACCACCTTCGCATCGACACCAACGGCCACAACGTCACCATGCAGGCGGTGCTTGAGCGCCTGGGCTTTGTCTACTGCGGCGAGCTTAGGCGTTGGCGCGAGGGGCCTTGGGTGGCCTATGAGCTCACGCCGCAGGTGCCGGCCGCCACGCAGGCTGCCAGCGTCTAGCCGCAGGTAGACCGCCCAAGCGACCCATGGACTCATCGCGCATCTGGCCTCAGTGCACAACCGGCCGCCCGCATCTGTCCGCGCCTAGCGGTGCTCGGGGGCGTCTAGCTCCTCGGTGGGGATGGAGCGGGTGTCAGGCACCCATACGTAGGAATCGTCGCTTGTGCACTCGGCGATGATGCGCTCCACCGGCAGCTTGGCGTAGATGGCGCTGGCGCTCACGCAGCGCAGGCCTTCCTGGGTAAAGAGGTCGCACTGTCCCTCGAAGGTGCGCCGAGTTTCCTTGGTGATAGAGGCCTTCACCGTGAGGGGCACATTGAGCGGTGTGGGCTTGTGGTAGCGCACGGTGAGCTCCATGGTGACGCCCCAGTGATCGTGGTTGCCGCTGATGTAGGCGCGCCCAATGGACTCGTCGCAGATGGCCGCAATGACGCCGCCGTGGAGGCGCCCAGGATAGCTGCAGTGGATATCGCGTGCAGTAAACACGCCTGTCACCTGACCGGGGGTGTCGTCCTCCACAAACTGGGCGTGCAGGCCTGCGGGGTTCTCGTAGCCGCACACGAAGCACATGTCGTTAATAGGTTGATTGTGCTCGCAGCCGGGGCCCGCAGGCGCGCAGTGGGGGCAGGATTCAGAAGCAGACATAGGAGCAGCACTTTCCTTGTAGGTTTAGAGCTCGGTAGCGCCGGGCACCTCAAGCTCGCGGTCGCTGGCGATGAGAATGTTGTTCTCATCTTGGGCCAGAGGGTCGGGGCAGCGCAGGTCATAGACGTGCTCGAAGGCCATGAGCAGGGCGTCGCGGGCCTCAAGGACGCGAGTGGGGTCCTTTGCGGGTGCTACTACATTCACCAGGTAGAGACCGTCTTGAGCAAGGTTCTCTTTGGCCATATCCAGGCCGTAGCCGCTCATGAGGTCCGAGGGGGCGGAGGTGCCGGCGTAGGCGTCGTTGACGATGACGTCGTAAGGCTGGGCAGCGCCGCGGCCCAAGACCTTGCGCTTCACCAGGAAGCTTAGGCCGTCCTCCTGCACCACCTTCAGGCGCGGCTCGCCGGAGGGCAGGGTGCCTGCGAACTCGATGGCGTGGTCTAGGTGGAACTCCCGGCGGGCGATCTCGATGATCATGGGGTCGATCTCACACACGGTGATGGAGAGATCCTCATGCTCCTTGATGGCGTGGCGTGGCCAGCAGCAGCCGGCGCCGCCTACCACCAGCACGTTTTTGGGATGGACGCCCTGGGCGGCCATCTCAGGGGAGAAGATGACGTCTAAGCCGCGGCTGTGGGCCGCCACAGGCTCGTCCGGGTCGTCCAGATACATCACCGATTGCCAGCCGCCGCCTACTGAGAGCACGCGCATGAGGCGGCCTTCAGAGTCGGTGGTGGTGAACAGATGGGCCACGCCAAAGCGGGTGGGCACCAGGCGGTCGGCGCGCAAGGCCAGATGCTGGGCGAGTTTGGTGGCGCCAAAGGCTCCCGCGGCGCCGGCAGCGACCGTAAGGGCGCCGATGGCCACGGGCTTCAGGGAAGACAAGGTGGGCTTGTTCATGGCTACTCCTTGGCAAGACGGGGGTACCAGGGGACTCCGTCCACAAAGATGGGATGGACCTCGCCGGCAATGAGCGGGCGGGCGTAGTCTAAAAAGACCTGGGTGAGGCCCATGCCGTCCGGCGTGATCCAGCTGCGTGGGATGGTGCGTACCCCATTGGCCACATCAGAGATGGCTTTGAGACCATAGCGTACCGCGTAGGGGTCGTCGGAGATGCGGTGAATCACCGAAAGCATGCCAGTGGCCCCGGACGCTGCTGCCTGCAGCGAGGTGGAGCCCAGGGTGGCGGCTTCTGCGAGGTCGGTGGCGCTGGCCAGATGCGCGGCACAGCGCTGGAGGGTGGAGAGCTCCACCGCGCGGGTCTTGACTCCCAGACGCTCCTTGATGACGCCGGCCAAGTAGCGGCAGAGCCCGGACTGGGCCGCCGCATGGCCAAAGGCGTCCACACCCACCGACTCGTCCTGATAGAGCGGCTCTCCCGTGGGCGTGCGGGCGCCCTCGCTGGCCGCGATAATGACGGTGTTCTGGGTTTTGAAGAGCTTATCTACCCGAGAAACGATGTCGTCCAAGCTCACCGGAGCCTCCGGCAGCAGGAACAGGTCGGGGCCGTCTTGTCCTGGAGCCCCTGCCAGGGCTGCGGCGGCGGTGAGCCAGCCGGCATCGCGGCCCATGATCTCCACCACGGTGACCGACTTCATAAAGTAGGTGTCGGAATCCCTTCTCAGCTCATGGACCGAGGTGGCCACAAATTTGGCAGCGCTGCCATAGCCGGGGGTGTGGTCGGTGCCCATCAGGTCGTTGTCGATGGTCTTGGCAACGCCCATGAAGCGGATGGGGCTTCCTGCGCTCTCGCCGTAGCGGGCCAGCTTCTCGATGGTGTCCATGGAGTCGTTGCCGCCAATGTAGAGCACCGCCCCTGCGCCCAGGGCTTCAAAGCGCGAGAAAAGCTCCTGGTAAGGCGTGGCGTCATCCTCGGGATCCGGCAGCTTGTAGCGACAGCTGCCCAAAAACGAGGCCGGAGTATGGCGCAGCAGCTCGGCCTGGAGCGGGTCGCTCACGATGGCGTCCAGATCCACCGTGGCGCCGGCCAAAAAGCCCTCGATGCCGTTGCGCATGCCCACCACGCGGGCTCCCAGCCTGTAGGCGGCTTCCCACACTCCAACAAGGCTGGCGTTGATGGCGGCGGTGGGGCCTCCCGACTGCCCCACCAACACCGTGGTGTCCCACTTTTGCTCCATAGGGCCCCCTTTGCATGGCGCGTCCGTCGACGGCGCGAGACGACGGTCTTAGAACTCTTTCACTCTAAGCCAACCGTCCCGCTTGGGACCTTACAAAGCCTACTGGTGCGCCAACTTGTCATCGAGGCTCGACAGGTTGTCCCCGCCCGCCAGCTCTCTTAAAGGCTCATAGGCGACAATCAGATCATCTAAGCGCAGAGATGCGTTGGCCGCGCTGGTAGAGGGCAGCGCCACATGTTCGAGCTCCGGCCACTGCGGCTTGTCGAACTGCCGATAAAACCGTGCCGCCGCAGCCCCGGTGGTTGCCACGGCCTGGATAGGCGCGGCAGTGAGCAGCGGTCCCAAGTCGTTGGGCACTGCATCCTTGATGGAGGCATCCGATGCCCCGGCGATATGGCAGGAAGCCAGTACGTCCCAAAGGGCGATGCCATGGGCCAACACCAGCGCCCGTTTGGCTTCAACGGTTTCTGGCACCGGCTCGCCAAAGAGCGCTGCCAGCACCCGCCAAAAGCGGTTTTGGGGATGCCCGTAGTAAAATCCCAGCTCCCGAGATTTTGGACTGGGCATAGTGCCCAACACCAACACGCGGCTGGCGCTGTCATAGACCGGTTCCAAAGTGTGGGTGACCTGCTGAGTTTGCACGCGTGCTCCTCCCTGCCCCTGGCTTTTGGGCACAATCCTACCCAGAAATCTTACCCGGCCAAGCACCCGTTGCGCATCTTGCGGCCCAGACAGGAGGCAGCGCCCATGAACGTGACTTTCGACAAGCGCGGCTGCGCGCGGTCCCTCAAACGCTGGCCCGATCTGGCCTGCCGCATCCCCCAGATGCTTGCCAGCCAGGCAGAGAACGGCTTCTTCAAGTGTAAGAGCGCCATCAAGCACCCCTTCCAGGGCCACTCCCTCAAAGAGTGCCGAGTGAACTCCAAAGACGCCGGCAGTGTGCGCGTGGCCTTTTGGGTGGCAGGCGACGCCGCCCAGGTGGTCTACATCACCCCTACGCTGGTAAAACGCGACTTCACTCAGGAGCTCGAGCGCTTTCTGGCGAGTGGGTAGGCGCCCCGGCGACCCACGGATGTCAGGCAGGAAAGGCGCGGGTTTCTCGGTAAGGCGACAAGCGAGTGGATTCGCTATTTTGTGGTACGAGAGCCTGCTTTCCGGCAGATCTATTTTCTCGTTGGCAGATAGGGGTAGGCCATGAAACTTCTGCCCACGAAGGAGGCGAGACGCAGTGAAACTTATGGCGATGAAGCAGGCGCTGGGGATGGCGCAGGGGCTGTGCGGCAAGGGTTCCAAAGGCTCGGTGGAGCTTAAGACCTTTAAGAAGGACCGCTGGGTGAGCGTGTGTGCCACAGGCGATGCGGTGCGGGTGGCTGAGGGCGGCTATGCCGCTGCCGAGAAGGACTATCCGCCGGGAGCTGAGGCCCGCAAAGCGCTGCGCGAGGCCTGTCGCCGGGAGTTTCCGCGGTCGAACAAGCTCTATGTGAGCCAGCGGTAGAGGACGTGCAGGCAGGCCGCCGTGCCGGCTGTCTTGGGGCCCTCTTCAAGCTGGGGGTTGCGGCACCTAGGAAAACTCCGGGTCTGCCAGCAGCAGATCCACCATGAGGCCGTAGCTGGCGGTGCCGGACGACTGCCCTTGGGCCTTGAGGTAACCGTCGTTCACTGCGTCTCCCAGATCTTGAAGAGGGCCTCGATAGCTGGCAGCCATCGAGGAGCGGGCCGCTCGGTCGCCAGCCACCGCGGCGCTCCTTTGACGGTTGATGCGTGCCCAGGCGGCCTGATCCTGCCCGTAGAGGGTGTTCATGGCATGGTTGTAGGCCAGGGTGTAGCCGCTGTAGCGAGCCAGCGGGTCCTCTGAGTTCACGCAGGCCAGATAGCCAATGTAGTTGGCCTCGTCTTCGCGCATGAACCCGGCGCGATGGGCCAGCTCGTGGCAGAGGGTGGCCGGCACGCAAAAGCGGGGCCAGTCAACGCTCGCGTTGGCCTCGGCGGTAAAGGGAAAGTAGAAGCCGGTGATGCCCACCAGCGACAGGAGCCGAGAGGCCAGTACCGGCTTAGGGGTGGAGAACTCGACGTCGAAGAGTCCAGGGTGAGGGGAGTTCAAGGCCTCGACCAGCAATTTCGCCTCTTGGGCCATCGCAGGGAAGTCTCCCCGCCCATCTCCCGAGGTCGCAGGGCGGCTGCGAAGCCACTGGTCGGAGACGGGCCCCAACGCCGCCCGGCTCTCATCCATCCGGCGTCCCAGCTCTTGGCAGAGCTCGGCTAGGCGGGCGGCGTGCTTCTCGGCAGGGAGGCTGCGCGCCTGCTCAAGGGCCGGCCCATAGCCGGCGAGCTGGGCGAAAGTAGGTCGGTAGTAGTTGAGCCCTTGAAGCGCCATGAAGATCACCCAGATGGCCGCCACTGTCGCGACGGCGGGGATCGCGCGGCGCCAAAAGGTCGTGAGTCTGCTCCCGCGGCCGGCTTTGATGATCGCCCGAAGGCTGACTATGAGATATGCGATGATCGCGATGGCTGCAGCCAGAAGGACCCATTCCGCTACCGAGAAAGACGCCAACCCCGGCACCCAGCCCACGGCGTTCGACAGCGGTACGTAGAAGCCTTGAGCCCAGGCGTCGGAGGGGCTGGCCGCCAGCCAAAGCGACCCGGCCCAGGCGGCTGCGGCAGCTGTCAGGCAAAGGCAGGTTCCCACGATGGTGCGGCGGGGAAGATGCAAGGGCACAGGGCCTCCTTTCCGGGTGCGATGGGCGGGATAGCGCGTCGATGCGCTCCTTCATCAGCTTAGCGGATGGATGCGAGAGGCTTGAGTAAGATGCGGGGGACGCCGGGTTGGCATCAGGCACTGGGCAGCATGAGTAACCTGGGGCTATGAGACTGTCTCAGGGGCAGGCAGTTTGCCCTGGGCAGCCTCGGGGATCTCATCCCACTGCACCTCTTCCCAGGAGACGACGCCTACCAGTGGGCGAGTCTTGAGGCGCAGGTAGGCGGCGTCGCGAAGGATACGCTCGGTGTCTAGGGTGATGGGGGTGGTTTGACCGGCTGGAGTGACACCCTCCAGCTGATAGGAGTAGCACATGCCTCCATGGGGCTCGATGGAATGCACGGCATCGTTGTCTATCTGGACGTAGGCGATGTCGGGGTCTGCCAACTCGCTATGGAGCACCACTGCCACTGCCGCGCCCACTGCCACTACTGCCACAAGCCCAACCAGGATCTTTCTTGCTATGGGGTCTTCCAATCGCTCATGCGCGCATCGCACCCACAGACCATGGTGGCCCGACGCACAGAGCGCGTCCATCGATGCAGGTGACAGAGGGATAACGGTTTTGTAAGAGGGGGAGGGCTGGTGGGGTTGAAACGCTTATGCAATAAGTATTTCGGATATTTATTCTGTATCGCTGTTTGGTATTTGTAATACTTGCGCTTTCAGAAGAATGCAAATTATCATAATATAAGCAATAATAATATAATTAAATATATGATTACTGCTTTTTGATACGCAAATATTTAAACTCTAATATACAAAGCAATTCAGTTTGTCAACTTCTCGGTTATCGATTGTATGTTGAATTATTCGATAAGTATAAGATCATGTTATTAGTGAATTTAATAAGGGAGGATAAAATGAGCATTTCACGCAAACATTTTATTAAAGCAATGGCAGCAATTGCAGCCATGGGGATCTTTAGGCCAAAGAAAGCAATTGCATCCGAAAGCGATGACTTAGTCGTTTTTAGTCCCGAGATTGCTCTTGATTATGCAGAACAATTTGTTAAGAACACTTATAGGTCTTCAGCAGGTGTGGATAACCCCATACCCATAGTCGATATTTATGGACAGCCCTCTGGCTATGCTATTGATATGCTATGCTATTGATATTATAGAAGGAGGCGGAAATAGCGGCTATGTCTTACTTGATACGAACTGCCCAGAACTAATCACTACTTTTTGTTTTAATTCCGGAGCACTGGGGCCTTACCAAAAGCAAATGAGTATGCTTAAAAAGACCCTCAATTCTAGTAGCCTTGGAGCGCCGTGTCTATTACAGCTTTCTCCCCTTGACTTATTCCCCTATGACGAAGCAGTTGGCATAGCTATCAATACAGACGGAGTACCCTTCAAGCCACTACGAAGAAACACCTCTACTCCAAAAACCGAATGGAATGATCTATTGATTCCAACTGATCAAGTATATGGTAGTGCATATACAATTACGTCAGAGGGTTACATCGGTGATTATTGGTTTGCTACAGAAGGGCAAATTGAAGAGAATACGGGAAAATATGCTTGTGCAGTTACTGCCCTTTATACTATCGCAGGTTTAACGTGGACAGGATCGGGCTTTTTAATTGATCCATTCTCAGATTGGTCTTGCTATGACCAGCTTTGGAAGTATACAGGAACAACTGGAACCGGGGAGTATAGTTCTGCTGGTGCAATGCTAGGGACTACCGAAATGGACAAAATAGGCCCAGGATTTGTTGAGTTCTGTAGGGCACGAGGATTTCCACAAAATCAAAGCAACACTTTCAGCCCAGCATTCTCTTCTTTCCAAAATCAAGTTTCTAATACTAAACATTCAGTCTTTTCCGCTTCAATAACAAGGTTGGATGGGAGTATTTCAGGACACTCTATGAGTGTCAACGGATGGGCCTGCTTGAAGCGTGCTGGTCTTACCATGAATACCTTAAGCGTATTTGACGGATGGTACAATATGAAATATCTAAATGTGTCATACAGCGGCTACAGGACGACGCATGGAACTTATTTCTAGACGAAGGTTATTTAAAACAGCAGGCTTTGTATTAAGCCTGCTGTTTTTAAATATGGTTGGCTGCAAAACTCTTACTTCAGAAGATCGAAGCATTAATGAGAGAGGCAACGAGATGCCTGATCAATCAGATACCAGGACCGGTGGTGCTGGAGCAGCTGCAGGAGAATCCAGCGGCGAGGTGCTGTATGCAGAGGAGCGCGACAACAAGTACCTCGTGATGGTGCAGGTGCAAGAGGGGTCTTCCATGGAAACGGGCAGTTTTGCCCTGGTGGTGTTAGATCCCATGCAATCCAGTGCCAGCCAAAGGACGCCTCTTCCTAAACCAGGGGACCAGTTGCGTTGGTTCCATATTCTCGCCCCTGGAACTGTGGGCTATGTGAGCGGTTGGGACTACAGCGTGATAACCCGAGAAACACTCCCTACTTCCTAGGGAGTCGCAGGTGGAAGGTGGTCTTCTCGGCAGCAGCATCCCAGTGCAACTCCCCGCCTAGCTGCGAGGTGCACTCTTGGGCCAGCGAGAGATCAAAACTGGCGGGCATCGGCGAGCTATCAGCCGAATCGACGGCAGTGGCGTCGCCAGGGACCGCATCATAACTCACAACAATCTCCACCCAGTCGGCGCATGCGTGAGAGCTCACCTCAACCGCACCTTGGGCTTGGCGAACGACCACGCTCAGCAGAGAAGTGAGTGCGCTGGCAGCCAGGCGGCCGTCGGTGCGTAGAGGGAGCTGGCAAGGGAGGTCTGCTTGCAAAATAACGTGACGTGCATCAGCTAAGGGAGCCACATCCTCCAAGGCCTCGAAGGCGATTTCGCGAAGGTCCGCCTCTTCTATATGAGCTTCGTAGCTCAGCTCGTCAAGCTGGGAAAGCAAAATGATTTGATCTACCAACCTGCTCATGGTGCCTACGTTGCGGTGGATGATGGGCCGGGCGCGCTCGGCAGGGAGCAGCCCGCTTTCGAGCGCCTCCACATAGCCGGTGATGGCCATGAGGGGTGTCTTGAGCTCATGGGAGGCATTGGCGCAAAAGGTTTTCGCGCGACGGCGGTCCTCTTCAATAAGCCTGAGCAGCCAGCCGGAGCCTCTCCTCACCAGCAGGCAGACTCCTAGGGCAATGACCAGCAGGAGCGAAGTCGCCTGGTCGATCAGCGCGAGGTAGGGGCCTTCGTCCACGCAGAACACGAGCCAAGGATGGTAGCCCTGCTGACGAGCGGCTTCATCGGGCCCTGCCACCAGATAGTAAAACTCATGGCCTTGGTCGCTAAAACGTTGCACCTGGTTAAGGGGCGTGACGTCTGCAGTGCTCGCGAGGTGCCCCCAAAAAGAAGGCAAGTACCCGGCCGAAGCCATGGATGGGTACTGGGTAAGCCTTTGGCCTTCTTCTCCCAACTCCACGCGACTTACCGTGGGCAGCGAGGCTTCCTGGACGACAGATTCGTTGGCAGCCGTTGCCATCAGCGCCCGCTCTGCCTGTCTTCCTAGCTCAAAGCGAGAAAACCACAGGTAGATGAAGGGTACGCAGGCAACGCAGATCATGATGGCCACAGAGAGCCTCTTTAACGTGCGAGCGCTTTGATTTGCAGGGAGTTTCTTTGGGATATGCCCATGGCATGTGGCACGAGTGGGCGTGGGGGAGACCGAATCACTGGGCATCCTGGGGCACCTCCTTTGGAGCCAACCGCCAGCCATAGCCCCATACGGTCTCGTTGATCACCTGGGAGCCGGCGTCAAGCAGCTTGCGGCGAAGGCGCCGGTTGGCTTCGTCTGGCGCCCGAGAGGCCACTACCTCCTCATAGCCCCACACCGCGCGAACCAGCTCGCCACGCGCTACGGGTTCTTCAAAGTGCGCCATCAGGTATCCGAGAAGATCAGCCTCCAGGGGTGTGAGCTTGAGCTCTTGACGGCGAGGCTTTGAAGGGCCGGGGCGGGTTGATCCGGCGGTGGAGGTTTTTCTCGGCAAGGATGTCACCCAAAAGCGACGAGTCTTGGCCTCGAAGGCGAGGTTTTTGCACACAAGGTCGCGATTCAATGCTTCAGACGGCACAGCTTGTGGTTCAAGCAAAGCCGTGCGGCGCAGCAGGGCTTGGATGCGCGACACAAGCACGCGGAGCTCGAAAGGCTTGGGAAGGTAGTCGTCGGCGCCCGAGTCGAGGCCTTCGCACTGGTCGTCCGGGGCGCCTTTGGCGGTAAGGAGCAGCACGGGCAAGCTCGAGGCGCGGCGAAGTTCGCTTAGGGCTTCAAGGCCGCTCATGCCCGGCATCATGACGTCGAGGATCGCCAAATCGGAGGGGCTGCGGCGAAAGGCGCTCAACAGAGAGGCCCCGTTGGCAAAGCCTTCCACTTCATGGCCTGCCCGCTCTAGGCAGGCAACCACCAAGGTGCGAGTGTCTGGGTCATCGTCGGCGAAGTAGATCTTTGCCATGGGGCTCCTCAATAATGCGGCGAAGAAGGAGTAGGGAGATGTTGCGGCGAACAGCCATCATCGAGGCGGTTGGCGAGAAGCCGCGCTGCCCGGTGCGTCATTCACTGTTTGATAGGTTCTACGATACAACTCCGCAGCAAATCCCCGGCTGCGGGTGTTTTCGTGCTCGGTCAGCCGCCTCCCTTCCATCGTGAGCACGCTGTCGCACACGGCAGTCACGTTGTCCAAGATGTGGGATGAGAACAGCACAGCGCTCCCGCGCCGAGCCAAGGCGCGCAGATAATGCCCATTGGACTCGGCATGGGTGGGGTCCAACGCGTTCATAGGCTCGTCCAAAAGCAGATACTTGGGTTGTGCCACGTAGGCACAGGCCAGTGCCAGCTGCTGGGCCATGCCTTGGGATAGGCGCCGGACGGCCCACTCTATATAGGGTTCCATAGAGCATTGGGTTACTACCTGCGCAATGTCTGCGGAGCTTTTCCAAAGCTGAGCTGCCGTTTGCAGGTGATCCCGACCGCTCAGCTGAGGGTTGAGCAGAGAGCCGTCTCCAGGCATATAAAAAACCTTCGATCGAATGGCCTGAGGCTTGGGCTCTTTGTGGCCGTCAAGCATGCGGCGGCTTGCCTGTCCCAGGCTCCTATTGCCCGCCAGCCACCGCAGCAACGTGGTCTTGCCAAAGCCATTGGGGGCGATAAGGCCTGTGACCCGTCCGGGCTCAAGCGTGAGAGACGCGTGTTCAAGCAGCCTTTTGCGCGCGAATCCCAGCACCAAATCATGTACTTCGTACATGGCTCCTCCTAAACCCTTGTGGAGCGTGCGGCAAGGTTTCCTACCACTGAAGCTGTTGCAACAGCCAAGCACCAAAGTCCTAAAACCAGCAATCCTTGCTCCCAGGACACTCCCGGCTCGTGGACAAGGGCTTCTCCGTTGAAATAGGCAAGTCCGCCGGCGATAGGCCAAAGATCGAAATAAGCCGCCGGATTCCAGGCCGAGGCCCCCTCTGCCAGCACATTGACTGCGAAAAGCCCCAAGATCGGCAGGCAGGCGATCGCTGTCGCCATTTGCCGCTTTGCGCCCAGGGACAACGCCAGCTGTGCCAACGACGCGCAGCAGGCGCATTGGATCAGCAATAACACAGCAGCTCGCCCCAGCACTTGGGCTGCGGTGAGATCCAGTACCTGCTGACCCTGGACGAACACTGCCGGATATCCCGGATCCCCAAATCCCGCAGCCAGCCCACGCTGGCAAAACGCCACCACGCAGGCTGCCATCATGAGCAGCCAAGCTACGATGGTTGTCACCCCTATGCTCGCCAGCGCCTTTGCTCCGGAATTCATGGGGCATTGTCCCAGTAGGCCCTTTGGCTCTTGCCGAGAAACCCCCACCCCCGCCACCTCCGCTGCTATGGCGAGCCATAGCAGCGGAGGCACTTGCCCGTAGACAACGGCCAGGTAGGGCCATGCGCCCATCTGGTGGGTGGTGCCATAGACCACCGGCTCTTGGAGCTCTCCCACACGCACCATGGTGAGGGAGTTCGCGCGAATCATGGCCTCGTCTGTTCCGGCGAAGTAGCCTGCATCGCAAAGCGCCAATATCGCCTGGCAGTAACGGCCTAAGGCACGAAGTTGCTCAGCAGAGCCTCTTGGGCTGGATCCGGCCTCGTCCAGCGCCTGCTGGGCTTCCTTCCAGAGGTTGATGATATTGTCGGCAGCCCCTGAGTCCTGAAGCATCTGGATGCGAGGGCCAATGTCTTGGGCATGCTGGGTCACGTAGCTCTCGACCATATCGGCGCCGGCGGTGGATCCCACGCCGGCCAGCGGCAGCCACAAAAACAGGCATAAAAGCAGCGCGGCAGCATAAATCCAAGGGCTATGGAGGATCGCGCGAAAAAGCTCTCTGGCATAGGAAACCATGGGTGCTCCCATCGACCTTTATGGAACTGCCTTGATCTTAGGGAGTAATGAGACCTGAAACCTTTAGATTCCTGCCACAAAGCTGCCACAGATCGGAGCCGACCCCTCTTGCGGTTGCCAGCTTACCTTGGGATTTTTTGGGAAGGCACGGCTTCCTAGGGCATGATGGGAGGTTGATAATCCCGCATAGAGTCAGGTGTTAAGGAGCCAATATGGCAGAGTTTGTCTACCAGATGCACGACGTGCGCAAGACCGCCGGCGACAAGGTGATCTTGGACGACGTCACCATGGGCTTTTTCCCGGGCGCCAAGATCGGCGTGGTGGGCCCTAACGGCATGGGCAAGTCCACCCTGCTCAAGGTCATGGCAGGCAAAGAGGACATCTCAAACGGCGAGGCCCGCCTGGCCCCCGGCTACAGCGTGGGCATGCTGGACCAAGAGCCTGAGCTGGACGAAGACGCCACGGTGCTGGAGAACATCCGCCAGGCCTTTGGCCCGCTGCTGGCGAAGATCGACCGGTTCAACGAGATCGGCAACGAGATGGCCCAGCCCGATGCAGACTTCGACGCCCTGATGGCCGAGATGGGCACCCTCCAAGACCAGATCGACGCTGCCAACGGTTGGGACTTGGACTCCCAGCTCTCCCAGGCCATGGACGCGCTTCAGTGCCCGGACCCCGATACCCCGGTCTCTGTGCTCTCCGGCGGCGAGCGCCGTCGCGTGGCTCTCTGCCGCCTGCTGCTGGAGGCCCCCGACCTGCTGCTTTTGGACGAGCCTACCAACCACCTAGACGCCGAGAGCGTCCTGTGGCTGGAGCATTTCCTGCAAAACTACCCCGGCGCCGTCATGGCCGTCACCCACGACCGCTACTTCCTGGATCATGTGGCCCAGTGGATCTGCGAGGTGGACCGCGGCACCCTCTATCCCTACGAGGGTAACTACTCCACCTACCTGGAGACCAAGGAGCGCCGCCTGGCCGCCCAGGGCCAGCAGCAGGCACGCCTGGCCAAGCGCATGGCCGCCGAGCTGGAATGGGTGCGCTCCAGCCCCAGCGCCCGCCTCACCAAGAACAAGGCCCGTCTGGAGCGCTACGAGCAGATGGAGGCCGAGGCCAGAAGCGCCAAGAAGCTGGACTTCGCCGAGATCCAGATACCCGTGGGCCCGCGCCTGGGCGCCAAGGTCCTCGAGGTGGAGCACCTGGAGAAGGGTTTCGATGATCCTTCCGGCGAGCGCCGCGTCCTTATCGACGACCTCTCTTTCACCTTGCCGAGAAACGGCATCGTGGGTGTCATCGGCCCTAACGGCGTTGGCAAGACCACCCTGTTCAAGACCATCGTTGGCCTTGAATTGCCAGATGCCGGCTCGGTGGAGCTGGGCGAGAGCGTCAAGCTCTCCTATGTGGACCAGAACCGTGCCGGCATCGATCCTAACAAGACGGTGTGGGAAGTGGTCTCCGACGGCAACGACTTCATCACCGTGGGCGAGACCGAGGTCCCCAGCCGCGCCTATGTGGCGGCCTTTGGCTTCAAAGGTCCCGACCAGCAGAAAAAGGCCGGCGTGCTCTCCGGCGGCGAGCGCAACCGCCTGAACCTGGCCCTCACCTTGAAGCAGGGCGGAAACCTGCTGCTTTTGGACGAGCCCACCAACGACCTGGACGTGGAAACGCTCTCCAGCCTAGAGGCGGCGCTTTTGGACTTCCCCGGATGCTCGGTGGTGATCTCCCACGACCGCATGTTCTTGGACCGCGTGGCCACCCACATCCTTGCCTGGGAAGGCACCGATGAGAACCCCGGCCACTGGCACTGGTTCGAGGGCAACTTCGAGGCCTACCAGAAGGATCGTGAGAAGCGCCTGGGTCCTGATCTATCCAAGCCCCACCGCATCCACCGCAAGCTCACCCGCGACTAAGGCGTGTGTCCTAAAGCTTGGGCTTTGGGGCAATGGGCGGTTTGCATACACGGAGGCAATCGAAGGCCCGGGTGCATCTGGCGATGCACCCGGGCCTTCTCAAAAAGCCTCCTTAGCATGCAAACCGCCCTTAAGCGCCATTGCCGCAGCTTGAAGGCTTGCGATCCAGAGTCACGCAGCGAGTCTTGGCTGCCTGTCTTGCTCAGGCGTCTGCGGTTTTCTGCGTTATACTCGAAGCATCAGAGATGAAAACACAGTCCCCGTCGGGTAGTCGAGGGCGTACGGCACAGGCGCCGTATCAGTAACCTGCCTCCTTGGTTGTCCCTTCTCTGCATGGTGTGTCTACATAAAGGAGGAACAAGCCATGCGGATCAGCGTGTCATCCACCCTGACCTTATTCCATGATGGGCAATTTTGGGTGGGTATCATCGAGCATGTTGAAGACGGGCGTCTTGGAGCTTCTCGCATTGTGTTTGGAGCAGAGCCTTCAAATGAAGAGGTTTTGCATTTTGTGATTGAAAAATGGCAAACCCTCGCGTTTGGCGGTGTACAGCTTTCTGCTGCCAAGCCTTTGGCAGCAAACCCAAAACGCCGTCAGCGCGAGGCAGCACGGACTGCTCAGCGGGCGCCCATGAGCACGAAAGCGCAGGCAGCCCTGGCTGAGCAGCGAGAAGAGCTCAGGCAAGAATCGTTGCGGAAGCGAAAAGAGCGCTATGCCAGCGAAAAGAAAGCTCGTTTCGAACAGCGTGCCAAATCGCGCAAGGAGAAGAGGCGCGGCCATTAGTCCGTGAAGCGAGGGAATGCGAGATAGAGAGAGGTCTGTGTTGCGAGTACGTAGGTGCTGCGGTGGGGGCTTTTGCATACTTAGGAGACGTCTGAGAGGCCTCGGATGCATCGCCAGATGCAGACGGGGTCTCGAATTGTCTCCGTGTATGCAAAAGCCCCTAGCTGTGGTATCCATACGCCTAGTAACAAAACCAAGGGATACTCCCTAGATAACGTGTTACTTCAGCTACAATTCAAACTACACGTAATAGCCATCACACTCTTCGTAGAGAAGATGAGCCAACCTCATCAGCTGGCAAGAATATGCACTTAAGGGGCGTGTAGTATGAGGCAATCAGCGCGCAATGGATCATGGTATAAGAACTTACTAGTTGTGATATTAAGTATTACAATGATACTAGCAAATTCAAATATACAAGCATATGCCCAAGTGCTGGCTCCAGAGAGTCCCCAGAATTCAGAGATAGCGCTAGAGGAAACGCAACCTGTAGGGCCATCGGAAGATGCATCTACAAACATAGAAGTGAAATCGGTGGATTCCGAGAAAACAGACGCTGCCGCAAAAATGGAAGGTTCCACGAAGCTGGAGGACGATCTGGCATTCGAGCCGGAGCAACCCGCCGATTCGTCTCGTGATAAAGAGGCGCAGCTGGACGCAGGACAGCTGAGGGAAAAGCTGGAATCCCAGGATACCCAGCTCAAGCAGGCTTCCGTCGCAGACGGTTCGCGGCAGGCAGCCGGCCCCTTCGAGGTGACCGGCGGCGTCGCGGGCACAGATTATAGCTATAGCGGCACGGTTCTCACGGTTCTGACCTCTACACCCCTCACCCTCTCGACCCCCGCTCCCACAAGCTCCACCATTCAGATCAATCCCGGCGTTCACAGTGAGATCACCTTGGCGGGAGTGCGCATCCAGAACGCTTCGCTTCCTGCCATCAACCTCATCACCAACATCAACGACACGGCTACAGGCGCGCCTGCGACCGACGGCTCCCAGATCAGGAACCCCACCTCTCTCTACCTCAAGATCAAGGACGGGAGCACCAACAGCCTTACCACGGCGAGCCCCACCAACAATGCAGGCATCCGTTGTGGCGAGGGCTCCGTCCTCACCATCGATGACGAGCTGGACAACCGCCTTGCCAATGGTGGCGAGGCCAAGGTCGAAGGAGAGAAGGTCGTCGAGTCGGCGGTGCTCGTGGGTGGCAAGGAGATTGCCGCCGGCACCGCTTCTACCGAGCTCGACAGCCCAAATCCCGGTACCCTCTCCATTGTGGGCGGCGGCTATGCCCCAGGTATAGGAGGAAGCCCCGCTGAGAACGGCGGCACCATGACGTTCAACGGCGGCAACCTCGACGTGCGTACCTATGGCTGGGACTCTTCCGGCGAAGGGGCTGCGAGTTACTCGGCAGGCATCGGCGCCGCGGGATCTGCAGACGGCACCGCTACCGTCATGACCTTCAATGGCGGTACCATCCACGCCTATGGCGGCCTCCACGGCGCCGGCATTGGTGCGGGTCATAGCGGCCACGACGGTTTTGTGGGGGACCGCCAGCCCAATGCCATCCCAAGTCGTGGCACCACCCGATGCACTGGAGACAACCCCAACGTCGCCGGCAACATCACCATCAACGGCGGCTACATCTACTCTCAGGGTGGCTGGCATGGCGGCGCCTTTGGAAGCGCCTGCTGGTCCTCCAACAAGGGCAAGACCATCAAGGTGACCGGAGGCACCCTCATCCCTGTTCCCGGCAGCGGCGGAGGCGGCGCCCACACCGGCGACTATAACGTCTTCCCCGAGATCGGCGGTTCCAAGGGCTATGTGGAGATCACCGGCGGTTCGGTGCGCTGCTCGGACCCCGCCACCCGCTTCCAGGGCATCGGTTCCACGGCCTGGGGAAACAGCAACTACCTTGAGCCTGGCTACAACACGGGCAATCCCAACGATCCCAACAAGGTCTTCATGGTGACCATCGATCTGTCCTCTGAGATCAAGGGTAACGGGGCCGCCGGCAACAACCTCATTTGGGACTGGGAGCTGCTGGTGGCCAACGAGCCCTACAACTACGGCGCCCCTCAGCAGTTCGACAATGGCAAGCTCTACCTGTGGCTACCTAAATCAGCTACCGAGAAGCAAGTGACGGTGAACCTCTCCTACATCGACGATGAGGGCAAAGTCCAAAAGATCAACCCGCTGTTCCGCAACCCTGGGCAGGTGGACACCCTCAAGCGCTACATCGACTTCGAGCTGCCCAAGACCTATACGGATCACCTTTCTAAATACTATGACGGACTGCCCTTCGAGGCCTACGACCTAGGGGGTACCGACGAGAACGGCAACCCCAACGCCATCACCACCAAAGAAGACATGCCCAAGACACTCAACGATCCTCGTGCGGTGGATTGGCGCTATCAGCGCTTCACCGAGCGCGGCGGCCAGCCTCTGGGCCCCGAGGTCTCTGATAACAACCAGATGCCCTCCGACGTGGGTGTCATGCGCTTTGTGATGACCTCCACCCAGTACTCCAACAACCCGGCTCCGGAGTACAAGGACTTCCGCGAGAACTATTGGGGCCACCGGGCTTACGGCTGGTGCGACATCTCGCCGGTGCCTTCCTCCATCAAGCTGGTGGACGCTACCTGGGTGGAGGACAGCCAAAAGGGCGATATCGCCCACGACTCCCGCAAGGCCCTGCAGGTCACCTGCGAGATCGAGGGCGGCGTCTTTGAGGACGGCACCCACACCGCCGACACCTGCAAGGCTCCCCACGGCCGCATCCAGCTCTTCATCGACGACGAGCCCCAAGGCGACCCTATCCCCATCCTCTTCCAAGACACCGAGGTCGAGGTTGCCGAGAAGACCGCCCTCAAGCGCGCCAGCGCTGCCAAGGCCGGCACCAAAGTCTTGATGCCCAAGAATGCCACCGAGGTGCCCAACGGCAAGGGCGGCTCTACTACGGTCTTCAACTACGTCTTCACGCCGGCTGACTCCGACTATCTGGTGCCCAAGGCCACCGGCGACAACAAGCACGAGGTCTCGGTGCAATTCCTACGACCAGACGCCGACTATCAAGGCCCTGCCAACTACCTGGAGAGCACCAACCCTGCAGAAAACGACAGCGTGCCCAGCGCTGAGGTGCACATAGACCCGGTGGATCCCAAGCCCCAGGTGACCGCTGACAGTCTGCCCGACGGTACTAGCTTCACCCCAGTGGAGGGCGTCAACGATCCCGAGGCCATCAGCGGCCACGGATCTCTGCACCTCATCTACCATGCCAACAACGATGACGGCAGCCCCGCTGGCGAGGCAGTGCTCAAGGTCAAGTCGCCCAGCTCAGGCGCCTTCACCCTCACCGACAGCAATGGCGGCATCGTGCGCGCCTACCTGCGCGCAGATGACAGTGGCAACCCTATCCAAAACGCCGACGGCACCTACGACCTCATCGTGGACCCCGAGGCTGTGGGTCAAACCGAGCTGCACCTTACCCAAGAGGCCAACGGCGCCTATCTGCCCAGCCACTTTGTCTACGACATCACCGTGGACCCCGCTCCCGACATCCCTCCTGCGCCCAAACTGGACAAGCAGGTGGTCAACCTCACCCATCCTGACGGCCCCACCCAGCCGGGCGACCTGCTGGCCTACCAGGTCATGGCCTCCAACGAGCGCGAGGGATCGGTCTGGGGGGACGCCCTGGTCACCGACCAGCTGCCCGCCTGCCTCACCCTCGCTGCCGACAAACCCGTCCACCTCACCAACAACAACACCTTGGCTCCCTTCTCAGGCGAGCTCACTCAGGTGGCAGCCGCAGCCGATGCTCCTGCCTCCGGCCAGTACAGCGTTGCCACCGCAGCCAACGGCCAGCAAACGCTCAAGTTCTTTATGGGAGACATCATCGCCTCCACAGAACAGACGCCCCAGAGCGCCACGGTGGCCTTTATCTGTCGAGTGAACGACGATGCCCCAGGCCAAGTGCTGGACAACATCGCCACCTCGCCCGAAGCTCCCACTTCCCCTGAGTCGCCTAACACTCCCATTGCCGGTCCGGCTACACCCTCTGGCAAGCCCGGCGAGAAGGTCTCACCGGCCGACCCCAAAAAGGACGATCTCGCCCTGGCAAAGAGTTTCAAGAACCTCACCCATCCTGACGCTACCGGCGTGCAGGTGGGCGACAAGGTGGCCTATAGCTGCACCTTTACCAACAACGGCGCAGCCAACTCCAGCCTGCTCTTTGCTGCCGTCTCCGATCCGCTGCCCTCCGGCCTCACCTTCATCCCCGGCACCCTCCAGCTTACCGATGCTGCCGGCGCCACCCACCAAGTCCCCGACAGCGCCTACCACGCCGATTCCCATACCATCGCTCTAAGCCTTGGCAGCCTTCCCGGCGGCACCAGCGCCACGCTCACCTTCCAGTGCCAGGTGAACCCCGAGGCACTGGAGCAGCCCCTGGCCAATCAGGCTTACGGTACCGGCACGCTGCCCTCAGACCTTCCTGCCGAGAAGCCCGACCCCTCAAACCCGGACGATCCCTCTGACCCCGACGACCCAACCAACCCCACAGACCCGGATGACCCATCCAGTCCCTCAGACCCCACGAAGCCGCAGGTGCCTGAAGAGCCTGGCCTTCCGGTGGACCCAGCTCTCTTCGACGAGCCGCTGGCCTCCAGCGCTCCCGTGGAGCCCGACTCTGTGATCCCGGCAGACGCCACTTCCAAGGACATGGCAATCACCAAAGAGGCTGCCAACCTCTCCCATACCGACGCCACCTACGAGGGGGATATCATCCGCTACACCCTCACAGCCAAGGCGTTGACGCCCGGCGCTGGTTGGATGGAGGTGGTCCTTCGCGATCAGCTGCCCCAAGGTCTCGATTATGTGGCAGGATCTGCGCACTTGCGCGATCAGGGCGGCACTCTCTATGCTCCCACCGATGCCATCTTTGATCCTGCCACCCGTACCCTGGCGGTGTACGGCGGACATCTCTGGGGCGGCCACGACCTGGAACTCACTTTTGAGGCCCGAGTCAATCACGAGGGTGTAGGCGCCGACATTGGCAACGTCGCCTATCTAGGTGGCCATAAACCGTCTCAATGGAAGGAAAACCAACCTTCTGATGGTGACGATCCCGATAAGCCCAACAACCCCAACAGCCGCGGGCCCAAGCCTGGCGACCCGGCTTCCGGCAGCGAGCTTTGGGACGAGTTCGCCAGCTCCAACCTTGTGATACAGAGCTCGGTCGCCTATCCGGTGGGCGCCGATGTGACCCAGGGCGGCGCCGTGCTTCCCGCACCGGATGGTAAGACGGTGGCCCCTGCAGGTAAAGTCGCCATCCCCAAGACCGGTGACGAGTCCCTGCTGCCCGGCATCATCGGGCTTGCAGTGGCAGCGCTTCTCGACAGCGGAGTGGTGCTGCAGCGTAGGCGCAGCTAGAAGCCCGCGCTTAGAGCACTTGCAGAGCCTCTCGTCTTATAGCGAGAGGCTCTTTTTTTGGCACTCCAAAGGGGAGCGCTGCTTTTACGGAGTCATGTTTGTGATGCGGTAGCTGGGGCTTAGGCAGATTTTATTGATGGGACGAAATCTGCCGCTCGATTGTCTCCGTGTATGCAAAAGCCCCCGAAGAAGCATGAAGCCCAACGTAGCGCTAGTCCAGCTCTTCTCGGTATGGAATGGACACCTGGGCGCCAAGTCGAGTGACCGTCAGGGCAGAGGCTCGGGTGGCAAACGCGAGGGCATCAAAGAATGACGCGCCTTCCAGTCGAGCTGCCGCCAGCGCTCCCAAGAAGGTGTCGCCGGCCGCAGTGGTGTCTACTGCCTCGACAGGAAGCGCCTCGACAAGCCGAGCAGAGAGTTCCAGTGGCGCAGTTGGGCGCAGGTTAGAGGAGAGAAGCCAATCGTCGGAAGCCGGAGTGCTTCCATAGGCGCCACGCTCGCCCAGCGTGATCGCCACCTGGCGCACTCCCGCCTCATGAAGCTTTGCGGCAGCGGCTTCGCAGTCCACCAGCGAGATAGGCAGGATGCCGCAGACAATCTCGCACTCCGTCTCATTAAGGCACACCAGGTCGCAGCAGGAGAGAAGATCGGCGTCCATGGGCGCTGCGGGCGCGGGGTTCACCAGGGTGTAAAGCCCCAGTTCGTGTCCGGTGCAAATAAATGTGCGGACTGCCTCAGGGGCGCATTCAAACTGAGTGAGCGCCATATCGCCCGACTCTGCCATCGACTCCAACGCTTCGCGCACGAAGTCTGGCCCAAAGCCGCCATTGGCGCCGGGGTTAAGGATGATGCGGTTCTCGGCATCGCAGCGAACAATGATGGCCGTGCCTGTGGGAAGCGTGCTGTGACCCAAGTGGCGGGTATCTATGGAATCGGCTTCCAGCATGGCGCGCAGCTCACGGCCAAAGGCATCGTCGCCCACCTCGCCTATGAAGCTCACTGGAGCTCCAAGTCGCGAGGCGGCCACTGCTTGGTTGGCTCCCTTGCCGCCGGGAGTGGTCATAAAGTTCGAACCAGTGAGGGTTTCTCCTGCCTGAGGCATCCTGTCCACCTGGATGCTCAGGTCCATGTTCATGCTGCCGCATACGACGAGCTTTGCCATAGCCACTCCTTCGTGCCGGTCGCCTTTGCCTTCACTCTAACCCAGGTGGCGGCGTGGAGGGTTTCTCGGCAGCAGGGCAGGAGGACAAACAGGGGGGCGCCCGCGCATGACGGGCGCCTGTACAGACGAGAGCGCAGGCAGAATAAGGCGCCACTTAGAACGACAGCGACGTTCAGAAAGCGAGTGATGCTTAGAGAGAGCCCCGCAGCTCAGAGAGAGCGACCCGTGAGGCCTTGTGCATGCTAAGGCGACATCTAAAAAACGCCCCCACTGAATCATTAGATGCAGTGGGGGCGCTCGAACTGTCTCCGTGTATGCGCAAAGGCCCTTATAACAAGGTGTATGCGCAAGGCCTAAAGAGACAAAATCTTAGAGAAACGTTACTCCTCGCCAGTGACGTCCTCGGTGACCTCGGCGTATTGGTGGCCGTTCTCATCGGTGCCAACGGTGATGTGCTCCTGGAGGATCTCGTCCTCGGCGCCCTCGATGGCCTTGCCAACCTCAGGATCGTTGTACTTGTCCTCGATGTTGTAGTTGGGCTTGATGGAGGCCTCCATGGAGCGGGTCTCGTCCTCGAGCTTGCCCTCGGCGACAACGTCGTCAACCAGCGTCTGCTCGGCCTTCTTTGCGTCCATATGCTCAGACATTGGAGTCCCCTTTCTGTGCCGGGCGCCTTAAGGCGTCGGATCGAATTGTCTGCGTCTAAGGTGTGCCCAACCAAGCGATTCCTAGTCCTCGCAACTTCTGACCCCACCGTTTGCGCAAACCCCTCTGGTTTCTTGCTGCCGAGAAACCCCTGCCCCCTCAACCTGCAGCTCTTGTTGGGTATAGACCTCTGTGCGCAAAGATCAACAGGGGCGATTTCATGACATCACAGAACACATCCCACAACGCCGCCGCGCCCACCGAGTACGCGGGACAGACGCAATCCACCACACACGCCGCATCAGGGCAGTCAAGCTCCCCTTCGCAACCTGCCGCACAGCCCAGGACGTTGGAGCAAAAGATTCAGCATCGCAACCAGGTGATCACTCGCACGGGCACTGTGGGCATAATCGCTAACGTAGGGTTGGCTTTGGCAAAGGCGGTCATTGGCCTCATCGCCAACTCGCTGCCTATCGTGTTGGACGCAGTGAACAGTGCTACTGACGCCCTCTCCTCCATCGTCACCATCATCGGCGTGAAGCTGGCGGGAAAGCCTGCCGACAAAGAGCACCCCATGGGCTACGGGCGTGTAGAGTACCTGTCGGCGTTGTTGGTGGCCACTGCGGTCTTTGCCACCGGCATCATCACCATGCGCGACTCCATCCTTAAGGTCATCCATCCCGAGCTCGCCCATTATGACCTGGTGGCCGTCATCGTCATCGTGCTCTCCATCGCCATGAAGATCTGGCTGGGGCTCTATACCCGCAAGCGCGGCAAGGAGACCCAATCGGAGGCCCTCGACGCCTCGGGCATCGACGCGCTCTTCGATGCGGTGGTCACCGGCGCCACCTTGGTGGGCATGTTCATCACCATGATCTGGCACATCACGTTGGACGGATGGATCTCAGCGTTCATCTCGGCTGTGGTTATCAAATCCGGTTGGGATATGTTGGCAAACATCATCAACGAGATCCTGGGCGAGCGTATCGACCCCACGCTGGCCAAGGAAGTGCGCCAGGAGGTGGAGTCCTTCAAGCCTGTCATCGGCGCCCATGACCTCTACCTCGACTCTTATGGTCCCAACTCCATGATTGGCTCCATTCACCTGGAGGTGCCGGCCCAGCTTACGGCGCAGGAGATAGACAAGCTTTCCCGAGCCATCTCCAAAGAGGTCTTTGACAAGCACCACATCATCCTGACCTGCGGCATCTACGGCGCCGATCCCAACGATCCGCAGTGGCGCGCCTTCAACCAGTCCATCCGCGAAGAGGTTATGCGCCATCCAGGCGCCCTGTCCATGCATGCGCTCTACGTCGACCATGCCAAGAGACATGTGACCCTTGATGTGGTGCGCGATTTTGGCGTCACCAACGTGGAGGAGTTTCGCCAGCAGATCATCGACGACCTCACCCGACTTCATCCCCAATACACCTACACTGTCCACGTAGACGTAGACTACGCCGAGTAACGCTTTTCTTGCCTTCAGGAGGACCCCCTATGGCTACCTATAAGGCCAAGCAAATGATCGTGATGCGCCGCGACCTCAAGATGCGCAAGGGAAAGATCGCCGCTCAGGCAGGGCATGCCTGCGTGGATGCCACTCTTAAGGCGCTGGCTGCTCACGCTGCCAATGGCCGCGGCGTGGCGTTGGAGGAAGACGGCGAGCCTCGCTTTGCTCCCAATGACGAATCTCCTTTGGCCGCCTGGTTTGGCGCCGGCGT
Organism: Leptogranulimonas caecicola; assembly: GCF_023168405.1. Lineage (GTDB taxonomy): Bacteria > Actinomycetota > Coriobacteriia > Coriobacteriales > Atopobiaceae > Leptogranulimonas > Leptogranulimonas caecicola. Next base: position 1,785,538 of record NZ_AP025285.1, on the reverse strand, counting down.
GGCCAAGGTGTGCGTCTACGTAGATGGGGAAGATGCCCTGCTAGACATCGCCCAGCAGGCCATGGACCAGGGTTTTTTGGTCTCGTTGGTGCGCGACGCCGGCATCACCGAGTTCCACGGCGAACCCACTTACACCTGCCTGGCCCTAGAGCCCCTCTTCCCCGAGCAGGTAGACCCCCTCACCGGCGACTTGCCGCTCTACTAGCTCTCGCCCGCGTCCATGCTGCGCCTTGTCATCTCCCCCGCAAAAAAGATGGTCGCCGAGGACTCGTTGCCCTCAGTCACCACCCCGCGCTTCGCCTCCGATGCCCAAGCGCTTACTTCGCTGTTGCGATCCCTTCCTGCCGAGAAACTCCAGCGCCTCTGGCGCACCTCTGACGCGCTTACGGCCCGCTGCCTCGCAACCCTAGAGGCCTGGGAGCCCGCGGGTCCCGCATCGCCTCCCGCGCTTTTGGCCTATCAAGGCATCCAGTACACCCGTATGGCGCCGGCAGTGATGACTCAACGGCAGCTAGACTACCTTCAGGATCACCTGAGGATCCTCTCAGGACTCTACGGCCTGTTGCGCCCCTTTGACGGAGTCTGTCCTTATCGGCTGGAAATGGGCGCCAAGTTCTCTGAGCCCCTGTGCGTCGTCGGGCAGGGAGCGCCCGTGTGCAATCTTTATCAGTACTGGGGCGACCGACTGGCTTGGGCGTTGGTGCAAGAAGGCACAGACGTGCTGGTCAACGTGGCTTCCGAGGAGTACGCCAAGGCGGCATGCAGCGGTTCTGGCACGTCTGAACTGCTTGCGGACGCCGGTGTCCAGGTGGTCACTTGCCTCTTTGGCACCGAGAAGGGCGGCCGCTGGCTGCAGCGCGCCACTGCGGCCAAGGAAACTCGCGGGACGTTTGTGCGCTGGTGCGCCGAGCATGAGGTGTGCGAGGTAGGGGAGCTTTCCGGTTTTGAGGAAGCCGGCTATCGACTGGATGAGGAACGCTCACAGGCGGGTAGTCATCGACTGGTGTTCTCGCGCTTGCCGCAAGAATGATTGCATATATAGTGAGCGCGACTTTACTGGCGGCCTATGCTGGTTCTGGCGATGTGTTCCGTTAGACTCTGTGGGCGCGATGGAGCACTATATAGCCGGCGATGCCTGCCGCCGAGAGCGCAAGAAGGCTGCAAAAGAGACCTCGGTAGCCCAGGACGGGCACCACGAACCCAAAGGTGATGGGGGAGATGCCGCAGGCGAGGTCGGTCATCATGTAGAAGGTGGCGTTGGCCACGGTGTAGCGCGACCTGCCTAGGTACTGGGTGGAAAGGGCCAGGCCGGTGGGTTGGATGGCGCCCAGGCCATAGCGGATAAGAGCCGCCGCTGCCAGCAGCTCGATGCCGTTGGTAGAGAGCCCCATCAAAAAGATGCCGGCGCCCAAAGCGATGAAGCTGGGGACGATGAGCAGCGTGGGCCTTCGGCGCTCTCTTGAGGGGTGAGGGGGCTGGCAAGGATCACTGCGAGGAAGGCGGCCGCCGCAAAAGCGTGCCGCCAAACAGCCGATAGTGAAGATGCCTGTGGCGATGGAGACGCAGGAGATGTCGCAGCCATAGCGGCTATGTGGCCCTGGTCCCCGCCGACCACCCCTACGCCCGCCGAGCCTCCCTCGCCATTGAGGAGTTCGACCGCGGGCCTATGGTGCAGATCAATCCTCGGCGCGGCACCAACACCGACGCCCTCCTTGCCGAGAAAGACGTTCATCCCGACGTGCGCTTTTATACCTCTGACCTCACTACCGCCAAGGCCATGGTGGGGGCGGGATTGGGCATCTGCCTCACTATCGACCTGGTGGGCTCTGTAGCAGGGACAGGCGCGGTGGTGGTTCCCATCTGTGGCGTGGACCCCTTTGTCTTTGGCATCGCCCACAGGGGCTGGGAGACGCTCTCTGCCCCGGCCATCGCCTTAGTGCGCGAGCTCGAGGCCCATAGGGCGCCCGAGCTCGCCTAAGTAGTACGGAGCAGCGGCGCGGTGAGCCGCGGCCGGATTTTAGAGGCAGGCCTTGTGCTACTGGCAGGCCTTGTAGATCTTTACGATGTCTTGGGGCGTGAGGTCCACGAACCCGGCGATGGCCGGGTTCTTGTGGCAGGCCTTCTCGGCCATTTGCTCGAAGTGCTCGTCATCTATATCGATGGCAGTGAGAGTGGGTGCCAGCTTGAGGTCGTTCACAAAGAAGCTCTGGAGGGCGTCGATGCCGGCGTTGGCGCGCTCCAGGTCGCTCAGGGCAGGATCGTCGATGCCAAAGACGTTCTGGGCGAACTGCACCAGTTTGGGCAGCGTGCCGTCTGGGTCTTTGGCCAGCACGAAGCGCATCCAGGCAGGAGTGAGGATGGCCAGGCCCAAGCCATGGGTGATGTCGTAGAACGCCGAGAGCTCATGCTCCATGGGGTGCACGCTCCAAGCTTGGGTCTTGCCGCCGTCGGCAAAGCCATTGATGGCCCAGCTGCTGGCCCACATGAGGTTGGCGCGGGCCTCCCCGTTGGCGGGATCCGCCATGGCGATGGGTGCGAACTTGATGACGGTGCGCAGCAGGCCCTCCATGAAGGTGTCCAGGAAGTAGAGGTCCTTGTCCTGGGAGAAGTAGGTCTCGCAGGTGTGGCTGATGATGTCTGCCGAGCCGGCCGCCGTCTGGAACGGTGGCACCGTATAGGTGTTCTGAGGATCTAAGAAGCTGGCTTTTGGCAGCAGGCACGCTGCGCCGCGGCCTTCCTTCTGATGGGTCTCAGGATTGGAGATCACGCCGCCCGAGTCCATCTCAGAGCCCGTGGCCGCAAGGGTAAGCACGGTGACCAGCGGAAGCGCGTCGTCGATGGGCGTGGTTTTATCGGCAAACCAGTCCCAGGGGTCGCGATCGGCCTTGGCGCCCGCGCAGATGAACTTGGAGCAATCGATGGTGGAGCCGCCGCCTACGGCCAGCACTACGTCGACATTGCCTTCCTTGCACATCTGGGCGCCCCTGCGCACCGAGGCGATGCGCGGATTGGGCTCGATGCCGCCCAGCTCGATCACCGAGAGTCCTTGCGCCTGCAGCAGCCCCATAATGCGGTCATAGAGGCCGGTGCGCTTGATGGAGCCGCCGCCGTAGGTGAGAAGCACGCAGGATCCGTAGGAGGCCACTACCTCGCCCAACTTGTCAAACTGATCGTCACCAAAGTAAATAGTGGTAGGGATGGAGTAGACAAACCCGTTCAATGGAGCTCCTCTCTTCGAGGCGAATCCGCGCGCTTTGGCCTCGCCTCTCCCAGTTGGCCGCGCCAACCATTGGCTATAAGGTTGCTAGTAGTGTAACCCGCAACGACCGCGCTCCCCCAAATGGGCGCGTTATGGTAGGGCGGTCGATTTAGGATGCAGCGTCCGCAGGAGGTGGCAGTCATGTGCGGCAGGTTTGTACCCTTGACGCTCAGGCAAGTGATGGCGGTGCTCCAAAGCCTGGCTCGCGGCCGAGCCACCGGCGACTATAGCGACGTTCCTCTGGGTGGCCTCTGGAACGTTGCCGAGAAGGACGCCTTTCCCGGCGCCCAAGCTCAGTTGATTTTGCCCTACGCGCTGGCCGAGCGCGCATCGCTGGTTGATCCGGCCTTGCAAGTCTCCGCCGATCTGCTGACGCCGGGGGCGATGGATCCAGAGGCGCGGCCTGCGGCGCCCCCTGGCGGCCCTGCGCCGGACGCCATGGGCCCCGACGAGCTTACTGCTGCGCCTATGAGCTGGGGTTTCTCGGTACCTTGGAAAGCCAGGGGCACCGTGTTCAACACGCGCATCGAGACGGCGCTGGGGGACCTGCAGCAGGGCTACGGCTTTTGGAAAGATCCCATCGAACATGGACGATGCGTAGTACCTTGCCGCCGCTTCTTCGAGGCCAGCGACATCGAGACGGTCACCAGCAAGCGCTCGGGCAAGCAGATCAAACGCATCTATAGCTTTAGCTCGCCCGATGCCCAGGTCACATTGCTGGGCGCGGTCTCTGATGGCCAGGTGTTCTCCATTGTCACCACCGAGCCCAACGCTACCATGGCGCCCATCCACCGCCGTATGCCACTGGTGCTCGAGCCCGAGGAAGTGGCCATTTGGCTGGGCCCCCATTTTGCGAGCTTGGCCAACCGCAGCGCCACTCCGCTCTCGTCTGAGCCCGAGGATCCCGGCCAGGCCACGCTGTTCTAGCCGGCAGCGAGCGCGCTGGCAGGATGGGCGCTGGACGATGGTACGCCTTGGCTCGCTGGTATGGCTGGGCGCGGGTTGGCCGTTGGCACGAGGTGCGGTTAGGCGATGGCAAAGCTGGCAGAAAGGTGCACTAAACGATGGATTTGGGCGAAATCCATCGTTTAGGAGGCGCTCGTGCCAAGATTGCCATCGTTTGATGCCGAGAAACCCCACCATCTCAATGGGCGCCCATTCTGCTGCTGCACGAAAAAGGCCCCGGCATCGCAAAGATGCTGGGACCCTAGCTATTAGGAGCTCGAGAGAAACGGGGTACTTTGTGCAGCAGCTTGGGTGCAGGCGGCTGGGTTGCCAGCCGCACCGGCTGCGGCGGTCTGATTGCAGGCGGTCGCGGCCGCAGGGATCGCTATTCAGCTTGCAGCGTTAGGCCACAAGCCCGCTGTTAGTTGTTGGCCACAAAGTAGCGCACCATGGGAGCGTAGCGCTTCTCGATGTCCTGGTGCACAGACAGGAAGGTGTCCTTGCCCGCAGGAGTGGTGGCGAAGCGGAAGGTGTCCCACTTGCCGTCCTTAAGGACGCGCTCCAGGTTGCGGCGGGCCTCACGGTTGAAGAGCTTGTCCAGCAAGCCGGCGCCCAGCACAAAGGTGAGCAGCGCGGCGACGTCGCGAGTCATCTCGCCCTTGCCGTCCAGAGCCTTCTCGATGGTGTCCACCATCTGCTTGCGGGCAGTGGGGGCGGGCACAAAGACGACCTGGTTCTTGGCGGCCTTGATGAGGCCCTCGTCGCGCAGGGGATCGGCGACAGCGGCCAGGAAGGAAGCGGCGCCGTCACCCTTGCCAGAGAAGTGCTCGATGAACTTCTGCACGTTCACCACGCGGCGCTCTTCTACATAGGTGTAGCAGGTCAGCAGGTCTGCCTGCTTCTTGGTGGGCTCTGCGGAGGGACGAAGCTCGGTGCCGTCCTCGCTCAAGTGCAGATAGCCGTCGCTCACCAGCTCATACATGGCTACCACGGGCAGGGTGGCAGCAGCCTCCTTGGAGGCGAAGGCGCCCTTGTCGTCCAAGGCGCAGAGCAAATACTGTTGAGTCAAAGATACGTTCATAAGAGATCTCCCTCAAAAGAAGCGTGCCAACCAAAATGGCGGCCTGAGCTTTGAGCCAAGGCAGGCCCAAAGGTTTTCAGTGGCGATATGTACCCACTTGGCGTGCAGAATTTGTGTCCATGCACATGCAGCAGGTGCAGCACGGGCGCTAGGCGGCCTTCCGCCTGCGCCGATGCGCCGCCTCGCGGCGAAGCGGCGCGCGGTGGCGCAAGCCTACCGGCGATAAGGGCGGTCGTCGCGCATCAGGCGAGGCCCAAAGAAGCCCATGAGGCCCAGGCCAACCGAGAAGAGCAACCCAAAGAAGCCGATCTTCAAGATGAAGGCGATGGACGCCATGGCCAGGTAGGCCTCGGTGTAGAAGTCGCCGCGGAACACGATGGAGGCGTCCGGGGTGCCCTGAGTGAGCATTACGATGCCCAGAGCCAGGGCGAAGACGCCGCCAAAGAAGCCCAGCCAGTCATAGACCTTGCGGGCGCGGCGGTGTCCCAGGTGCGACAGCTCGCGGTCGATGCGTGCCTGCTCGGCCTCGCTGGCGGAGGCAGGAACCCCAGGCTTAGGCGCATCAGGCTTGGGTGCGCCAGGCGCGGGCGCATCCTTGGGTGCCGGGGCGCCTGCAGGTTGGGAGGGGGCGGGCTTCTCGGCAGCAGGGGCATCGGGGTTCACAGAAGGGGGAACTGGGCCGTCAAACTGCTTGGCCTCAGGGCTCTCGGGCTCGATGTAGTTGGGGTAGACGGACTCATCGTCATCATCCATGGCCTCTTTGACCTGAGGCTCGCGGGGGATGGCGGGGATGAAGCCGGGGTCGTGCACGGTGCCATCGCTATCTTTGTAGGGTGCTACCTCGGCCTCTGTGACCGGGGAGCAAAGGGTGCCATTGGAGTCCTGGGTGCCGGACTCAGGGGTCGGCGTATCAGTGGCCATGGAAAATCTCCCATCGACGAATGTTCATTGTTTGAGTGATACCCTAATCACTCTCGCTTCTAGACCCTCGGAAGACGACTCGTCTGGATTAGCACACCATCGACTGGCGCGGCCGGGGCATAGAGGTGGGATGGCGCAAGATATGCTGGGCATGGCGCGGGGTTGCTCTGCAGCTGCTGTGCGCAGACTGGCGCTGCGAGGAAAACCTTGGAGGGGCACTTATGGATCCCGTGCGGCTGTTTGGGTCGGTGGTAGAGCGTGCTGCCCGTCGCTCTCCGGTGCGCGCACGCACACTTTTGACCTGCGCTTATAGTGCGGTTGCTCTCAAAGGGCGCTTGACTTATCCCGGCGGCACGATCGCTGCCCAAGACCGCTGCAACGGCGCGGTGGCTTCGATGATCGTGGATGGCATGCGCCATCCCGAGCGGGCCTGTGTAGTAAACATCTTCATGCCCTGCGAACTGCTCTATGCCCTGGGGGCCACCCCCATGTTTCCCGAGGGCATCTCAGTTTATGTGGCCTGCACCTCCTGCGCAGAGGTCTTTTGCGAGTCGGCGGAGTCCTCAGGCGTCCCTGAGAGCTTTTGCAGCTATCACAAGCTCATGCTAGGCATGGAGTCCACCGGCGTGCTGCCCGCCCCTGCCTTCATCGCCAACACTACCCTGGCCTGCGACGCCAATCAGGTGAGCTTCCGCTCCTTCGCCGCCCATGCCGCCTCGCCCCACTTCACGCTGGACGTGCCTCAGGAGTTCACGCAGCAAAACATCGACTATATCGCCTCTCAGCTGCGCCAGCTGGCTCACCAGCTCGAAGAGACCTTCCATGCCAAGCTCGACCTGGGCAAGCTTCAGGAGATCTGCGAACGCTCGCAGCGCACGCTGGCCAAAGCCAAGCTCTTCGCCTCTCGCCGAGCCTCCTCCACCCTGCCCATGACCCTCACCTCCGAGCTTTGCCTTTTGGTGTGCACCCACGTGCTGCTGGGCACCCAGGCTGCCGAAACTTATCTAGACGATCTTCTGGCTGCACAAGCCTTGTCGCCGAGAAGCCCTGCCGCCGCCGCTGGGAACCCGGCGCCCCCTCGCATCTTTTGGATCCACACTCTGCCCAACTGGCAGCACTCCATGGGCCAGATCTTTGATGAGGCCCAGTCGGCTGAGCTGGTGGGCAACGACATGGCCTATGACGTGCTGCATCTGGCAGACCAGCTGGATCCTCAGGATCCCTTCGACTTCATGGCCCGTCGCCTGGTAGGAAACACCTCCAACGGCCCGGCTGCCCGCCGCGTAGAGGCGGCTCTTAAGATGGCTCAAGAGGCAGCAGCAGACGGCGCAGTGGTCTTTGGGCATTGGGGATGCAAGCAAACCTTGGGCATGGCCGGTCTAGCCGAGAAGGCTTTCGATGAGGCGGGTGTTCCTTTGCTGGTGCTCAACGGCGATGGTTGCGATCCTCGCAACGCCGCCGACGGCCCCATGGTCACCCGGGCGCAGGCGTTCTTGGAATCGCTGTCCCGCGAGCGAACTTAAGGCGGGCTTAGGGGTTTAGGCTGGGTATAACACACTTCAAATAGCTGAGCTTGGGCTTCTAGGAGGGGTGTCCTTCTCGGCAACTACGGGCCCAAGCGCCTTTGAGGAGTGAATGCCATGAACATTATGGACGCCATCGCGCAGCGCCATTCGGTGAGGTCCTACGAGTCGCGGCCCATCGAGCCTGCCACAGCCGACCTGCTCAGGGAGCTTATCGGCACCGTCAACGAGGAGAGCGGGCTGGCGTTTTCGCTGGTGGTGGACGATCCCTCTGTGTTCTCGAACCTGCTTGCCAGCTACGGCAAGTTCTCCGGCGTCGACAACGTCATCGTGTGCGCAGGCCCCAAAGGTGCAGGCTTGGGCGAGGCCGTGGGCTATTGGGGCGAGCAGTTGGTGCTCGAAGCGCAGATGCAAGGCCTCAATACCTGCTGGGTAGGGGCCACCTTTTCGCATAGGGCTGCGCTTCGCTATGTGGAGCCTGGGCAGGAGCTCGTATGCGTCATCGCCATTGGCTACGGCAAAGGTGAGGGCAAGACTCATCCGGTGAAGTCGGTGGAGCAGCTCTCCAGTGTAGTGGGGGAGGCCCCCAGCTGGTTCGAGCGAGGCATGTGGGCGGCGCAGCTGGCGCCTACTGCCCTTAACCGCCAGGGCTTCCGGGTGGAGTATCGCGGAGGCACCGTGCACCTTAACGTGGTCCCCGGTCCGTTTTCCAGTGTTGATGCAGGCATTGTTAAGCGTCATTTTGAGCTGGGAGCCGGCAGAGAAAATGTGGCGTGGTCCTAAAAACAACCATATTTTGTCCGTTAAAATACAGTAGGCCTGAACAGCGGTTTTTCCCTAAAGGATCTTGTTTTGTGGTCAAGATCCCTTATTATTTAAAACTAAATATTACTGAAAATAAATCTGAACGGTTGCGGAAAACCCCAGTTTGTGACACGCTACACCTACGGCAACTAGGTGCCAAAATATAGCATCTAACCTGTTAAGTATGATAACTTATTAACGACGATAGGGTGCTAGCTATGGCCTTGACTAAGGAAGACAAAGAACGGATGTTAGCGGCCTGGCTTAGGGTCACCGCGAGCGTCGCGCAGGTCCAACAGTTCCAGGAGCTTCGATATAACGAGGCGGTCATCTGCAACATTCTCATGAAGAACGAGGTAGAGAATCCTGGTCACAAGCTCACTGCCACGGATCTATGCAACGAGTCTCATATGCTCAAATCGCAGATGAACCGCACGCTCTCTTCCATGGAGGCCAAGGGCATTATCAAGCGGGAGCGCTCGGATGTGGACCGCCGCCGCGTCTTTACCACGCTGCGTCCCGGCTCCAACATCTACGAGCGCCAACATGCCAAGATCTTGGACATTGTGGGTGCTGTGGCAGAGCGCGTAGGCGAGGACGATGCCGATAAGATCGTGGCTATGCTCAATGCCATCAGCGAGGCGGCTGAGCAGGTGGCCCGCGAGTCCGATGAGTGCTAATCGCATAGATTGTCAAAGCAGAGGCGCACGGTGTCCGGGCGCCTCTGATAAGGGCTTGAAGAGTCTTTCAAACTTTTTATGAGCTGTCTTCAAGGCCGCTTCAGTGGATGCAGTCAGCGAGAAGGGGAATACTCCCCCCGAACTATGACTGCAACCCACTGTGAGCAGGTGCCTCATGACGATTCGTCATCATCATATAAAGCATTCCCTCCGGGCGGGGAAGGGTCAAGCCTCCCAGGTCGAGGCTCAGGCTGCCATGAAGGCAGACGCCAGCCATATCCACGATCTCAAGCGGCAGCGCGACGCCTTGGAGCACCAGATCCGCGAGCTGGGCGACCAGCAGGCAAAACTGGTGCGCCAGCGCCGCAAAATCGATCGCCAGATAGGCCGTACTCGCTACGACGAGACCATGGATGCCTTCTTTGGCCCAGTGGTGGATGAGGAGGCACTGGAAGCCCAGCTCGACGCAGAGGCTCAGCCCTCAGAGTCCTTGCGGGGCCACACAGCCAACGCAACAAAGCCACAGGACGCTCAGAAAGCGGCGGCCTCCTCTGCGCCCGTAGTCACCCCCTCACAGCCCCAGAGCGCCTCTGAGGCCCCCGCCAAAGCGCCGGCCGCGAAGGTGCGGGCTTCTCGGCTGCAGGGGCCTCGTCCCACTGCGGCAGAGACCGAGGCTGCGGGGGCTGGCATCCTTACCTCCAAGGGCTTGCATCTGCCCAGCTATGTGGAAGTGCTGGGGCACAACCTGTCGCGCTCCACCGCCATCTATGCTGTGCTGTGTCTGGTGGCCGCGGTCTTTTTGATCCCGCTGTTTGCCAGCGCGGCTGTGGTGGCCTTCACCGATCTTTCCTCGGGCGACCACGCTAACCTCATGCTCACAGTGTCCATCTTTGTGGCCGAGTCCGTGTGCATTCTGGCGCTTGCCGCCCTGCTGGCTATCCTTGCCTTTCGCATGTGGGAAGGGGAGACGCGCTTCAGGCTCCAGCTGTGCGAAGCCAGCCTGGCGGTGCTCACCGGCGCCATCCTGTGCCATGTGATGGTCTTTGGCATGACCTCGTTTTTGGTGATCTTCGCCCTCGATGCGGCTCTGCTTATCTCGCTGCACTCCTATTGGGATCCCGAGCTGGCGCTAGAGCGCGCCAACCGCCGCACTGAGTCCGAGTCGCTGCGCGCCATGATCTTCTCCTCCGACGAGCGCACCAACACCCCGGGCAAGCGTCCGGGTACCGGCTACATCACCCTTAACTTCTTCAATCTCTTTTGGATCTTCGTCATCGCGTCTGTCATCGGCCTTGTGGTGGAGACCCTCTACTTCTACATTGGCAATCACTGGTGGATGGACCGCGCCGGCATGCTCTGGGGCCCCTTCTCGCCCATCTATGGCTTCGGCGCCTGCCTCATGACCATCGCCCTCAATCATTTTCACAACAAGCCGGTGGCGGTCATCTTTTTGGTGAGCGCCCTTATCGGCGGAGCTTTTGAGTTCTTTACCAGCTGGTTTATGCAGTACGCCTTTGGCGTGACCGCCTGGAATTACTCTGGCACCTTCTTGAACATCGACGGACGCACCAACTTCTTCTATATGTGCTGCTGGGGCGTCTTGGGGCTCATTTGGGTCAAGCTGCTGTTGCCGGTGATGCTCTACTTCATCAAGAAGATCCCCTGGGGCTGGCGCTACAGCCTCACGGCCATCTGTGCGGTGCTCATCCTCTTTGACGGGGCCGCCACCCTCACCACGCTGGACTGCTGGTACCTGCGCGAAGCCGGCGTGCCGGTGACCAACCAGGTGGAGCGCTTTTGCGCCGAGCACTACGACAACGCCTATATGCAGCACCGCTTCCAAACTATGACCATGCATGTGGACAACAGCGCCCGCACCCAAAGCTAGCAGCTGGGGCTGTTGGCCCAGACGCGCAAAAGGATCCTGGGCCAGCGGGGCTAGCCTTGACGCCTGCGCACAATAGCCGAGATGAGCGCCCCTGCACCCAGCGCGCCAGCCGCCACCGCGCATCCCTTTTTAAGCCGAGAAGCCCGCGTCCCCAAAAGCTTGGCCACGTTTTCCCAGGCCTGCTCGCGTCCCAGGTAGCGGCGGTAGCGGCGCAGCTCCTCGGGGCTTAAGGGCTCCGTCTCGTCCATCTGGGGCGCACCTCGGCGGTTCATGGGGTTGTCTATCATGGCCGCCACCGTGTCCTGGGTCATCTGGGCCACAGTGGTCACCCGCTCCTGCATGTAGCCGCCGGCCAGCACGCCCAGCAAGTCCATGATGTAATCGCGGGTCTTGGGGTCGGCGTTTACCAGCTTCTCGGTCACGGCGGCCAAGATCGCAGGATCGCCGCTCATAAGATCAGAAAGCGTGGTCACCGGGATGGCCGCCAGCGCGTCGAAGAACGCAGTGAAGACATGCTTGCGCTCCTGATCGGTGGTCTCGCTGAGCCAGCGGTCGAAGGCCTGGTTGAGGCTTTTGGCTGCAGGCAAGAGCTCCTGAGGGCTTGCCGCTACAAACCGCGGCCCTCTCACCTGCCAGCTCATGGCCGAGTGCTGCATGATTCCCGTGGCGTCGCTCTCCACGATCTTGGCGTCTTGAGTTACCGATAAGAGCTGCCCCACCACGTCGAACACGGGGATAAAGGTGGAGATTCTTTCCTGGATGGCTGAGAGCTTCTCGGCAGCGAGAACCCCTTTGTCAAAGCCCGGGCCGTCGTTGTTCCACACGCGGGCGATGCGGTCTTGGATGGGCGTGGCACAGAGGGCGGCTCCGTAAATGGCCAGGTTGCCGCCTTTGGAGTGGCCTCCTACCATAAGGGGGCCCGAGGTGGAGGCGCAGGTGGCGTTGAGGTAGTCTACCGCAGAGCGCTGAGAGGCCACGGTGCCGTAGGTCATCTCGAAGTCTTCGCGCCAGCCTACCAAGGTGTCGTCGGTGCCGCGGAAGGTGACATAGGTAGAACCGTCATCTAGCGCGATGTGAAAGGCGCAAAACTGCTCGGCGCTTTCGGCATCCAAGTGAGAATAGAGATTTGAGAGCCGGGCGTTTCCAAAGCGTTTGCTGGCTCCTAGGCGCCCCGGCAAAAGGGCGGTGTAGGGCGAGATGACCCCGGCGGAGCCATAGATAGACTCTTTGTCGTGAAGCTGGCGATAGCGGACGTCGGCTTGGGCCATGGAGATGGCGCCGCCTTCCTCTACGCTAGGCACCACACCCTCGAGGGCGCAGTAGGCAAGCTGGGACAAGATAGCATTGTCTACCTCGTTAAAGGGCACTTCTGCCAAAGAGATGTCGCCAAACCAGTCCAGGTAGTCGAGCATGTCGGCCATAGGTGGATCCTCTCTGAGAGTTTCGCCTTTGGGGCGCGTAAGTTTTGTCCTCTCGATGTGTACCGAATGGTACCCGCTCTTTGCGTGCAGGCGATAATTACCATAGATATGGCTAATTGATGAGAGCTTTTGGGGAATCGGCGGCCTCGTTTTCGGGGCGCTGCGAAGAACTGTTCTAGGAGCGGTATGGCACTTTTGAGAAACGCATTGGCTCCCAAGCTGCTTTGCGCAGTGGCGATCGCGGCCCTTTGCGCCAGCCCATTGGCGCTGGTGGGCTGCGATGCCACGGCTGGCTCTGCAAGCTCGGGGCAGGTTTCCCAACAGACCACTGCCGGCAGGCGGTTTACCGTGCCGCAAGCCTTCTTTGGCTCCAAGGACGAGAAGAGCGCCATTTCCCAGCTGGAAAGCTATGGTGGCTCCGATGTGGAGCGTGACGGCGAGGGCAATTATCTGGTTACCATGAGTGACGGCAACTACGAGCGCTTTTGTGAAGACAGTCTGGTCTCCACCTGCAAAGTGCTCGACGCCATTCCTGGCTCCCGAGACTATCCCCAGATTGTGGCGGTGGACTACAACGACGACCTCACTCAGATCACCTTCACCTGCGCCAAAGACGATATGGGCAACCAAGGCCAAAATGCTGCGAGTCTTGCCATTTATGTGGTGGCGCTTCATCAGGTGATCGCTGGCCGGTCACTGGAGTGCAATGTGACGCTTCAGAATTCGTCAGGCAGCACCATTGCAACGTTCAGTTATCCTCAACTTGGGTGAACGGTAGTAAAACGTCCGTAAATGGGTTGCCCAATGCGCACTTACCATGGCCCTTTAGAGAGGGCTTTCGGGCGTTTTCCTGTACGGTAGCCTGCAGGCAGCTATAACAATGATGAAAAATAATTATTTTTTATAGTGTCTCTTATTACACGTTGAACGCAACCTGATACAAATAATAAAGAAGAAATTGATATATATAGAATATAAATTCAAATAGATTAGCATGTGTTTACTAAGGGTGTATTCAGGCATTATCTCGTGGAAGCAAAATAAGGGGAATTAGCGGGTATATTTGCATAATATATTGAGCTTCATCATAGTGTTATGCACTATAGATGCTCACGAAATCGTAGACTGTGCGTCAGGGGCTATGCAACCAGTAATATTCTTAGCGACAGATGCAGCGGGAAAACGGTTTTCAAAGATATTGTTAAGTAACGATATAAAAGAAAAACTCCACAGTTTTTTAGGGGATTCATCAACAGTTAGCGCTAAATTGCCCCTGACTTTAGGATGTAGGAATTGGAACAACGCGCGTTCATCGATATGTTTGGCGCGTTTCAAACTGGTTAGGAATTACGTATAGACAAACGTCGCTAGTGGATGCATTATAGATACTAACTATCGTTCCATCTTTTCGTAGGCGCTGGAGGAGCCATGAAGAGCATTGATAGTGCTGCCATCTTTAAAGCTCTAGCAGATGAAAACCGCGTCGAAATCGTTCGTTGCATTGCACGCAATCCTGGTGTGACGGCGAGTTCCCTGCTCGACCGCCTAGATATCGCGCAGTCCACTCTCTCTCACCACATGAAGGTTCTTATTGGGGCGGGCATTGTCGTTGCCAAGCGCAAGGGCAAGTGGACCCACTACTCCATCAACCTTGATGCGGTGGATCGCTTGGAGCGCTGCGTCACCAGCTTGCGCACCCCGCGTTCGCTCAAAGTTCGTGCTGCCCGCCGCAGCACCGGGCAGGAAACAGAGCAAGAGCCTGCGGTCATTCGCATGGACGACGGACAAGATAGCGATGTGCGCCGCGTGGCTATGGAAGACTAACCGCTGTTGCCTTTGGTACATAGTTCGGTCTATTCCAAGGTCACTGCAAGGCGTACACCTCCACATCGACGCCAAGACATCGACCTAGTGGAATATCAGTAAGCAGTTGAGGGTCCCGGGTTTTAAAACCTGGGACCCTTTTGTTGTTACTAGAAACCAATGAAGGGGACCCTTAAAGGAAGGCGTTTCTCGGCATCGCCCAAGCCTTGCGAGAAGTGCGGGAGCCTGGACGCTGGCACGGCACAGGCTCCTTGCTGTGCAAGTCCCTCGGCGTTTGCACTGTTGACCCTCAGGAGGATTCCATGCTGGAGCTTGCTCATATCTCTAAGCGCTATCCCATGGCGGAGGGCGAGGTAGTGGCCCTTAATGACGTGTCGTTGAGCTTTCGCCAGAGCGAGTTCGTGGCTGTTTTGGGCCCCTCGGGATGCGGCAAGACCACGCTGCTCAACATCATTGGCGGCCTCGACAAGTACACCTCGGGCGACCTGCGTATCGACGGCCGCTCCACGAAGGACTACTCGGACGCCGATTGGGACGCCTACCGCAACCACTCCATTGGCTTTGTGTTCCAGAGCTACAACATCATTCCTCACCAGTCGGTGCTCTCCAACGTCGAGCTGGCCCTGGTGCTCGACGGTGTTCCCAAGGCCGAGCGCACCCGCCGCGCCACCAAGGCCCTCGAGCGTGTGGGACTGGGCGATCAGCTGCATAAGAAGCCCACCATGATGAGCGGCGGCCAGATGCAGCGCGTGGCCATTGCCCGCGCTATCGTGAACGATCCGGGCATCATCTTGGCTGACGAGCCCACCGGCGCCCTGGATTCCAAGACCTCCGTGCAGATCATGGACCTGCTGGCCCAGATCGCTCAGGACCGCCTGGTGATCATGGTGACCCACAACCCAGAGCTTGCCGAGAAGTACGCCACCCGCACTGTGCGCCTCTCCGACGGGTCGGTGGTCTCTGATTCCAACCCACCCACGGCTGCAGAGCTGGCAGACGAGCCTGTCTACCAGAAGCCGCCCCATACCCACCTGCCCTTTGCGGCGGCGCTGGGGCTTTCGGCCAACAACCTGCGCACCAAGAAAGGCCGCGCCTTTTTGACGGCCTTCGCGGGCGCTATCGGCATCATTGGCATCGCGTTGATCCTGTCGCTATCCAGTGGGATGAACGACTACATCAACAAGCTCGAGACCGATGTCATGGGCAGCTATCCTCTGCAGATCGACCGTAGCTCCTTTGATATGGCCAACGTCCAGTCCTATCGCCAGGGCCGCGTAGAGGAGAACAGCCTTATGGGTGGCGAGTCAGCTGATGGCTCTGAGGCTGCCTCGGGTGACAAGGGGCCTGGCGACGATGCCGGGCAACCTGCTGACCCCGGCGAGGTGACCTCTGACAACTTGGTGGGATCGATCTACCGCGATCTAGATTCCATGGTGAAGACCAATAATCTAGGGGCCTTCCGCACTTGGATCGAGGCCCATCGAGGAGAGATCGACGACGCCGTCACCGATATTGCCTACTCCTACGACGTGAATCCCCAGGTGTGGCGCAAAGACTCCCAGGGCGATCCTGTGCTGGTGAGTCCGCGCTCTCTCATTCAAGAGCAGGGCGGCTATGCCTCCATGGCGCTTTCTCAAACCAGCGGCATCTCCACCGAATGGAAGCAGCTGGTAGACAGCCCCGTTCTTCGCGAGGATCACTATGAGTTGGTGGCCGGCGATTGGCCCCAGGAAGCCAACGAGGTGGCCTTGGTCGTCGACGAGGACAACCGCATCAGCGACTTCTACCTCTACACCCTGGGCCTCATGGACATGGACCGCATGCAGCAGGTGGTGGACGCCGCTCAAAACGGCACTGACATCGACGACCCCACCGAGACATTTGACTACCGCACCATCTTGAACCGTGAATACACGGTCTTCTCTCCCTCCCAACTCTACCGCGCCAACGGCGAAATCTATGAGGACATGGAGTCCGACGACGCCTTCATGAAAGAGGCTCTCGACGCAGGCGACGGCTATCAGGTGCACATCGCCGGCGTCCTCAAAGCCAAAGAGTCTGCCAGCTATACCTCTGGCGTGGTCTATACCGGAGCGCTCACCGATGAACTCATGGACCGAGCCGCCCAGACTCCCGTAGTCAAAGCCCAGCTTTCCAATCCCGAGAAAAACGTGCTTACCGGAAAGGAGTTTGGCTCTGACTCCGAGCAAGCCATGAGCTCTATCGACTCCCTCTACGGCAACATGATGAGTGGCATGATGAGCTACTCCAGCTACAAGACGCCTGAGTCTGCGATGCACGGCAGTCCCCAGGCCCTGGCGACGCGGCCAGGACAGTGGCTTCAGCTGGATCTGGCGACTCCTGCCGATGTTCCGGGTTTGATGACGGTAGATGCTGCGACTCCCGACGACACAACTTCCGGTGCCGGTGCCAGCGCGGCTCCTGGCGATGCGGCTCCTGATGACGGTGGGACCACCCCCGGTGACACAACTCCTGATGCCACGACTTTCTCGGTAACGTTTAAGAACTGGGACGGCACCGTGCTGAGCGGGCCTGTGGAGGTGGCTCAGGGCCAGCAGATTCCTGCCTCGGCAGTGCCCTCGACGCCCACCCATGCCGGCGACGGCAACACCACCTATGTCTTTTTGGGCTGGCGCTCTGAGGGGGAGTCGCTGCTCTATCCTGCGGGAACGCCGCTACCTGCGGTGGAAGCCGACTGCGTGTACACTGCGGCGTTCGCGGCGATTCCCGCGCAGCAGACCGACGCCGCCACGGCTGCTATTTTGCAGGCGCTCGCTCAGCTGACGCCGGAGCAAAGGGCGCTTTTGGCCTCGGCTCTGCAGGGCAACGAGGTAACAATTGACGATTTGATTAATGCAGGGGTGATTACCCGCGAGCAGGTGGATCAGCTGCAAGCTGAGGCTTCCAAGCGATTGGAGGAAGAGGCACAAAAGTATCTGCAGGACTATATCGATTCCATAGACACCGAAGCGTTGATGAAGCAATACATGCAGCAATACCTGGGGTCCATGGATCCGGAGACGCTCATGAAACGCTATCTGGCCGGTATGGATACTGATGAGCTTATGCGTCAGTATCTTGCGCAGGCGATGGGTTCTGGCCAGATGGAAGATCTTGTTCGCCAGTATCTTTCGTCCATGAGCCAGGAAGACCTCATGGCGCTCTTTGGCGCACAGTTGGGTTCGCTGGATTTGGAATCGCTCGCAGCCTCGATGAATCCTGCTGTTGCCAACAGCTATGATGCGGTGATGACGCAACTCGGTTATGCAACCGAGGACGATCCTTACGCCATCACGTTTTACCCCAAAGACTTCGAGAGCAAGCAAAAGGTCCAGGATTTTATCAACGAGTACAACGCGCAGGCCTCAGAAGAAGATCAGATCACTTATACCGATATGGTGGGGCTCATGACTCGCTCCATCACCGAGATCGTCGACATCATTACTGCCGTGCTGCTGGCCTTCGTATCGATCTCGCTAGTGGTCAGTTCAATCATGATTGCAATCATCACCTACATCTCGGTATTGGAGCGCACCAAGGAGATTGGCATTTTGCGCGCGCTTGGTGCCTCGAAAGGCGATATCACGCGCATCTTCAACGCTGAGACTTTTATCGAAGGATTGATGTCGGGCGTCATGGGCGTGGTGGTGACGATGCTGCTCAACATCCCCATTAGTGACATGATTTATAAGAGCTATGGCGCGGCTAACATTGCCTATCTTCCGCCCTATGACGCATTGCTGTTGGTGGGAATCTCGGTGCTGCTGACGTTTGTTGCCGGCTTTATTCCGGCACGCCTTGCTGCCAAGAAGGATCCCGCGGTGGTGCTTCGCAGCGAGTGATGCGGGTAGGGGCCGCTGCGGACCTAAGAAGTGCTGCAGATCCATAGAGCGATTACTGACGATAGGTGCGCAATAGGTGGGCGCTCAGGGGAGTGTCCACCTATTGTTGTGATGATTCAGCGACGGAGAAGATGAGGTAGGGATGGGGGAGTTTCTCGGCAAGGATAGGAGGTGCTGATAGAGGGTCGGATGAGCATCCAGGAGCCTAAAACTTGACAGATTTTGGTAAGAGAATGGTCAGAAATTTGTCAGACGCTCCTGCTAGGGTGCGCCCATGGAAGTGATTTTGACTGACATAAGCGCTTGGACCGTCTATGCCTCAGGAGCGCCTCTCATCCCCGTCCCGCAAGCTGAGGCCATCCGCGTCATCGAGGGCGCACGGGCCTCTTCGGCTGTGGCCTCGATGGTGCGCGGTCTTGTTTGGTGGAAAAGCTGGGAGTCCTACACCCGGGCGCTGCTGGGGTTGCCGGAGGGGCGGTCGGTGCCAGTGCATCTGATGGTGTCACCTTGCTGTCAGCATGGTGGTCGCGGATCTATCAAATGTCACGTAGCGCCACAAGGCGATATGCATGGGTTTTTGTGCAAAACGCCAATGGCCGCTAACAGCGGAGAACCAATTTATGTGGTGAGCCCTGCGGCATATCCTCTTATACGCGCGCGCAGGTTGGATATATTGGGGGTAGCCGATCTGCTGGCGCAAATGTGGAGCGATTTTTTAGTGCGCCCGGACTTGGGCGGGGTGATTCAATATCGCTCTGTACCCCTATGCTGTAAAGAAGAGGTTGAAACTATGCTGGTGTCGCTTCCCTCGGTGAGAGGCGGCGTGCAACTGCAAAAAGCACTCGGATACGTTTCGCCTGGCGCGCACTCTCCCATGGAAGCGGTGCTGCAATTGGCGCTCTGCCTGCCCCAGAACATGGGAGGATGTGGCTTGCCGCTTCCAGCAATGAACAAATCCATGCCCCTGCCTGGTGATGCGAGGGCTTTGTTCAGGGGCCAGCGAAGAATAACTCCGGATTTAGCATGGCTCGAAAAGGGCCTTGTGGTTGAGTACGACAGTTATCAAGAACACGATCAGACTGAAGCTCAAGCCCAAAACGATCGCAACCGCAGAGATGCTTATGACCGAATGGGATTGCGAACGATAACAGTGGACAGAAGCACCATGCGAGATGACACAAGGCGCAATCTGGCTTTTGCAAAAATAACCAACTATCTAGAGCGCGAGTTTGATTGGTCAGGAGATGCACAAATAAAACGGCACGATTTGGCGTGGCGACTCATGCACCTGCAGACTATCTGGTAGCAGGGCAGTAGCTGCGGGTATTATTTTGCCTCGCAACTCGATCTTGAGCGGATCTCGATGTGCTAGATGAGTATCTAGGAGAACAACTTGCAAAGCTGGGATGGCTATTAGACTCCAAATAGAACGCTCTTCAAGCGCTCTTCAAGCGATAGTGGACTCCTAGGCAGCCAAATAGAACAGAATGGGTTCTATCTGGCTGCTTAGGAGAACAGGAGGCTCACATAACCGTTCTCTTAGAGCGCCTAGGAGAACAGCTGCTCCCTCTGGATGTTCTTTTAAGGCCCTAAGAAGAACGCGGCTGCCCTATATGGTCTTTCTTTTGGGACCTCTGAGACTGCGTCGTATCCAAGGGTGCATAGCCAGCAGGGGGAGTGGTTTGGCTGCCTGAGAAGTCGTTATCCGTCGGCCGAATCGCATTGCCCCTAAGACCCACAACAAGAGGTGCCCCATCGCTAGGTGGGGCACCTCTAAAAAGCTTTCAGCACAATGTCTGCGCAGCAAGATGCGGCAGCTGCACTGCAGGACACAATGGCTGAGCAGGACGCAGTAGCTGCGTTGCAACACCAACTCTGTAGCAGCGGGCTACTTGGAAGCAGCGTCGGCGGCAGGAGCAGCTACCAGGTCGGCCTTGACGCCGTTGTTGGAGCCAATGACGCCAGCCTGCTCGAGCTGGGTGATCTGCTCGTCGGTGTAGCCCAGACCCTTGAGGATCTCGGCGTTGTTCTCGCCCAGGTTGGGGGCGCGCTTGTAGTCGGGCTTGTAGTTGGAGAGGCTGAAGGGCAGGCCGATGGTCTTGAAGGAACCGCGAGCCTCATCCTGATCGATGGTGATGATGGTGCCGTCGGTGTTGAGGTCGGGGTCGTTCTCCAGCTCGTTCCAATCCAGGACGGGGCCTACGGGCACGCCCTTCTCGCCAAGCATCTTGGTGAGGGTGCCCTTGTCGTACTGCATGGTGAACTGCTCGACGCGCTCGTAGATCTCCTTCTTGTGCTCATCGCGTGCGTTTGCAGTGTTGAACTTGGGGTCGGTGAGCCAGTCCTCAAAGCCCATGGCGTTGCAGAACTCCTCGAAGCCCTTGGGCGACTGCTGAATCACGATGTACACGTAGGCGTTGGGGTCGGTCTCCCAGCCCTTGGCGCGGTAGCACCAGCCCAGAACCAGGCCGCCCTCGGCGTTCTCGGCGCGAGGAATCGCCTTGCCCCACTTGTAGCCGGGGTAGCAGGCGTAGTAGCTCAGCTGATGCAGGCGGTCTAGGATGAGCTGGTCGCGCAGCTTGATGCGGCAAAGGTTGAGCACGGCGTTTTGCATGGACTGATAGACATAGGTGCCCTCGCCGGTGTGCTCGCGCTGCATAAGGGCGGCGAGGATGCCGATGCAAAGGTGCATACCGGTGTTGGAGTCGCCCAGGGCGGCGCCGGACTGGGTAGGCACGTTGAAGTCGCCCTCGTTCCAACCGGTGGTCGAAGCGGCACCGCCAGCGCACTGGGCCACGGGCTCGAAGGCCTTCACGTGGGCAAAGCGGCTGCCCTGGTTGAAGCCCTTGAGGGAGGCCATGATGCACTTAGGGTTGATGGTGTGCACTTGCTTCCAGCCAAAGCCCAGCTTCTCCACGTCACCGGGGCCAATGTTCTCTACAAACACGTCGGCGTCCTTGAGGAGGTCGGTGAGGATCTTCTTGGCAGCATCGTCCTTCATATCCAGGGTGATGGACTTCTTGTTGGCGTTCAGCTGCAGATAGTACAGAGAGTACGAGCCGTCGACGTCGTTCATCTCGTTGCGGGTGGGGTCGCCGCCGTGGACCTTCTCCAGCTTGATGACCTCTGCGCCTAGCCAGGCGAGGATCTGGGTGCAGGAGGGGCCGGACTGAACCTGGGTCCAGTCGATGACTTTGATGCCGGCAAGCGGCGCAGTATTGGTGGTGTCAGCCATGAAAATCCTTTCATTCCAAGGAGGACAGACGAGCTTCATGGGGGTAGGGACCCCCACCAAAAAGCCTTCATGGTGCGATGAGTGTTCACAGGCACTCTTACCCCACAACCATTCGCGCAACCCTGCGGCACGGAGCCGCCGCCAAAATCTTCACTGTCGAGCAGGGCTGTTGCGCCCATGGCGGTCATTTGTCCGCCATCCGCCGTCAGCTTAGGGGCTCAGGCCAACTGGAGCCACAGGGCAAAAAGCCGCCGGAGGTGGGGAAGGGTTTCTCGGCAAGGGAGAATAAATAAACAATCAAAACAAATAAACCCGCATGAAAATAAAAAGGTATTGGCACATATAAAAGGAATCTGAAATTAGCGTTGGGCGTGAGCTTGTGAAACATCTCGCCGACCGATGATTTTGTGCGTGGGCGGTCAAGTTGGTGTGAGGAGATCGGATTAATGGGAAGAGACGTAATGCGATGAAAGAGCTCATCTAGGGGCGGCTGGGCCTTGTATTCAGGGGCTCAGCGTCCTTCTTAGAGCGTGCAGTCGGCTCGCGCGTGCTGCCGGTTGCGTCACCTGTTCACTACTTCGAAGGAGGCTGTTGTGACCACTGGCACCACACCTACCACTTCCACTCAAGACCTTACCGACGGCATGCATTTTTTGGCAGACACCATCATTGCCAATGGTGTGAAGAACATGTATGGCGTGGTTGGCATCCCCGTCACCGACTTCGCCCGCATTGCCCAGGCCAAGGGCGTCAAATACATCGGTATGCGCCATGAGGCAGATGCAGGAAACGCTGCTGCTGCCGAGGGCTTCCTTACCGGCCGTCCCGGCGTGTTCCTTACCGTTTCTGCTCCCGGTTTCCTCAACGGCCTCGCTTCCCTTAAAGAGGCGACCGAGAATGGCTGGCCCTGCATCCAGCTGGCCGGTTCCTCGGTGCGCCATACGGTGGATCTGGAGGAGGGCGAGTACGAGGGCCTCGACCAGCGCGCTTACGCTGTGCCCTTCGCCAAAGACTCCTTCCGCATCGACAAGATCGAGGACATCCCTCTGGGCATCGAGCGCGCCATCCGCACCGCTATGGCGGGCCGTCCTGGCGGCGTCTATGTAGACCTCCCCGACGACCTCATGGGTCAGACCATCGAGAAGTCCGTTGCCGAGAAGATCCTCGTCCCTGCCCAAAACCTCGCCCCTGCCCAGGCAGCCGATCCCGCCATGGTGGAGAAGGCGCTGGAGCTTCTGGAGGGCGCCAAGAACCCCTGGATCATCATTGGCAAGGGCGCAGTTCTGGGCCGTGCTGAGGAGGAGTTGGCTGCGTTTGTCGACAAGACCAACATCCCCTTCCAGCCCATGTCCATGGCTAAGGGCCTCATCCCCGATGACGACCCCCACTCCACCGCTTCCTGCCGCGGCCTTGCCATGCGCACGGCAGACGTCATCCTGCTGGTGGGCGCTCGCCTCAACTGGATGTTGGGCTACGGCAAAGGCAAGAAGTACAATCCCAACGTCAAGTTCATACAGATCGATATCGATGAGTCTGAATTCGGCAATGCCCGTCCTATCGACTGCCCGCTGTTGGGCGATGCGAAGACCGTCATGGGCCAGCTGGTGGACGGCCTGGCCACCCACAAGGTGCAGGCAAGCCAGGAGTGGCTGGACCTGCTGGCGGCCGACGCCAAGAAAAACAACGAGCGCTTTGGCGGCGCTGAGACTGCAGACACCGTGCCCATGACCCATCAGAACGCCCTGGGCGCCATCAAGCGCGTGCTGGACAAGAACCACGACGTCTATCTTACCAACGACGGCGCCAACACCCTGGACGACTGCCGCGACATCGTGAACATGTACCTGCCCCGCCATCGTTTGGACTGCGGCACCTGGGGCGTCATGGGCGTGGCCATGCCCTACGCCATCGGTACGGCTGTGACCACTGGCAAGCCCGTGGTGTCTATCTCCGGAGACTCTGCCTATGGCTTCGCACCTCTCGAGGTCGAGACTGCCACCCGCTTCAACCTGCCTATCGTCACCATCGTCCTCAACAACGGCGGCATCTACCGCGGCGACTTCGAGGATCTGGGCGACTCTGGAGATCCCAGCCCCCTGACCTTGGATGCCACGGCTCACTATGAGAAGGTGGGCGAGGCCTTCGGCGCCAAAGGCTACTACGCCACCACCCCTGCCGAGGTAGAGGCAGACCTCACCGAGGCTCTGGCCTCGGGCAAGCCGGCCTTCATTCATGTGCAGCTCTCCATCCATGCCGGCAAGGAGTCCGGCCACATCGGCAACCTCAACCCCAAGCCCATCTTTGGCCCGCTGGCTACCGGCGAGTGTGAAGACCTCAATGAAGAGGTTGTTGACGGAAAGTTGGTGCAAGAGAAGCCTGCCCAGCAATAACTTGGCGCATGCCACGCGATCTGTCAGTGAGGAGGCCGCCTGTCAAGGCGGGCGGCCCCTCTTAAGAGAAAAGCCCCTTTATGATCAAGATCATCGTCAACGACATCATCCCTATCTTGGTGATCATGGCTTTGGGATACATCTGCGGCCGCGTTCACTATTTTGATGACGACCAGCGTCAGGGTCTTAACAAGGTAGTGCTGGACATCGCCCTGCCTGCGGCCCTCTTTGTGTCCATCGTCAAGGCTACGCGCGAGATGCTCGCCTCCGACCTCATGCTTACCATCCTGTCTTTGGTGGGCGTCACCGGAATGTTCATGCTCAGCTACTGGCTGTGCAAGAAGCTGTTCCATCACACCACCCAGGAAGCAGCCATCTGCGCCATGATCGCAGGCTCGCCCACCATCGGTTTTCTGGGATTCGCAGTGCTCGACCCCATCTACGGCAACGACGTCACCACCAACCTGGTTATTGGCATCGTGTCCATCGTGGTAAATGCTGTGACCATCCCCCTGGGCTTCTACCTCATCAACAAGGGCCAGAGCGAGCTGCGCGACAAGGTGGCCAAGCAGTCTGCAGCCTCTTCCAACGGCTCCGCTGCTGCGGTGGCTGCCCCTGCCAAAACCGTGGCCGCTGTCGCACCGGCGCCTACGCCTGAGGGCGCCCCGGTAACCGACGAGGAGGCCCGCAAGGCCGAGAAGGAGCATGGCATCCGCAAGGAGATCGACGTCATTCGTGCCGAGGAACGCGGCCATGGCAAGAAGCATGTCATCAAGAACCAGAACCTCGCCGCCATCGTCAATGCGGTGAAGAAGCCCGTGGCGGCGGCGCCGCTGCTGGCCGTGGCGCTGGTGCTTCTGGGTGTGCGCGTTCCCGATGCGCTGGACCCCTGCTTCGACCTTATCGCCAAGGCAAACTCCGGCGTCGCCGTGCTGTCCGCTGGTCTGGCGCTCTCTACCGTAAGCCTGGGCATCAACAAAGAGGTCATCTGGAACACGTTCTTCCGCCTGATTCTCACCCCCGCGGTCATCGTGGCCGCGGGCTTTCTGTTGGGAATGGGCTCCGACCCTGCGAAGATCTCCATGCTCTGCATGGCAGTGGCCCTGCCTCCTGCGTTCTCCGGCATCATCATCTCGAGCCGCTACAACATCTATGTGAAGGAAGGCGCCAACTCGGTGGCCGTCTCTACCGTGGGCTTTGCCGCCACCTGCATTCTGTGGGTGTGGCTCATGCCTGTTCTGTGCTCCATGTTCCACTAAGGGAGCAGGTATCCGGCGGCCCATTGTTGGGCAGCCTTTGACGGCTGTCGTCATCGCATCCGTTTTGGCATCCAATTCGTTATTAGTGCAGTTTCGGCACTGGGGCTTTGCAAAGCCCCAGTGCCGAAACCCTTCTTATAACAAGAATGTTGCCTTGCGCACGTAAAAAATGCCCGGTTTTTCGTAAAAAGGGGTCCGAATAACGAATCTCACGCCGTATCATCCCGCATGTGCCCAGCCCGCATGTGCCCAGCCAGCATCCATCAGGCTGGCATACGCTCCGCCAGCATCCGTCCATCGTTTCAGGCCACGCGAAAAAGCATCTCATGGGCGCAACGAAAAGCTACAGAGTACGCGGCCGGAAGGGGAAAAGTCGCCCGATGCCCCTTCTCAAGCCGTAGGCTGCAGCTACGCAGGGAACGATCCAGGGCGCAAACCCCCAGCCAAAGAACTCGCAGCCAATAAGCATGCCCGAGATAGGGGAGTCCAGCGCCACGCCGTAGAGCGCCACCATGGCGAGGGCGCCGCAGATCAAGGGACTGGCTCCCAAAAGGCCCGCGATAGAGGAGCCGAGAAGCGCCCCCACCACAAACATGACGGTCACTTCGCCACCCCTCAGGCCAAAGCCCAAACATACGATGGTGAGCAGCAGCTTATAGGCAAAGCCCCAGCTAGGCTCCGCATGAGCGAGAGCTGGCATCATCAGTTGGGTTCCCAGGCCGGCCCAGGTGGCGAGCTTGGGGATGAGAAGGAGCGCCAGCGTGACCAGCACCGCCCCTGTGAGCAGACACTTCGCAGGGGAGCGCCCCAGCTTGTCGCGCACCCGCTCCAAGCAGCGCACTCCGGCGCCAAAGCAGGCGCCTGCAACCGCGCACGCCACGGCTACCAGGCAGACGGCCCACAGATCCACAGGAGTGGCCCCCTGCACACCCACAAAGGGGGTGGCGATCTGCAAATCCAGGGGGCGCGCGAATGCGGCGCCAATCAAGCAAGAAAGCAAGACGGTGGGCAGATGGCGCAGGGCGATGCGGTGGGCGTGAAGATGCTCGACCAGGTAGGCAAAGACGCCCAGCGGCGCACAGAGCAGTGCCGAGAAACACGCTGTCAAGCCACAGGCGCACGCCCAAGCCCAGGCAGGCTCACCGTCATCTTCTTCCAGGGAGAACCAGGGAAGCAGCAGCGTCCCTACCGAGGCCCCCAGATGCTTGGAGGCAGAATCCGGCCCCACGGAGGCGCCTCCCGCAAGAGACGTCAGCGTGCCGAGAAAGACGGCAATCCCTTCTCGGACGGGAAAGCGTCGCCGGGACTTCATAGAGTTGATGAGGCCGTCAAATCCAGGGGTGAGGTTCATGGGAAGGCGCAATGCTCGGTAGAGCGCGATTTCCAGCAACCCTAGCGCAGGCAAAAGGGCGCTCATCCAGGGGAATGCGCGCCAAAGCTCGCCTATCCAGGAGACGCTGCGGCACAACACAATGTTCGCAAGGCCGCAGAGCAGGCCGCAGACCAGGGCAAAGGCCAGTCTGCGTCGTCCTTGTACCCAGTCGTAGCGAGCCATCCGTCCCTGCAGTTGGGCAGTCTTCTGGCGAATCGCGGAGCCCACACTCACCTCCCATATATCCGTAGATTCCTTTTTACCCATGCAGGCAGGCGCATGCCTTGGGATGGGGCTTCTTGGGGGTATAGACCGACAGAAGGCACTCATTGCGTCCGCGCATTTCTTGGGAGGCACCATGGCACAAACTCCGTCTACCCCTGCGTCTGCATCGTCGACTACGACAAAATCCCAGCTTCAGGCTATGGATGGCATGACGGCAGCGGCTCAGGCGGCCTATGCGCTCTCGGATGCGGCCTTCATCTATCCCATCACGCCGGCCTCGCGGATGGCAGAGACGGTGGAACGCTGGGCGTGCGACGGCCGCCTCAATTTCTTTGGGTCACCGGTGGAGGTCAAAGAGATGCAGTCCGAGAAGGGCGTGGCCGGCGCTCTGCACGGTGCTCTGGCAGGAGGGGCCCTTACCTCGACGTTTACCGCATCCCAGGGCCTCATGCTCATGATTCCCAGTCTCTATAAGCTCTCGGGCGAGCTTTTGCCGGGTGTGCTCCATGTGACGTGCCGCTCGCTTTCGGCTCATGCTCTGTCGATCTTTGGCGACCATCAAGACATCATGGCCATCAGGGCAACGGGTCTAGCCATGTTGGCCAGCGCTACGGTGCAGGAATGCATGGACTTGTCCTGGGTGGCGCACTTGTCGGCCATCGACGGATCGGTGCCCTTTGTGCACTTCTTTGACGGCTTCCGCACCTCGGATGCCATCGAGACCATCGAGACCGTCGACCCTGAGGCCATGAAGCCACTGGTAGATTGGGATAAGGTGCGCGCCTTTAGGCAGCGTTGCCTGGAGCCCGAGCGCCCACAGGTGCGTGGCACCGCTCAAAACCCTGACATCTATTTCCAAAATCGCGAGGCTGCCAACCCCTATTATGACAAGCTGCCGGCGTTGGTGCAGGCCAACATGGACAAGCTGGCAAAGCTGTCCGGCCGCCAGTATCATCTCTTTGACTATATCGGTGCGCCGGACGCTACCCATGTGATTGTGACCATGGCCTCGTCGGCCCAGGTGGTGGCCCAAACCGTGGCGCAGCTGCAGGATGAAGGCCACAAAGTGGGTGTGGTTGCCGTGCGGCTCTATCGCCCCTTCTCCGGGGCTCACCTTATGGATGCGTTGCCTCAGACGGTGGAGTGCATCTCGGTGCTGGACCGCACCAAAGAGCCTGGCAGCCTAGGCGAGCCTCTCTTCGAAGACGTGGCGCTGGCAGTGCTTTCAAGCGGACGTGCCATCAAGGTCTTTGGCGGCCGCTATGGATTGTCTTCCAAGGATTTCACTCCGGCCCAAGTCAAGGCTGTCTTCGACAACATGGATTCCAGCTCGCCCAAGGAGCGTTTCTCGGTAGGAATCACCGATGACGTCACCTATCTGTCGCTGCCGGTGGGCGAACCCTTCCAGGTGGGCAAGGCGCCCAAGTCCCAGGCCGTGTTCTATGGCTTTGGCTCCGACGGCACGGTGGGCGCCTCCAAGCAGGCGGCGCGCATCCTCTCCAAGGAGCAGGGCATCTACGTGCAGGAATACAGCTGGTTTGACTCCAAGAAGTCCGGCGGTCTCACCATTTGCTACCTGCGTTTGGACGATGCCCCCATCCAGGCTCCTTACTTGATTGATAATGCAGACTACGTGGCCTGTCACAAGTCCATCTATGTGCGCCGCGGCTATCCCATGGCCAGCCGCCTCAAGGAGGGTGGCACCTTTGTGATCAATGCGCCTTGGACTACTCCGCAAGACTGGGAGCGTCAGGTGCCCGCCGAGCTCAGGCAGGCACTGGCCAAAAAGCATGCGAAGCTCTACGCCGTAGACGCCACTTCTCTGGCCGAGAAATGCGGCCTGGGCGGCAAGATCAACCTCATCATGGAGTGCGTCTACCTCAAGCTTTCGAGCCTTATGGACTACGACCGCTTCCTGGACGCCCTTAAGAAAGATATCGCTCAGGTCTATGCTGCCAAGGGCTCCAAGGTGGTGGACGCCGACATCCAGGCGGTCCAACAAGCCCTGGATTCGCTGGTGGCCATCGACTATCCCGCTAGTTGGGCTACCGACACCCAAGGCCCCCTCACTCAGGCCCAAGAGCAGGCCGACCGCATTCAGAGCGCCTACGTCAAAGACGTCTTCTGGCCCATGGAGGAGCTCAAAGGCGACGATTTGCCTGTAAGTGCCCTCACTCCCGATGGCTTCACCCCTCTGGGCACCACTGCGCTGGAGAAGCGCACTGTGGCGGTGAACGTCCCCCTTTGGGATGCTGACAAATGCATTCAGTGCACCCAGTGCTCCTTCGTGTGCCCCCATGCCGCCATTCGACCCTTTGTGGCCACAGACCAGGAGCTTTCCGGTGCCCCAGAGGGCTTCGACACAAAGCCTGCCCGCCATCCAGACCTCAAAGGCTTGAACTTCCGCATCCAGGTCTTCCCCGAGGATTGCGTGGGGTGCGGCAGCTGCGTCTATCGCTGTCCCGGTCATGCCCTGAGCCTGCAGCCCCTGGAAACCCAGCTTGAGACCCAAAAAGAGGCTCTGGAGTTTTGTCAGGGGTCCATCTCGCTCAAGACAGACCTCATGCCTACGACCTCGGTGGTGGGCACCCAACTCCAGCCTCCGCTCCTGCAGTTCTCCAGCTGCTGCGCCGGCTGCGGCGAGACTCCCCATGTGAAGCTGCTCACCCAGATCTTTGGCGACCGCCTCATTATGGCCAACGCCACCGGCTGCTCCTCCATCTGGGGCGCCTACATGCCGGCCATCCCTTATGCCACAAATGCCGCAGGTCACGGCCCTGCCTGGGGCAACTCCCTGTTCGAGGACAACGGCGAGTACGGCTACGGCATCGCCAAGGGCGTCAAGATCCGCCGAGACCACTTGGCCCAATGCGTCAACTCTGCCCTCTCCCAGAAGGCCTTCGATCCCGAGACTCGCGACCTCATGTCTACCTGGCTCTCCTCCAAAGACGATCCCGACGCCGCCTATCCCTTGGGCGTCGCCATTGCCGAGAAGCTCGAACCCTACGCCGATGGACCTCATCCATCGGCTGCCTCTGGCGCAGCGCAGGGACTTGACGAGCGTTCGTTGGCCGCTGAGGTCCTGGACTACAAGGAGATGTTTGGCAAGAAGAGTGTCTGGGCCGTGGGCGGCGATGGCTGGGCTTACGACATTGGCTATGGGGGACTGGACGAGGTAGTGGCCTCTGGCGAGAACATCAATGTGCTGGTGCTCGACACCGAGGGCTACTCCAACACCGGCGGTGAGATGAGCAAGGCCACCCAGCTGGGCGCGGTGACCGGTTTCACCTATAACGGCAAGCGCACGCCCAAGAAAGATTTGGGCCTCATGCTCACCCAGTACGGCTACGTCTATGTGGCCCATGTGTCTTTTGGCGCCGATATGAACCAGCTCATCCAGGCTCTCCACGAGGCAGACTCCTACGACGGCCCCAGCGTGGTCATCGCCCTTTGCCCCTGCATCAGCTGGCAGATCGAAGGCGGCATGTCCTCTGTCACAGGCATCATGCGCGAGGCCACCCAAACCGGCTACTGGCCGCTTTGGCGCTTCGACCCACGCAAGAGCGTTCAAGGAGAAGACCCATTGACCGTTGACTCTCCCGCACCTTCCAAGCCGCTCAAGCCCTTCTTGGCCAAGATGCGCCGCTACGAGAGCCTGGCCGATCGCGAGCCCCAGCTTTCCGGCCGCCTCCAGTCAGAGCTGGCCAAGGATAGCGACGCTGTATATAGGCGCCTGAGCGGCCTTGTAGATATGTGTGGCTCTCAAGAGAAGGGTGACGAGCAGTAGCGCGGAGTTAGTCCGAGGATGACTTTAAGGCAATGGCTCTGGGGCCCTCTTTGGCATGGGAGCGACATAGAGCGTGCTGGCATCAGGCGGCACGGAGGTTCTCAGTGAGCTTTCGTGCCGCTTTTCTGTGCCGAGGGACTGGCTTGTGTCATGGGGAACGGGTTGTGCAGTAGATATTCAAAAATAAAATCTATACATAAAAGAAAAAAAAATATACATACCATAACTAGCATGACAGTTAGTACATAGTTCCTACATAAGTGATCATGAATGACTGAATAATATCTAATAAGCAAAATACCTGCGTAAATACCAACTGATAGATTCAGTAATAAAACTAACGGACAGGAATTGACCCCTTCTATTGAATGTGTAGAATACATGTGCTCTAATCTTATTAACAGAAAAAAATACGACATCGAAGGAGGAGAGAGTGATTGGTCAGAACGTGGCGTTCCCCAAAGTGACGGTGATCCTCAGGCGTGTCCCTCTGAAGGCAGCTCGAATCATTGCAGCCCAGATGACCAAGAGTCGAGTTAGGTCCATGGAAGTGTCGCTGGTCACTGATGACGCCTTGGATACCATTCGTGCGCTCAACGATGAGTTTGGCGACGAGCTGTCTATTGGCGCCGGCACGGTGCGCACCGTGGAGCAAGCTCATGCAGCTATCGATGCAGGCTCTTCATTCTTGCTTTCGCCCGTGGGCTTTTCTCAGGGGATTATCGATGTGGCTAAGGATGCAGGCGTCATCTCGGTCCCTTCGGGGTTCAGCCCCACAGAGATTGCCACTATGTTTGACATGGGGGCAGATATCGTGAAGGTCTTTCCTGCCAGCCGCCTAGGGCCTGCCTACCTCAAAGATCTGGCTGCTCCACTTGGTCCTCTGCCCCTCATGGTGGTGGGCGGCATCAACGCCCAGAACGTCCAAGACTACTTTGATGCGGGTGCATCCTATGCAGGTATTGGTTCAGGCTGCTTTAACCCAGAAGATGTAGCCACACACAATGGGGAAGGCATTGCGCGATCCCTGGCAGAGCTGGAGAAAAGGGTGAGGTGGTAGCTGTGACAACGTTTCGTGTTTCTCCTGAAGACGCACTGCTAGGGCTTAAGGCGTCAAGCGAGGAAGAGGTCATACATCAGCTCTGTGAGCACTTGACCGCTCAAAAGACCATTGTTCCTGGCTATGAGGAAAGCCTGTTGGAGCGCGAAGACAACTATCCCACCGGGCTTGAACTGGGTGAGATCTGCGCAGCTATTCCTCACACCGATCCTCAGTACGCCCGCGCTACCAAGCTCGTGGTGGCAACGCTCGCCAATCCAGTGGCCTGGAAGAACATGGAAGACCCTGACGAGCAGGTGCAGGTATCCGTGGTAGTGCTGAGCTTGTTTGACAAGCCCGAGAAGCAGATAGATGCGCTTCAAAAAATCATGGGTGTTATCCAAGACCAAGACACGCTCAAAAAAGCCCTGAACGCTTCGAACGTAGATGAAGTAGTCGATATTTTTAATTAGGAGAGGAAAGGCATTATGGAGAAGAAAACCGTCATCGTATGCTGCGCTTCATCAATGATCACTTCTACGGTTGCGGTAGAGAAGATCAAGGAAGTGGCGAAGGCCATCGGCGCCCCTGAGCCCAACTTCATTCAGTGCAAGTTCTCTGAGGTGCTTGGCAATCTTGCTACCAACCACGTGGATCTCATCGTTCCCACTGGCAAGCTCAAGGGTGTCGAGACTGATGTGCCCATCGTGAAAGGCACTGCTTTCATTACCGGTGTTGGTGAGCAAGCTGTGCTCGACAAGATTGCAGAAGAGCTCAAGAAATAACGTCAAGAGATAAGAGTGCATACGCATTAGGAGGCTTGTTCCATGGAGATCGTGATTACCGCCTTGCAGACGTTCGCGTCGCTCGGCCCCATGTGCATGATGCCTATCATCATCTTTATCCTAGGCCTGATCTTCCGCGTGAAGATGAACACCCTTTTGAAATCCGCCCTCCTCGTGGGCGTAGGTTTTGCAGGCGTCAATATCGTCATCAACTGGTTTGTAGGTCAAGTGGCCGGTAGCGTTCAGGCCATGGTTGCCAACTGGGGCATCCAGACGTCCATTATGGATGTAGGCTGGCCGGCTCGCGCCGCTGCTACCTGGTCGTTCCCTCTGGCAGCTCCGGTGGTTTTCGTTATTCTCGGCGTGAACGTGGTGATGCTTCTCATCAAGCAGACCCGCACGGTCATGGTGGACTTCTGGTCCTACAACCACTACATCTTCACGGGCGCTCTTGTATGGTACGCCACTGGCGGCAATCCCTGGATCGCGCTTGTGGCTGCGGCTATCGACGCCATTATCTCCTTCAAGCTGGCCGACTGGACCACTCCTGTGGTGGAGGATTACTTCGAGCTGGAAGGCGTGAACTTCCCTACGTCCAACTCGGTGTGCTGGGCTCCTGTCGCCTTCTTCCTCGATAAGCTTTGGGGTATTATCCCTGGTCTCAAGAACGTCAATGCCTCTCCCGCAGGCATTCAAGAGCGCTTCGGTTTTGTGGGTGAGCCTATGTTCATGGGCCTTATCTTTGGCGCCCTTATCAGCATTCTTGCCGGCGATCCTGTGGAGCAGATCATGATCGTGGCCATGAGCACCTCGGCCACCATGGTGTTGACCCCTAAGATGATGCAGATCCTCATGCAGGGCCTGCTCCCCTTCGCCGACGCCGTCAAAAACACCCTGTCCAAGAAATTCCCCGATGCCAACTTCACCATGGGCGTCGATGCCGCTCTGACCGTGGCTGATGATTCCGTCATCACTGTAGGCATCATCATGGTGCCCATTACTCTAGTGCTTGCGGCTTTCTTGCCTGGCAACAAGCTCCTTCCTGTGGCCGACATCGCATATCAGGCCATGTGGCTGGCCGCGTGGCCCTGCGCCTTTGGAAAGGGCAACATTGTTCGTGGCATCCTGTCGGCAACCCTTATTACCGCAGCCGTACTGCTTATCGGCACTGCCATGGCTCCCGTTCACACTGAGCTTGCGCTTACCGGTGGATTTGTCCTTCCCGAAGGCATGGAGCTCATTAGCACCGAGGATGCAGGTACTCACCTCATCGGTTATGTGCTCTCCCTTTTGGGTGGCCTGTTCGCGTAATAGATTTGTTCATCTGGCCCAGAGGAGCTGTCCTCTGGG
Source organism: Leptogranulimonas caecicola (assembly GCF_023168405.1). Taxonomy (GTDB): domain Bacteria; phylum Actinomycetota; class Coriobacteriia; order Coriobacteriales; family Atopobiaceae; genus Leptogranulimonas; species Leptogranulimonas caecicola. Next base: position 1,751,887 of record NZ_AP025285.1, on the reverse strand, counting down.
CCCTTCTGGAAACAGGGGATAGATATGAAAATTACCGGTGTGGAGCTCTTTGAAGTCAAACCCCGCTGGATCTTTATCAAGGTAAACACCGATGAAGGCATTTCTGGATGGGGTGAGCTTATCTCTGGCACCAAGACTCGCACGGTGGTAGAGGGCGCCAAGGAGCTGGCCGAGCGCATCGTGGGTCGCAACCCCTTCGAGATCGAGCGTCTCTGGCAAGAGCTGCACCGCTCCTTCTTCCGTGGCGGCCCCATCAACGGCACCATCGTCTCTGGAATCGAGATGGCCCTCTGGGACATCAAGGGAAAAGCCTTTGGTGTGCCTGTTTACGAGCTCCTTGGCGGCGCTGCCCGCGATCGCATTCGCGTGTACTCCTGGATTGGCGGAGATCGTCCTTCCGATGTGGCCGAGCAAGCTAAGAGTCGTCTTGACCGCGGATTCCAGGCGGTCAAGATGAATGCCACAGAGGAGCTTCATTACGTTGACACCTATGACAAGGTGAAGGCGGTGGTCGACCGCATTGCCTCCATTCGCGAAGTATGCGGCGACGACATCGAGGTGGGAATCGACTTTCATGGCCGCGTGCACAAGCCCATGGCCAAGGTGCTCGCCAAGGCGCTCGAGCCTTACCATCCCATGTTCTTGGAGGAGGTAGTGTTGCCTGAAAACTGGGAGGTCTTCGACAAGATCGCCAACGAGGTGGCCGTGCCTCTGGCTACCGGCGAGCGGCTTTATAGCCGCTGGGAGTACAAGACGCTGTTCCAACAGGGCGCTATCGACATCATCCAGCCCGATGTGGCCATGTGTGGTGGCATCCTTGAGACTCGCAAGATCTGTGCCATGGCCGAGGCCTACGATATGGCCGCTGCGCCCCATGCCCCCTATGGTCCCATTGCGTTGGCGGCCACCCTTCAGGTGGATGCCTGCACTCCCAACGTGTTCATTCAAGAGCAGAGCTTTGGCATCCACTACAACCAGGGCTTCGACATCCTTGATTTCATCGAGAACAAGGAGGTTTTTGAGTTTGAGGACGGCTACGTGCAGATTCCCGATAAGCCTGGCCTGGGCCTCGTCATGGACGAGGAGAAGATCCGCCAAATCTCTGCCGAAGGTCTCGTGTGGCGCAATCCCGCCTGGAAGAATTACGACGGCACCATTGCCGAGTGGTAGCAGCCATGGTCAATACGGTTTTGGGGCCGGTAGATGTTGCCGAGCTTGGCACCACCTACATTCATGAGCACCTCTATGTGAAGCCCAACGAGCTGCCCGCCTTCTATCCCTACACCTTGGATGACGTGGACCGCGGTGTGGAGGAGATCGAGAGCTTCATGGCTGCGGGGGGATCGACCATTGTGGAGCTTTCCCCACTCAACTTTGGTCGAAATACCGAGGCCTTAAAGGTTATGGCCACGCGTACAGGATGCCACATTCTCTGTGTGACTGGACTTCATAAGGAGGAGCATCTTCCCACATGGTTTGACAAGCTATCCGATGACGAGATAGCCGGGGTGGTGGCAGATGAGATCGAGGACGGCATTGGCACTCACCGCATCAAGCCAGCAGCTGTCAAGGTGGGCACAAGCCTGAATACCATCACAGACCGCGAACGTCGAGCGATCAAAATCTGCACCAGGGTTGCCGTTGAGCATCATATGCCCATGATCACTCATTGTGACAAAGGCACCATGGCCTTAGAGCAGCTGGCTCTTATTGAGGCCGAAGGGATGGACCCAAGCCACGTCTGTCTCTCCCATGTGGACCTGACATTGAACGCTGCCTATATTGCGGCTATTTGCAACACTGGAGCCTATGTGAGTCTCGACCATGTAGGGAGAGACCTCGACGGTCGCGATCACGAACGCGTGTCAATGATCAAGGAGCTTGTGGAGATAGGTGTTGGCGACAGGCTTTGTTTGGCTGGAGATATGGGCAAGAAGGAGTATTGGCCTGCCTATGGGGGAAAGCCAGGCCTCGCCTACATCCTTACGGATCTCAAAAAAGAGTTGACGGCTTGTATTGGCGAGGAAGCCTTTGACGCCATGGTGAGGGCGAATCCCCAGCGTTTGCTTAACTGGGCATAGCCAGGTATGAGACAACCTGCCGTGTAAATCGCGGGCGGTTCGATGGCCAGAGAAGCCTCGAGCCGCCTGCTTGCTCTAAAATGCCCTCAGAGCAGCTAATGGAATGGTGGGAGCAATCGTGTCTCGTACGTCAAAGTGGGTCGTAGCTTCGAGTGCTGTCACGTTCGGCCGATTCGCAGAAGGCCCGGTGCGTCGCCTGGAAGAGGCGGGGTGCGAGGTGCGACTTAACCCCTATGGTCGCCCGCTTACCAAGGGTGAGATGGTGGAGTTCGCAGGAGATGCCCGTGCGATAATCCTGGGCAATGATCCCCTTCCTGCCAGCGTGATAAAACGTCTTAGGAAATTGCGCATCATTGCTCGCTATGGCGTGGGCTTTGACGGTGTCGATCTTGCTGAGGCTCGAGCCCGCAATATCCAAGTGACCTACGCTCCGGCGACCAACCGCGAGGAGACGGCCGACTTCACCATGGGCCTGATCCTCGACCTAGAGCGTCACATCTCGCAGATGATCATATCCACGCGCAGCGGAGGATGGGACAAGATCGCAGGGACGAGCCTCTATGGCAAGACTATCGGCATTGTGGGCGTAGGGCAGATCGGAAGTGCGGTAGCCAGGCGCGCCATGGGTTTTGGCATGGATATCCTTGGTTACGATATCGTGCAGAGAAACGAGCCGACTATCTATGGCGTAATATATACAACATTGAATGATCTGCTTCGACGCTCAGACGTGGTGACCATCCATACCCCTCTTAACGACGGGACTCGAAACCTTATAGGCGCACGCGAGCTTCGAATGATGAAGGATTCTGCAATTCTCATAAATACTGCGCGTGCTGGCATCGTCCGCCATGACGCCCTAAACAAGGCGCTCCTAGAGGGAAGGCTCAGGGGCTTCGCCACGGACGTCTTCGATAGGGAGCCGCCTATCCATCAACCCTATTATGACTATGAGAATGTGCTGGTAACCCCGCATGTCGCAGGTAACACTTATGAGTCCAGCGAGCGCATGGGCAACGTGGTGGTAGACAATATCTTGGCCGTCAAAGATGGGGTGGAGCCGCCCGATCCTGTCACCAGCCAGCTTCTCTATGAATCTGCAGTGAGCATGGGTTTGAACACAGGGGACATGCTTCTTTAATCTTTAACGGAAACCAGGGGCCAAGCTGCAATCCCTGTAGGCCTTCCTGTTGCCAAGGAGTGTCTCAAACAGAGGCACATCCGCCCTTTGGGCAGACATGCCTCTGTTTGCAGGTGCCGCTCTGCAAATTACTCGCGATTTACCAGCGCGTCGCGGATCTCCTCAAGCAGCTGCAGCTGCTTGTCCTCAGGAGTGGGCTCGGCGGTAGCCTCCTCGAGCTCCTCGACGTTCTTTTTGGTCATCACATCGTGGGCAGTGTTGATAGCCTTCACCATGAGGAAGACCACCAGGGCGATAAGCAAGAAGTTGATGATTGCCTGGATGAAGTTGCCCCACATGATGGTGGCGCCGCCCACCTGGGTTTGAATGCCAGAGAAGTCAATGCCGCCGATAATGACGCCGATGAGGGGCATGACCACATCGTTTACCAGCGAGCTTACGATGGCAGTAAACGCAGCGCCAATGATCATGCCTACTGCGAGGTCGATCACCGATCCGCGGGAGATAAACTCTTTGAACTCGGCCCAAAGGCCCTTGCTTTGCTCGGCAATTTTCTTAGGATCCTGCGACATGGGACTTCCTTTGTTTTGGAGACAGGCGTGCCGGCCGTCTCGAGCAACAGTGCTTGAAGAAGAATTCCCTAAAATGCCCCAGACTTTCCTTCTAGCCGGTTCAGGTTTATTAAGGCTTCTGCCGAGAAGCTCCGACTCTTCCGGTGTGCTTCAACCGTAGGGGCCAAGCGTGAGAGGAGGGGCGTTTCTCGGCAGAATGCCAAATACGGCGCGCGAGGAGGATTGAGCGGCTCTCACATTTAGGCATAGGCACTGGGCGTGCCGTCGAGCAGAGAGCGGCCTACTCCTGCCAAGGCGTCGTTATACATGCGGTCCCCTAGGATGAAGGTGCCGGTCCAAGCCATAAGGGGAACGTCGCACTCTACCAGGGAGATGGTGGATTGCGCCAGGATCTCAGAGGCAGAAGCCACAGGTACCAGCGGGATGCCTTGGGCTTGGAGGCGGCGGGAAGCCTCGGCTACGTCGGGGAGCTCGATATGGGTCTCCGCCTGCATGGCAAAGAGCTCGTGCTGGGCTTGATCGCTGATGTCTGGATCTCGCTGGGCCAAGGTATAGCAAGCCGCTGCAAGATCATGTTGCCCAAGATGCCAATAGGCATAGGCCATGCGATAGAAACAGTAGGGGAAAAGCGCCAGATCAGGAGCCACCTTGAGTGTGTCGATGATGGCCTCTATGGTAGCCGCCCAATCTTGCATGTCGCCTAGCACCACCGCACGCTGCAGACGAGGGCGGCTGGAGCTAGGGGCAATGGCGATAAGCTGGTCGAGGATGGATAAAGCGCTGGGGTAGTCATCGAGGTCGCGATAGCGATTGCTCAAAGAGTACTTGGCGGCGAAGTAGGCGTCCGGCACGCGGAAGTAGCGAAGCTTATGAGGATCTGCCGTACGCTCTGGAGAAAGCGCCAGCGGATCTTTGAGCGCATCGATGCCCGTGAGAAGCGTGCCTCCTGGAGGGGCGTTATGGATGGTCATGCGGGCATAGTAGCCGTCGCAATAGAGGGGCACCAAGCCCTCTTGGGCGCCATAGTCTTTTTCATAGGCTTCCAGCACCTCGGCAGCCAGGGTTTCCAGGCGCATGATGGCCACCACGGGGCTGTCTTTTTCTTCCTCGACAATCTGATCCACTTGCCGGGTGGCGTCAGGATAAAAATCGCGATTTACCTCAAGCTCGCAGACGCGATCGGCACGCAACAAGCCCTTGAGATGGTCGGGGAGTTCTCGCTGGTCTTCTGAGGGGTCGCGACGCCGAGAAGTGAGCCCCTCAACACGGAAGGGCTCTACAGGCTGGTTTTGGCCTGAGAATCGAGCAACCTGGCCAAGAGTGGTTGCGACATCTTTTGGCTTGGTGTTGGAATGGCAACTCTCAAGGGCTGCGAGCGTCTGGGACTCAAAAGCGCTGCGGGCGAAGGAGAAGGACATGGTGCACTCTCCGCCTAATGAGCCGGCGAACCCATTGACCACGCAATTCAGGATGCAGACGTTGGACTCAAAGGCAGTGCTTGCAAGGAATGCGGCGAGATAGATGCCACAGAGATTGGCAAGGTCCTGTTTTGTGGTACCTGTACCGTTCTCTGAGGGAGTAGGCATGAGGTCAGGGTCCGGCACTGCATATTCGAAGGTAGCTACGCCTAGTTTGATATCGATATCGCAGCGGTATTCCAGCCTCGTGAAGAAGGGGAATCGCTCGCAAGATTGAGAGATACGTGTGCGCGCATCCCATTCGGAGCCCTTGGGGGCGCTGAAACCTTGTACGGTACGCAGCGGATTCTCATCAGAGGTGGTACTGAGTCTATGAGTCTCAATGAGGTTTAAAAGTCCCACCGTGTTTTTGTAGACATCAAAGGATTGAATATAGTCTTCGTCTTTGGAAGCCAGTGCGCTCTCATTGTCCAAGATGAGCTGGATGCGGTTGATAGCGCTTTCTACTTTGAGGAACTGGCGGCGATCCTCCAAAGGAAGGTCAGAGGGCATGCGGATCCACCAGAGGTTGGAAGTGGGAAGCCTCACGATAGTGCAGTCGTATTTGGCTGCCAGCGGACGCAGGAACTTTGCTCCTGATCGCGCTAGGATACGGGCGCTATAACGAGCTAGGGGATCGGTTGAATCACTGGCTTCAAGGAGGCGGTCCAGGGCATCTGGCAGCGGGCTTTTGGTGAGAACGTCCAGTGAGAATGCTTCCTGGATGTCTTCCTCTGACTCATCAGAAGTTTCGTAGAGAGTTACAAAGCAGGCGCTTGCAAGGGCGATGAGCTCACAGAGATCCAGCTCAGGTGCATCAGGTGAGGTAAGGGCGCCGTTGAACCTCTCAGGGAGTTTGGTGAGCTTGTATTTGTGGCGCCCGGTGGCCTCCCAGTAGGCAAAGGGAGGAGCATCTTTGAGGTCTGCGGTGATGGTGCCCCTTCTGCCTCTGCCTTCTGGAACCACGCGCATAAAGGGTGCCTTGGTAGGAGGCTCGTTCTGGGGTTTTTCACAGGGCCAAAACTCGCCGTTTGGCCCTATACAGCCATAGATTTTGACGTGGCCGCCATCCAGAAGGCGAATCAAATAACCCCATCTAGGGGCACGAGGATGGGCCGAAGCAGGATCTATCTGAGCCCAGTTCCACCCGCATTCGTTCCATGAGCGGCTCGATGGCTCTAGTAATGCCAGTCCATCAGAGAGGGCGGAGCCCTCCGAAGAGGGCTCCTGACCCAGAAGATCGGGGAAGGTGGTGATCTTGCTATAGGGCGGCAGGTGCAGAGTGCCAAAAGTCTCCATGGGCCTTCCTTTAATGTCGCCCCGTCTCGAATTACTCCTCCGAGAGACGCTCGAAGGCGTTCATGAGAGGCGGGATCATTTGCTTCTTGCGGCTTACGACGCCAGGTAGCACGGCCATGCCTTCTTCAGGCTCGACACCAAAAGCGGCCTTGATGACAGCCTCGGCGCCCTCGCCGTAATAAAGCAGATCTGTGGTCTGGGTCTTCACATCGGTAAACATATACAAAATGATGGGAAGATCCTCGTTCTTAGCTGCGTCAGCCAGATAGGGGCGCAGCAGGTCCTCTGCGGCGCGGCGGCTGGTCTCGGTCATGTAGCTGCCTTGGCCTACGCCAAAGCGTGCGCTGCCTCGAGAGAAGACTTTGAAGTCGCCGTGGAAGACTTCGTCAGCGGTACGGCCAGTGAGGTCTGCGCCGGCTTCAAACATCTCATCTGCATAGGCATCGATGTCTACCCCTACGATACCAGCCAGTTCCTGGGCTGCAATACGGTCTTGATCCGTGCAGGTAGGGGAGCGGAAGGTGAGTGTGTCGGAGAGGATAGCCGAGAGCATGAGACCTGCGATGTGTGGCGGAGGAGTGACGCCGTTCTCGTCATACATCTGCTTGACGATGGTGCAGGTGCAGCCAACCGGCTGGTTGCGGAAGAGTGCGGGGGCAGAGGTTTCGATCGAGCCAATGCGATGGTGGTCGATGATTTCAAGAATGATGGCATGAGACAGGCCGTCTACCGCCTGGGAGACCTCGTTGTGGTCTACCAAGATGACATGTTTGCGCTTGATGTCGAAGAGGTTGGCAGAGGTAATGACACCGTCAAAATGGCCCTCTTCATTGATGACAGGGAAGAAGCGGTGGCGGGTAGAGCTCATGACCTTGCGGACGTCTTCCACGGTGGTATTGACGGAGAACTCGACGAGGTCGTGGTCGAGCATGATGGAGCGCACCGGCATAGACATGCAGATCAGGCGGGTGGCTGCGTAGGTATCATAAGGGGTGGTGATGATGCGGCAGCCATGGTGCTCGGCAGAACTCTTAAGCGCGCGAGTCACAGGGGCGTCGCAGCAGATGATGAGGCAGGCAGCGCCGCTTCCCACCGCGTAGTGCTGGGTCTCATAGCGGTTGGTGACAAGGACGATATCGCCCTCTTCGATAGTGTCTTCCATCATCTCAGGGCTGGTGCCTACAAAGACGCGGCCGCTGGTGATGACGTCATCAGGATTGCCCAACACCATTTCGCCGTTGAGGGTCTCGATCACATTACGGTAGCTGGTGCGAGCGGTTGCCAAGACATCGGTGTCGAAGATGGCCATATTGGCGTTGGCGATGTCTTTTACGGTGACCAGGCCGCGCAGGTCCTCGTTCTCATCAGTGATGCAGAGGGTGTCCTGGTGCTCTTCGCGCATAAGGTTCCAAGCGGCATAAAGCGACATCTCGCCGTTGATGCCCTTTTGCTTTTGGTACTCGAGGTCCTTGATTTGAGGGCGCACCGAGGTGATGAGTTCCGGCTCCTCGGCACCCCAGCGCTTCAACACGAATGCAGTCTCACGATTGATGTTGCCGCAGCGGCGGGGCTCAAAGATTTTAGGACCCAGCGCGTTTTTGAGGTAAGCGTAGGAGATGGCGGAACAAATACTGTCCGTATCGGGATTTAAATGCCCGATGACATTTACCTTGCGGATGGACTCTGCCATGGTTTGCTCCTTGAATAGGTGAGTGTCTTAAGGCATGAAGGGTACCTGAAGACAAACATAGCTTTAAATACCACCTATTAGAACAGGACTTTTCTTCTAGTGGCGCGGTGAATGGGGTAAGGCGCCCGATCGTCACCGCACCTACAAGATATCAGAACATCTGTTCCATTCAAGAGCGAATTAGTGTACAGTGACAAAAAACATCGAGGGCAGGGGCGGCTATGCGGTTGCTACATCTTTCAGATCTTCATGCGGGTAAACGGGTGCGCGGATACTCCATGGAAGAAGAGCTTAAGTCTGCGCTCGCCCAGGTTGTAAAACTCTGCGAGGATCGCGCGGTTGACGTGGTGCTCTTGGCGGGCGATCTCTATGACAGCGCACAGTCCAGCGATCGGGCGATAGATCTTATCGGCAGCTTTTTAGAAACCCTTGCCGAGAAGAGCATCACCGTGGTGGCGACCCCGGGAAACCATGATTCGGCAACCCGGGTGGGCTATGGATCCAAATTGCTTGCTTCTCGTGGAGTGCATGTCACAGGGCCTCTCAAGGCGCCTGTCAAGCCCGTAGTGGTGAGCGATGAGGAGGGTCCTGTATACATCTGGCCCATTCCTTTCGTTCGCCCAGCTACGGTGCGTGCGGTTTTGGATGTCCAGGCAGACACCTATACGCTGGCGCTCAGGGCTCTTATAGACGCAATGAATATTGATACGACGCAGCGCAATGTCTGTGTATCCCATCAATTTGTCACTAATGGGTTGGTGAGCCCTCAGCGCTCAGAAAGCGAATTGAGCGTGGGCGGCACAGATAATGTCGACGTGTCGGTCTATGAGCCTTTTGATTATGTGGCGCTGGGTCACCTGCATAGGCCTCAGAAGGTGTCTCGGAATACGGTGCGCTATGCGGGCTCGCCGGTAAAGTACTCGGTGAGTGAGGCTGCTGGCGAAAAGTCGATGGTGCTGGTGGAGCTGGGATTAAAAAAAGATGGGGTATGTGCAACATCCATCGAGCTCGTGCCTATTGAACCGGTTCATGATTTGAGAAAGATTTGCGGTCCGTTGGAGGAGCTTTTGAGTCCGGAAGTACTTGCTTCGGCACCTGCTGATGACTATGTGTACGTGACACTTACCGATGACGCCATGCCATTGGATGCCATGGGCCGCTTACGCGAAGCCTATCCCAATTTGATGGGACTCGAGCTGCAGGCAGAGATAGATGCAGAGGATGAACTGCCATTGATGCCGGTAGAGGCCGAAGCTTCTTTGGAAGCGCTGTTTGGCGAGTTTTTTGAACTACAGACAGGCCATTCTATGAGTCCAGAACAGGTGGCTGTAGTGGAAGCCTCCGTCGAAAGCTTGGAGGCCTAAGCCATGAGACCGCTTACCCTTACCATGAGCGCCTTTGGGCCCTATGCAAAAGAAACTACCATTGACTTCGAGCAGCTGGGAACCTCGGGCCTTTATTTGATTTGCGGCGACACCGGTGCTGGCAAAACCACTATTTTTGATGCAATCACCTTTGCGTTGTTTGGCAGTACTGCCAATGATGGAGATAGCGACAGCACTCTGTACTCTCAATTTGCCGAGTTTGGCACTCCTGGCTACGTGGATCTGGAGTTTGAACTCAAGGGCATACGCTACAAAGTGCACCGTACCTTGTTCTATGAGAGGCCAAAGCAAGGCAAAACAGGCGTCACCACCAACAAGCCCACTGTAGAGCTTTGGGAGGGTGTTGAGAGTGGGGCTATTCCTCAAGGAATCTTGCCTATTACCAAGAAGGGCGAGGTAACCAGGCGCATCGAGGAGCTTTTAGGACTTAGCCAGAAGCAGTTCATGCAGATAGCTATGATTGCTCAGGGCGATTTTGCACGCTTGCTAGAGGCCGATACCAAAGAGCGCAAAGAGGTGTTCTCGACACTCTTCCGCACAGCCAACGCGGGCGTCTTACAAGAGATGCTCAAGTCGCAAGCGGCTTCAGTGGAGGCTGAAGCTAAAAATATAAAGGATCAGGCCCGCACCGAAGTGATGCGAGTTCAAGGTGCGCTCAAACTTATGGAAGAGCTTGAGAATTGGGCACAGGGCGAAGCTGCCACGGTAGCTGATCCTCTTAGCGTAGTCGAGAAGCTATGCAAGGCCGACGAAAGTGAACGCGCAGAACTCTCGGCGGTTCTAGCGCAATTCCAAAAAGAGTCCTCTGAGCTTGAGCGTCAGCGTCAGCTTTTAGAACGTGCTCAGGAGCTCGATGATTCAATTGTTCGAGTGACTTGCCAGCTTCCCGAATTGGAAAGCGCTGTTGCCAGGGCCAAGAATCGTTATAGCGATGTCCAGAAAAACAAGACTCAAGAGCATCATCTTACGGCTCAAAGCCTTGCAATAGAGAAAGAGTTTGACGACTATCTTGCGGTGGATGCACAGCGTGAGAATGTAAATAAAGCACAGGCTGCCGAGAAGAGCGTTCAACAGGCAAAGGACGCCGCCCAGGCGCAAGAGTCGGAGGCGAAGGCTGCGCTTGATGCGGCTGATGCAAGGATTGCTCAACTTGCTGAGGTAAATACGCAACGTCTTGGGGCTTCCGAGATGCTCAACGGTATCCAAAAGAAAGTGGAGTCTCTTGAGAGGCGTATTGGCGCCTGTGACAATGTAGCCAAGTTGGCAAAGGACTACCTCAATAAAACAGTTGACTACAACCAGCTGCAAAAAGCAGCCCAAGACGCAAAAGATTGCTGGTCTATGGCCGACAATGCTCGCAGTAATGGCGTGGCGGGAATTCTTGCCCAAAGGCTCCAAGAAGGTCGGCCCTGCTTGGTATGCGGAGCTACTACTCATCCGTCACCTGCCCCGTTGGCTGAAGACATGCCCACAGAAGACGAGCTCAATGATTTACAGGAAGCTCGCGATCAGGCCATTGAGATTCGAGACGCAGCAGCAAAGAAGCTCTCTTCTGCCCAGGGGCGCTATGAGACCGCATGGAATGCGTTGGATCCGGAAGATCAAACTGCACTAGGCACCAGTTTTGAGTTTGCAGATCAGGTGGCGGCTCTTGCTAAAAAACAAGTGGATACCCTTAAAGAAATGATGAAAGAAGAAAAGTGCCAAAGAAAGGCCCTTGAGACCAAGCTTGACAGTTTAAAGGCATTAGAAAGGGAGTCCCAGGAGCTTCAGCAGAGTGTTGGGACTCTCAAGAAGGCCCAAGAAGAAGCCCAAGCAGCTCTTAAAAGCGCGTTGGAACAGCAAGGCCAAGCTTCCAGTGCATTGGCCGCTGCAAAGGAGCGCTTGAACACTCTGGCCAGCGGATTGAGCTATCCAAGTCTTGATGAAGCAAGAGAAGCTGCTCAAGGGTTCCATGATCAGGCGGCAGAGTTGAAGCGAATTCGAGAGGCCGCACAAAAGACATTGCAAGAAAATCAACAGAAACTAGAGCAAACAGCCCAGCAGCAGCTTCTTTTGCAAGAACAACGAGACAAGCTTTCTGTGCCAGACAAACAGGCCTATCAAAAAGATCGTGATGCCTGGGAAGCGCAAGGCCAAGCATTGCGCGATCGGCAAGATGCATTGGCAGAAAGAACGGCTGCCAATAGCGGGGTAAAGAAAGTGCTTGAAGAATTGGCATCTCGCCAAGATCAGATCCGAGATGAATTCAAAGTACTCGAGCCTCTAGGCCGCGTGGCAAGGCGTGAGGGAATTCACAAGGGTCTTGATTTTGAGACTTTCCTGCAGGCCCGTTGGTTCGATCGCGTGCTCGCAGCAGCTAACCGCAGGCTCTCTTCCATGACTCAAGGACGATTTGCCCTAGAGCGATCGGTTGAGTCTAGGGACCTTCGAGGCGCAACAGGTTTGGATATCAACGTCTTCGATGCTTACACCGGTAAGCGCAGGCCAGCTTCTACGCTTTCGGGCGGTGAAATGTTCAAGGCGTCGCTCTCATTGGCATTGGGGCTGTCTGATGTGGTGCAGTCTCAGGCGGGAGGTGTACGCCTAGACGTGATGTTTGTCGACGAAGGCTTTGGCTCATTGGATACCGAGTCACTGGGGCTAGCCATCAATGCGCTTACCAATCTCACGGGCGATTCTAAGCTTGTTGGCGTCATCAGCCACGTCGACCTCATGCGTGAAACCATCCCTAAGCAGATAGTGGTGACGCGAGGCAAAACTGGGTCTGAAGCCAGATTGCATCTGGATTAGCTCAGAGCAGCACTTAAGAATGAAGCCTAAAAATGCCCCTCTGTCACAAAACAGAGGGGCTCATAAGAAAGGACTCATCACAACGATTATAGGTAGGCCCATCGCCAGCAGCCTACCTATAAAGCGAGGTAGTCTTAAGCCTGGGTCTGCGCGTCTGCACCGCGCACCTGAGTGTAGGTGCGGTCTGGGAAGAGCAGCTCGCATACCGTGTTCCAACCAAAGGCCGTGCCTCGGGCATAAGGGCATCCAATGCAGTTGTCACGGAAGCACACTTGCTCGCTTTTGGCCACGCCTTGAGGCTCCACGTCCTTCCCCATGGCCGCCAGTACCTGAGAGGCAATCTGCTGCATGCCAAGCTTGGTGGGGTGAGTGCCGTCGGCAGCATCGTAATCGAGCTTGAATGCGCGGGCGTCGGCCACGTGGCAGTTCTCCCACTGACCCGCCGCAATGCGAATGGCGTTGTTGTAGCGGTCGAAGTGATTGCCACGATAGGGATAGGTAAAGCAGGTGCAGCCGGCGCCTGTGAGACGGCCTACAGGAAGGGTGATGCACCACACTTCCACGCCGGGGTTGTCACAGACAATGTTTTGCAACATGCGGCTGTAGGCCTCGCCAAACTTCTCTGCGGCATCCACAGGGGACATGGCAGGGGGTTCGACGGGATACTTAGAAAGATCGATGTTGTAGGGGGTGGCGGTGCCGCGTCCAAGCATTTGGTTAAGGGTGCCACCCCAGCCAAAGTCGTTGATGCCCATAAAGATAAGGACAGCATCGGGATGCACGCCGTCTTTTTGCAAGGCATTGGTGCGCATGCGAGATTCTCCGGCAGGATAGCCTACGCCCTCGACGCAGGAGCCAGACCAACTGGCGTTGGCCAGAAACTCGCCGCCCATACCTTTGATGACCTGCATCCACCAAGTGTCGTCTACCGTGGTAACGCCAGTGAAGTCTAGGTTCTCGCCGGTATAAAACACGTTCCAACCTTCAGGGATATAGCCCTCGAAAGTCGACATGGAGTCGCCCATGACAGATACAAGCATGGTGGTTCGCTTTCTCTTAGCCAACGTTTAGAACACCGTTATACAAGGTGTGTTGCGCCCATGGGACACAGGCAGCCTTACCTATCATTTACCAGCTTCAAGGACGTGGCCCTCTCTTTCTGGTGAGTAGTCCTTCTCGGCTGCGAGCGTCAAAGGGCATGACTCATTGAGACGAGAGATTCATGCGGCCAAAAGAGATGCTGGATGTAACAGCTCATCTCTTCTCGGCACTTAAGCTCACACGAAGCAAAAGTGTGGGGGTAGCATAAAGAACGTGCGCGATTCTGGACCATGCGGCTGGGGGATTGGTGGTCGAGCTGGTCTAGAAGCAGATAAAAGTTTGGTTCTTTGGCTCGAAAGGGTAGTGCTATGAAATTCTCCCGACGTCTCGATGCTTTTGGCGAAGAGGTTTTTGCCTCACTCAATGCCCAGCGCCGCGCGCTGGAGGGCCAGGGCAAGACCATGATCGACCTGTCGGTGGGAACCCCTGATTTTGCGCCTTCCCAAGAGATTGTCGATGCGCTGCTGGAGTCGGCCAAAGATCCCAATTCTTGGAAGTATGCGCTCCATGACTTGCCGGAACTTTTGAATGCGGTGTGTGCCTACTACAAGCGTCGTTTCAATGTTGAAATCACGCCCGACATGGTGATGATGGTCTCGGGCACCCAAGAGGGTATGGCCCACCTGGCGATGACGCTGGCAGATCCCGGTGATTCGGTGTTGGTGCCAGATCCTTGCTATCCCATCTTCGCAGGCGCTGCGCATCTTGCGGGGGCGGCTCCGGTGTTTTATCCCCTGACTGCCGAGCATAACTTCCTTCCCTACCTGGAAGGCATTGACCCTCAACAGGCTGATGAGGCCAGCTATATGGTGGTGTCGTTGCCTGCAAACCCAGTGGGTTCTGTAGCCACTCCGGAGTTTTATGAGGAGCTGGTGGCCTTTGCCAAGGCGCACGATCTGCTCATTGTGCACGATAATGCCTATTCTGACATCATTTTTGATGGGAACAAGGGTGGCTCGTTCCTGGCGTACGAGGGCGCCAAAGAGGTGGGCGTGGAGTTCTTCTCCCTCTCCAAGTCCTTCGATGTGACCGGCGCGCGCCTCTCCTTCCTGGTAGGTCGTCCTGATGTGGTTGCTGCCATGCGCAAGCTTCGCGGCCAGCTGGACTTTGGCACGTTTATTCCTCTGCAAAGGGTGGCCATTGCGGCGCTCACCAGCGACTTGGCTCCTGTGGAGCAACAGCGTCTTAATTATCAAGCACGAAGGGATGCACTGGCAGACGGTCTTGAGGCCATCGGCTGGGAGCGCCCCAATGCTCAGGGCACCATGTTCATGTGGGCAAAGCTTCCGGAGCGCTATGAAAACTCTTTCGACTTTGTACAGGAGCTCATGGAGAAGGCGGGAGTGGTGGTCACGCCCGGTGCTGCCTTTGGCCCAGAGGGCGAGGGGTATGTGCGTCTGGCGCTGGTGCTGCCTCCAGAGGAGCTGGCCCGTGCCGCCGCAAAGATCGGAGAAGCGGGGTTTGGAGCCTAGGGGGGTCTCCGGGGATTTTCATGAAGGTTGGGCGCAAGCGGGACCTCTACGGGAGAATCCTATCTTGTGAGGTGGCTCATAGATAAGATCTGTCGCTCCATTAGCGGATCTTATCCTGTCCAGCGGCAACTCCCCGAGTATTAACCTCATGCTTTCTGGCGGGCTTTAGGGCCTGTGTCAAGAAAGCCCACCCCTCAAAGATTTGAAAGAAGACTCTTTATGGCTCAAAAAATCGCGTTCTTTGATATCGATGGCACTCTGTTATCCTTCCGTACCCACTCGATGCCCCATACCACCCAGGTAGCGCTGCAGGAGCTGCGCAACAACGGCGTGCTCATCTATGTGGCGTCGGGCCGCGCGCTGTTCCAGGTGCCTTCGTTCTTGCGCAACGGCCAGGGTGATTTCGAGGGTTTCGACGGCTTTTTGTGCAACTCAGGCCAGGTGTGCTTGGATGAGCGCGGCATCTTTCGCATGACGGCGGTGGACCCCGAGGCGGTGCGTCTCATCACCGAGGAGGCGCTCAAGGGCGGCTTTGACATCGTCTATATGACGGCGGACCGCGCCTTCACCCCACGCCACGGGCCGCTGGTGACTGCCGCCGAAGAGCACGCTAACGTGAAGTTTGATGAAGACGTGCCAGAGGCTGCCTATACTCGTCCGGTCTATCAGCTCAATGCTTTTATCGCGCCCGAAGACGAGCACCTGATCACCGACGTCACCGACAAGGTAAAGCTGGTGCGTTGGACCGAGGATTTCGCAGACGTCATCCCTGCAGACGGTGGCAAGGATCAAGGCGTCTGGGCGGTGCTTGACCACTACGGCATCGATCGCAAGGATGCCTATGCCTTTGGCGACGGCGGCAACGACGCTTCGATGTTGGCCGCAGTGGGCAACGGTGTTGCCATGGGCAACGCAGACCACAGGGCAAAAGACGTGGCCAATGTGATCACCACTTCGGTAGACGATGCGGGCATTTACCGTGCCTGCGTGCACCTGGGCCTCATCGATGACGTGCTTCACATGTGCGAAGAGGACCGTTGCATCATGGTGATCAAGGACGGCAAGAACAAGTAGAGCCGGCTGTAGCAGTAAGGACACGGTCGACGCGGTATGCAGCCAGTTAGAGAGAGGGTGTCTGATGGACATGGAGAAGACCATCGAGCGCACTGAGCTCGATTACGGACTTGATGACATTGCAGCCACTGTACGCGGCTGTCGCAGCTATCGACGCTTCGATGACGGCGACCCTATTCCTCGCGAACTCATGCTGGCCTTGGTAGACTTGGCGCGCCAGACGGCCTCGGCAGGCAATTTGCAGCCCCTTCGCTATCGGTTGGTGAGCGATGCCAGCGTGCGCGATGGGGTATTTAAGCGCCTGGGATGGGCCGGCTATCTTGCCACCTGGGATGGACCGGAGCTGGCAGAGCGTCCCACAGGTTATGTCGTGGTATGCGCTGCCGATAAGGTCACCCCTCTGACCTGGGTGGACGCAGGCATCGCTTCTCAAACCATCCTGCTGGCAGCCACCGAGGCTGGTTTTGGCGGCTGCATCCTTCGCAACTTCAAACCCGATCTCGCAGAGTTCTTAAGCTTGGAGGGCGTCGAGCCCCTGCTGGTCATCGCGCTGGGCACTCCTGTGGAGAAGTGCGTGCTCGAGCCTTTGGACAGCTCCCCTGACGGCATAAAGTACTGGCGCGACGACCAAGGTGTGCATCATGTGCCCAAGCGCTCTCTAGAAGAGGTGCTGGTCTAAAGATCGGAGCTTCGCAGGTCTTGGGATACCGAGAAACACCAGCTCACAGGGCTGGTGTTTCTCGGTAAGAGGAACCTTACGACAGTGTCATAGACCTGTTATCTAAATCGATGGATGTTAAGGGGCAGGGCTGTCAGCATTGAAGTTGATAAAAGATTCGGTCGAAGGAGACTTCAATGCTCGCAGCCATCCTCATTATTGCTTGTCTGGCCGTTTTGCTTCCCATGGTGGTGGCTCCCGTGATGCTCTACTGGTAGTACAGAAGCTATTACAACCCTTGCAGTAAACGGACAAGACGAGAGCCTGGACAAGATGAGAGTCGCAGAGGACGGCCTCGAATCGCGTAGGGCAATCAGTCCAAAAATGATTGGAAATCAAAGAGTCAGATAGGCATCGGCTTGATTTTTACAGATGTCTGGCCGATGTATGGTGAGCGCATAGGGTGACGTATAGTTTTGTATAAATGCAGTTAAAACCAACTATATAATATAGTATATAGTTGGTTTAGCCCTGAAGGCGGCGGCAAAGAGGTCTGGCCATGCGCATGGAACAAGTGGGAAACCAACTGGCTGAACACATCAAAGAAGATCCCTTCTGGCTGTGGATAGCCGCGCTGGTGCTCACTACGTTGGGAATGCTGTGCGCGGTGTTGGACCTACGGACTGCTACTGTGATTAGCAACTCGGTGCTGGTGGCCGTCTCTGCCGTCATGGCAGTGAGCCTCTATAAAAGCCGCCAGATGCTCAGGTTTGGTTTCGCGCTCTTTTTGATGGTCTATGGGCTTGTGCTGATCTTTGGCCCGCTCTGGGGCTTTCCCTTTTGGCTCAATTAAAAGCTGAATGGGCGGCGGACATACCGCTGTAGTCATCAAAAGTAGAATATGAATAAGGAACCGCATTGCGTTGTAGGCCAGGCAGATTACGTATCCTGGGAACCTATGTCAGCGAATCACGACTTTAAGGTGGTATTCAAACTGCGTTTCAGCGCACATGGAACAGTTCTGTCTGAGTAGGTTTGGTATGAATGGGTGGGAAGAACCAAAAAGAAAGGATGTTCCATGGCATTTCAAAAGGTAGTGGTAGCTGGCGGCGGTGTGCTGGGCAGTCAGATCGCATTTCAAAGCGCCTACTGCGGACTTGACACCACCATTTGGCTTCGCAGTGAGGGCTCCATTGGCCGTACGCAGCCAAAGATCGACCAGCTGGTAAAGGATTACCACGCGCAGATCGACGAGATGGCAGAGGCCCTCAAGAAGAGCCAGGAAGAGGGCGAGCCCATGCCTACCGGCGCGTGGGCTATGGGCATCGCGGATCCTGACGACTTTGATCCTGATGCCTGCCACAAAAAGGTGGACGAGGCCACCAAGAACCTGTGCTTAGAGCTGGACATGGCCAAGGCCGTAGAGGACGCAGACGTGGTAGTGGAGTCTATGGCCGAGCAGGAGAAGGCCAAGATCGACTTTTACAAGAAGCTTGCGCCGCTTATGCCTGCCAAGACCGTGCTGGTCACCAACTCCTCCAGCCTTCTGCCCAGCACCTTCGCGCGCTACACCGGCCGTCCCGACCGCTATCTGGCCATGCACTTTGCCAACCACATCTGGAAGAACAACATCGCCGAGGTCATGGCCCAATCCAAGACGTCGGCGGCCTCCTTCGACGCCGTCATCGAGTTTGCCAAGAAAATCCGCATGGTGCCACTGCCGGTGCATAAGGAGAAGGCAGGCTACCTGCTCAACTCCATGCTTATCCCGTTTTTGTTCTCGGCCATGGACCTCTATGTAAACGGCATCTCCGACCCTGAGTCCATCGATACCGCCTGGGTCCGCGGCACCGGCTCACCCAACGGCCCCTTCCAGATCCTCGACGTCGTGGGCCTGGTCACCGCGTACAACATCGTGCAGCCCTACACCAAGATCCCCGGATTCGTCGCCCCCTACAACTTCAAGGGAATCTCGGCCATGCTCAAGAAGAAGATCGACGCTGGAGAGACCGGCGTTGCCGCCGGCAAGGGCTTCTACGACTACAGCCAGAAGTAAGCCCTAAAGTCTTGCATTTCGCAGGCCATGAATACGCCGCCCTCCCCACACGTCATATTGGGGAAGGCGGTGTTTTGCTGTCGAGAAACCCAGCCATCGCCACCGGAAGCTCAAGGCCCCTTGCGCTGTCAATATGCCGAGAAGCCCGTGCATCCCAGCCAGCAGCTAAAACAGGTCGTCGGTGTCCAGCCAAATGGTGATGGGGCCGTCGTTGATGAGCGACACCTGCATCTCGGCGGCGAAGATGCCGGTCTTCACCGGCACGTCGCAGGCAGCTATCTGGCAAAAGTGCTGGTAGAGCTCGTTTGCGAGCTCTGGCTTTGCGGCGTCGGTAAAGCCGGGGCGATTGCCGCGGCGGCAGTTGGCGTAGAGGGTGAATTGGCTCACCACCAGCACGCTGCCGCCCACCGCCTCCAACGACAGATTCATCTTGCCGACCGCATCGTCAAAGACGCGCAGGCGGCGAATCTTGTCCCAGAGGCGCTCGGCGATCTGGGGCGTGTCATCAGGCCCCACTCCCAAAAGGATGAGGAACCCATTGCCAATGGCCCCGGTGACCTGGCCGTCTACGGTGACTTGGGCTTGGCTTACTCGCTGCAGCAATGCGCGCATGGGCCCCTCCTTAGGTGTTCGCAGGATGATTGCCATCAAGCTTGGGGTCGAGGATCAAGGGATTGAGGCTATAGAGGCGGGTGTATTTCTCGGCAAGGTAGTCGCAGTAAAAACGGGCGTCAAAGGGCTCGCCGGTGGCTTCCAAGATAAGCTCGGCGGGCTCTTTGGCTCGGCCCCAATGCCAGATGTGGTCCTTTAGCCAAGCGCGCACGGGGGCCAGGTCGCCAGAGGCCAGCACCTCTTCCCAGCTGGTGCCGTCGGCTGCCAGGGACGCCTTGAGAGCATGCAGCAACTGGGCGCCGTAGGCGCTGCCCAGGGCATAGGTGGGGAAGTAGCCAAAGGAGGCCTGGGACCAGTGGACGTCCTGGAGGGCGCCGCGGCGGTTGTCGGGAACCTCTACGCCCAGGTAGGAGCGGTAGAGCTGGGCCCATACCTCGGGCACCTGGGCCGCGGTGAGGCTGCCGTCGAAGAGCTGCTTCTCGATCTCGTAGCGCACCATGACGTGGAGGGGGTAGGTGAGCTCGTCGGCCTCGGTGCGCACCAGGCTGGGCTCCACGCGGTTGGCGGCCAGGAAGAACTCATCGGGCGTGACGGAGGCCAGCTGCTCGGGGAAGTGGGAGGTCAAAAGGGCCAAAAGCGGCTTGGCAAAGGCGCGGTCACGGCCCACCAGGTTCTCGAAGAAGCGGCTCTGGGCCTCGTGCATGCCCATGGAGGTGCCTCCATGGAGGCAGGTGAGGTCGTAGGCGGGGTCCACGCCGGCCTCGTACATGGCGTGGCCGCCCTCGTGGAGCATGGAGAAGACGTTGGAGAGCAGGTCGTCGGGGTAGATGTGGGTAGCGATGAAGACATGCTGAGAGTCGATGGCGTCGGAGAAGGGGTGTTCTGTTTGGCCCAACACCAGCTTTTGAGGGTCGACGCCCTCCGAGGTTGCCAGATCGCGAGAGAGCTCCCACTGCACGGCGGGGTCAAAGTAGCCGCGCATGCACTCGTTCGAGAGCTGAGGCGCCTTTGTCACCGCAGCCACCAGGGGCACCACGGTGGCCTTGAGCTGGTCGAAGAAGGCGTTGTAGAAGGCGCGGCTGGTGCCGTGCTCAAAGAGGTCCAGCAGTGTGTCGTAGGGGTCTGCCTCAGGATTCAGCGCCACCGCCATCTCTTTGGAAGCGGCCACCAGCTGATCCAGATAGGGGGCAAAGTCATCCCAGCAATCGTTCTGCTTGGCGCGCTTCCAGGCGTCGGTGGCCTCGTTGGTAAGGCGGGCGATGCGGCCTGCCAGTGGGGCCGGGATGCGCAACTGCTCTTGCTGGTCGCGATCCATGACGCGCAGCTGGGCTGCGCGGAAGAAGTCCAGCTGGCTTTTGTGGGCTTCTAGCTGGGTCACGATGGCCTGGCTCTCCTCGCCACACAGCAGTTGGCGGTCGTCCTCCTGCAGGGTAGCCATGGCCTCGCCGCGGTTGTGGGCGCAGGCGGCGGGGTCGGCGGTCTCTGCCAGCCAGAGGGCGCTGATCATGCCGTAGCGAAGCCCGTAGCGCCTCAGCTCCAAGGCATCGAGGGCGGCCAGAGTGTCTTGAAGGTCCAAATGCGCCATAGAGGCTCCTTAACTCGATGGGGCAGGGGAGGCGGGCACATCTCATGCATCAACAAATGCCGATAAACCCACCCTCCCTACAAGGGATGTCTGGGCTCATCCTACCCCTCATAAAACCCCTCTGACCCCACCTAAGCTTTCCATTGGGGATGGACGTTTTTCTCGGCAGCAAAATGAGACTCCAACGCTGATAGAGTGGATAGCGTTGAAAGGAGAGCTATGGCGAGTTCTTACTTGAGTTTTGACGAATGGGAGGATGTCTATGCAGACCGCATAGAGCATCTTCGCCGCAGTGCCGTGCGCGACCTGTTCGCAGCTATATCCAGGCCCAACGTCATCGGGCTTTCCGGCGGCAGCCCTGACATTTCCAGCCTGCCGCTGGACGAGGTGGCCGAGTGCACCAAGCGCGTCGTCACCGAGAACGGTTTGAAGTCTTTGCAGTATGGCGGCTCGGACGGGCGCATCGAGACACGCACTATGGTGGCTGGCATGCTGGCAGAAGACGATATCCATGTGGATCCCGATGAGATCATCATCACCGGCGGCTCTCAGCAGGCGCTGGACTTCATGGGGCGCGTGTTCATCAATCCAGGCGACAAGATCATCGTGGAGGGCCCCAGCTATCTGGGCGCGCTCCAGGCGTTCTCGGCCTATCAGCCAGACGTCGAGGTCGTCCCCATGGACGACGAGGGCATGTCCATGGATGCGCTGGAAGAGACCCTCAAGCGCTTGGGGCCCCGCGGCGCCAAGTTCATCTACACCATCCCCAACTTCCAAAACCCTGCAGGCGTCACCATGACGCTGGAGCGCCGCCGCCGCCTTTTGGAGCTGGCCCACGAGTATCACATCCAGGTGATCGAGGACGACCCCTATGGCCGCCTGCGCTTTGAGGGCGAGCACATCCCGCCCCTAAAATCCATGGATCCCAACGTCATCTACCTGGGCACCACTTCCAAGATCTTTGCCCCGGGCCTGCGTTTGGCTTGGTGCGTGGCGCCCAAGCCGGTGATCGCCAAGATCAACCTCTGCGAGCAGGGGGCCAGCCTTTGCTGCAGCGCCTTCAACCAGATTCTGGCCGAGCAGTACTTCACGCGGACCGACTGGAAGGGCACCCTGGAGAAGTCCCGCGCCATCTATAGGAGCCGCCGCGACGCCATGATCTCGGCGCTGGAAGAGTTCTTCCCGCCTGAGGCCACCTGGACCCACCCGCAAGGCGGCCTCTTTGTCTACGTGACGCTGCCACCCTACTTTGACACCGAGCAGATGATGTCGGCGGCGCTGGAAAACGGCGTGGCCTACGTGCCTGGCTCCAACTGCTTCCCCAACGGCGAGGGCAAGTCCTCCATGCGCCTGGCCTTCTCCTACGAGCCAGAGGAGAAGATCCGCGAAGGCGTCAGGCGCCTCTCGGAAGTCATCGCAGACCGTATGGAGCTCTACCGTGCGTTCCTCAAGGCAGGGGCTCTGCCTGAGGCCTCAAGCGAAGGGATGTAATCCATGGAAAAGCTAACTGTTGCCGTGATTATGGGCGGCTCCTCCTTTGAGCGTCGGTTCTCCCTGGCCAGCGGCAAGCACGTGGTGGAGGCGCTGGAAGAGGCCGGCCACACCGTGATCCCCCTGGATGCCGACGAGAACCTGGTAGACACCCTGCGCGCCGAGCGCCCGGACGTGGCATTCATCGCCATGCATGGCGCCGGCGGCGAGGATGGGGCGGTGCCTTCGCTGCTCACCTTTTTGGACATCCCCTTCGTGGGCTCGCTGCCCCCGGTGTGCCGCAACACGTGGAACAAGGCCGAGCTGCCCTTCGTGATGGCCCGGGCCTATGCCCCTGAAGACTCCGTGGTGCGCTGGCCTGCCCAGATCGCGCTGCCGGCAGGGGCCTTCCGCAACCTGGGCGCCGCCAAGGCGCTGGACCTCATGCCTGAGCGTGTGGGCGGCTTCCCGCTGGCCGTGAAGCCTGGCTGCGGCGGCTCTGCCATGGGCCTTGCCAAGGTGGAGGAGGCCGACCAGCTGGGTGTGGCCCTCATGGGCGCCTTGGCCTACGACGACACTGCGCTGGTGCAAGAGTGGGTGGAGGGCGCAGAGCTCTCCGTCACCGTCATTGGCGATCCCGGCGACGAGACCGTGCTGCCTCCGGTGGAGATCGTGGTCGACGGCATCTACGACACCGACGCGCGCCTGAACCCCCAGGAAGTCCACTACTTCTGCCCGGTGCGCCCCCAGTCGCTCTCGCCCGACCCTTCCGAGGCAGACGTGGCCCGCAGCACCTGCGAGCGTGCAGCCATCGAGGTCTATCGCGCCTTTGGCTGCCGCGACATGGCCCGCATCGACATGGTGTGGGACGGCGCCGCTCCCCGTGTGCTGGACCTCAAAGTCTTCCCCGGCCTCACTGAGACCTCGTTGGTGCCAGTGGCCCTTGCCGCCGCCCAGATCTCGCTGCCCGAGCTGTTGGACTCCATGGTGCAGCAAGCCTACCAGCGCGGCTGCTAATCGGGCCGTCCAGGCCGTTCACGCCCCTAACGCGCGTTGCGCGAAACCCTAAGAGGAGGAAGCATCATGTCCCAGACGTTGGTTGAGATTCTTGGTGTGACAGAGGATGTGGACGGCGCCGGTGGCCCGGAGCGTCTGCTGGTGGGCATCGACGTGGGCGGCACCACCGTCAAGGTGGCTCTGGTCACTTTGGACGGGGTGGTGCAGGCCAGGGACGCCGTGCGCACCAAGTCCATGCGCACCGGCGAAGAGGTGCTAGAGGCGGCCAAGCAGGTCCAGGCCATCGTTGCCGAGAACCTCAAGCCTCAGCAGCAGGTAGCCGCCGTGGGCTTGGCGCTCCCTGGAGTGGTGACTGCAGAAGACACCCTGCTCATGGCTCCCAATGTGGATGTGGACCTGGAAGGCCTCATCCTGGCGCTGGAG
Source organism: Leptogranulimonas caecicola (assembly GCF_023168405.1). Taxonomy (GTDB): domain Bacteria; phylum Actinomycetota; class Coriobacteriia; order Coriobacteriales; family Atopobiaceae; genus Leptogranulimonas; species Leptogranulimonas caecicola. Next base: position 1,728,001 of record NZ_AP025285.1, on the reverse strand, counting down.
CGCGTCATGGGCGTGAAGGTCTACCCGGTGAACGACGCCAACGCTGCCGCTTTGGGCGAGATGTGGAAGGGTGCCGGCGAAGGTGCGCGCAACCTGGTCTTTGTGACGCTGGGCACCGGCGTGGGCGGCGGCATGGTCTTTGACGGCGCGGTGGCGGTGGGGCGCAGCGGCGGTGCCGGCGAGATAGGCCATATCGTGGTGGAGCCAGGCGGCCGCCAGTGCAACTGCGGCCAACAGGGCTGCCTTGAGATGTACACCTCGTCCCGTGGCCTGGTCTATCTCTATCGGGCCGCCTGCGAGGCCGCCGGCGAGGACCCTGTGCCCCTGGAGCACGACGCCCATGCGCTGCCTATCTTCGACGCCGCCCGCACCGGCGACCCGGTGGCTCAGGCGGCCATCAGCCAGTACAGCGGCTATCTGGGCCGCGCGTTGGGCATGCTGGCCTGTGCCCTGGACCCCGAGGCGTTTGTCATTGGCGGAGGCATCAGCGCAGCCTTTGACCTCTTTGGCCCCGAGCTTCTCGAAGCCTATAGGGCTGCCACGCTGCCTACTTGCGCCGACACTCCCATTGTGGAGGCCACCATGGGCAATCTGGCAGGCATGGTGGGTGCTGCCTGCCATGCCAAGACCCGCGAGGGGCTCTAGGCGCGCTGGCAGCTCCGCGCTGCGACCTCGCAGGATAGCCTCCGGCGGCTCTTGATGCCCCAACTTTGGCTCGATGATGCGTGTGCAGATGATCGCCCGGTCTTTTGAAGGTCTGTGCTTCTCGGCACCCTTTTTAAGGACGGGCGTTTTACCTGGGGCGATAGTACGGTATACACTAAGAGACTGTGCCTTGGGGCACACCCATGTAGTTCGACCGGCGGCTTGGAGGTCGCTCCGTGAAACAAACCGATACATTTAAATATGAACTATTGCTGCGCCTGTGTGACGAAGCGGCGCACGATAATGAGGCTGTTGAGCTGGCGCCTCAAGACATCCTGCCCCACTATGGCGAGCGGGACACCCAGGCAGAGCGCAAGCAGGCAGCGCATTTTTTCTCGGCAGTGCAGTCGTTGGAGAGCCTGCGCATCGTGCGTATGAAGAAATCTCGCCGCGACGGCGCCACCTACGTGGACTCCATTGTGCTGGAAGACCCCGAGGCCGCAGCCGCCGAGCTGGCCAAGTTCGAGCGCAGGCTCGAGCAGGAAGCGCGGGAGGCAGCCTATAGGGAGCGTCAGCAGGCTGCCTCTGCCGAGGAGGACGAGGCCTCGGAGGCCGAGGTGTCTGAGGCCTATGGGGCGTTGGAGGAGGTAGGAGCTCAAAAACCTGGCCCCTCTGAGGGCGCCGAGGAAGCGCCGTCCGGCGAGAGTGCGGATGAAAGCGCATCCAGTGGGTCGTCGCGGCCTCGCAGGGGTCGGGGACGCCGCGGCTCTGGTCCTGTGGACCCACGCATCACCCGGGAAGCCTGCGAGTATTTGGAGGAGGTGGACGCCCCTCTCACCCCTCGCGAGCTGTCGCTTTTGGTGACCGGCGACACCAAGAAGATCGACAAGACCGGCCTCAAGCGCCTGGCCTCTACGCTGCGCCGCAAGAACTCTGCCTCGTCGAACCAAGGGGCGCTCACCGACGCGGGAGTCATTGCAGATCTTAAGACCATCTGCATCAAAGGCCCCATCGTTCTGATCACCGATAGGGGCGCCATCGACGCCTCCATCCTGCCCAACGGCATTTCCATGTTCGATGTGGACCTGCCCAACATCGACCGCTCCTACGTGCGTGCCAGCCGCATCATCACCGTGGAGAACCTGGACGCCTACCGCCGCTGCAACGGCGACGACGTCTATATCTACACGGAGGGGTCGGTGTCTCCGCGCCATCGCGCCTTGCTGCGCATGATCCACGAGCAAAACCCTCAGGTGGAGTTCGCGCACTTTGGCGACATCGACTATGCGGGCATCAAGGCCCATAGGGTGATCGAGGAGACTCTGGGCTGCGAGGTGGGCATGTTTCACATGGGCATCGCCGAGCTGGCCAACCCCTCCTACCGCAAGGCCATTCACCCGCTCACTTCCAAAGACCGCGATCTGTTGGCGCGCCTTTTGGAGTACGAGCGCTACCGCGGCCTGGTCTCCTACATGCTGGAGCGAAACGTCAAGTTGGAGCAGGAGATCGTGGCGCTGGACCTCTTCTCCGACTACGACGTGGACGCCGCCATGGCCCTTCCGGAGGGCCGCGGCGCCGCCGAGGAACCCAAGCCTGCGCCCGCGCCCGCGCGCGCTGCCTCGCGCAGCCGTGCCCGCCGCTCCAACGAGGGTACCTACAAGCGTCAGGCGCGCCAAAACGCCCCTTCTCGCGCCGAAGCCCCCGCGGCCGCCTCTGCACAAGAGGAAACCTCAGCTCACACCCAATCTAAAAAAGTTGCAGCTACTCAAAAGCCTGCGAGTGCCAGCGTTGCGCCTGCCAAAGCCGCGCCTGCTCCCGCCACGTCTCAAGCTGCCGAGAAGCCCGCGCCTTCAGCTCAGGACGCCGCCGCAGCCCCTGAGGCGGTAGCAACCAGCGAAGACGCGGCTGCTCCAGAGCCCGAGAAACGCACCCGCCGCCGCACTCGCAAGCCGCGCGTGAAAGCCGCGGCTTCCAAGGGCGCTGAGGCTGCTGATGCGGCAGTAACCCCTGACTCTCCCCAGGGGGCCTCTGAGCAGCCAGAGGTTGTCCCTGCCGAGCAGCCAGAAGCCGCGAGCGCTGAGCCTTCCCAGTCCAAAGCATCCAAAGCCAAGGCGTCCCGCCAGCATCGTCGCGAGACGGAGCAGCAGCGCCAAGGCCTCTTGGCCAACGTCTCTGCCGGTAAAGTCTCTGCCCTCGATCTCATGGACGCTGTGGACGACTTGGCGCGCTCCATTCCGGTGATCCAGCTTTTGGCGGCGCTTCCCGGCTGGGACCATGAGCGTGCCCAAGCCTTTATGGACCAGGAGTCCATTAGCCATGGCCGCACCCTGCGCGGTTTGGGCAAACGCCAACAGGCGCGGGTGCGCGAGGCCATCAAGGAGCATGCGTAAGGCTCAGGGCCCAGACGCCCCTCAAAGCATCTGGGCGTAAAATCACTTGCATGCACGCTTTTCTTAACGCCAAAGGAGTTTCATGAACAACACCCTGCAGTCTGTCATCACAGGCTTCGTCGTCTTTGTCATCCTCATGGTCCTTTTGGGCCTCTTCGTCACCGGTCTCAGGTTCTTTGTGAACACCCTCCTGCCCATCGGCGTGGTGCTCTTTGTGGCCTACATCATTTGGTATCTGGTAAAGGGCCGCTATCAGGCCTAATGCCTAATGAGGGCTCAAAGCGCAGGGAGCCCCCTGTGCGCACCGCTGAGCCCGCTATGACACCGCAACGCCCGCGAGTTGGACCTATTCCAGCTCGCGGGCGTTGTCTATGAACGTGCAAAAGGGCACCTTTGATGCAGCGCCTGCGGGCCTAGCCCCTAAGCTCCGCTACCGAAACTCCCAGCGCCTTTGCCAGGCGCGGCAGTATGTAGGCGCGCGGCTGGGCGCCGGCTTCCCATTTAGAGATCGAGCCGGTGGAGGTGCCGGCGGCTGCCGCCAGATCCTTTTGGGTCATCTTGCGCTGCTTGCGCAGGGTCTTGATGCGCTCGCCCAGGGCTGCGGCGTTGGTGGTTGCATCGGCCTCTGGGGCTCCACCAGAAGCCGGCGCTTCTTGTGCGGCAGGGGCAGCAGCATCCTCGGCTTTGTTGGCAGCCTTGGGCTTGGCGGCCTTGGCGCTGCTAGGACGTCGGGTGTGCGTCTTGCGAGGCTTGGTCTCCTCGGCCTGAGCCGCACTCTCGTCAAGGTTCATGGCCGTTTGGCCCTCGTTGGGCTCTGAGGCAGCCTGCGCTGACTCATCCCAGGGCAGCGTTTGAGCTGCAGGTTCTTGAGTCTCGGCGCGCTTGGTGCGCGAGCGGCGGGTGCGCTTGGCAGGTTTTGAAGGCTCGGGCTTCTCGGCAGCAGGAGGCTCAGAGGGCGCCTCAGGCTCAGCGGCAGCCTCGCCGTGGGAAGGCTGGTTTTTCTCGGCGGCGGCATCTTTGCGAGGACGACGGCCAGGCCGAGAAGGACGTGCCTCTGCCTCAGGCTCTGCCTCGACGACCTCTGCCTCTTCTGCCTCTGCGGGAGCCGCCTCGTCCTCGGCGGCCTCTTCCAGGTCTGGGCGCTCGGGGCGAGCCGGCTTGCGCTCCCGGCGCGGCAGGGTTTGCTGCAGCTGCTGGGAGAGCTGGAGGGCGTTGTTCATCATGAGGCGGTCGCGGGTGATGCCAAAGACGCGGCAGATGCGGGCCACCTGCTCGCGGGAGGGGATCCAGCGGCCGCTCTCCCAGTCATCCACCTGGTCCAAGGTCACGTTGCAGAGCTGGGCCAAATCCTCGCGCGAGAGGGCGCGGGAGGCGCGCAGCACCCGGATGCGGCCGGCGATGGGGCCTACCATGGGCTCCTCGGCCTCCTCGGGGGTGCGCCAGCCAGCCATAAGCTGCTCAACCGACACGTCTAAGGCCTCTGCCAGATCGTCGGCAGCCGCAGGGTCAGGCAGGGCGGCGCCGGACTCGTAGGCAACGATCATGTCGGCTGGGACGTCTGAGGCTGCTGCCAGCGCATTGACGTCCATATGTAGTTGGGAGCGCAGGGCGGCCAGGCGCTGTCCCAGCAGGGGATCGGCGTCGTAGGCACGCAGGTCCTGCACTTCGAAGTCGGAAGTGTTCATGAAGCTCCTTTCTTCGCACCGTCAAAGGCGCACCTCCACTATGCCACGGTGACCGCACATTTCTAGCCCACACAATGCCAACCACAGCTTTTCTGGCCAGTTTGCGCGCAAGGGAGGGGCCCGGGGCGGGTATCTGCCTCAAGGACGTTCTTAGCAATCCATGTGGGGGAGGACCCATGCTCGAACACGACCTTATCCAGCTCATTCACAACCACGCCCAGGCTCCTGCCTCCCAAATTCGCCGCCAGCCGGCACTCTGGCGCGAGGTGGCTGCGCTCTACCGCGATGCGACAGAAGACATCAACGATCTCATCGGGCGTGCTCGCGCGGCGGCTGGCGTGATGGGCGGCGACGAGGCTCAAGACGGTGTCGACGGCCAGCTGCTGGTGGTGCTTACGGGCTCCGGCCTCGCGCTCAACGCAGCCCAGACTGCTTGCAGCGCAGCGGTGGCCCACCCCATCGAAGGCTGCGACTTCACCTGCGTCTCCTGCGCAGACCTTGCCTCTGCTCCTGCCGACTACGTCCGCGACCAGGAGACCGTCCTGCTCGTCGCCCTTTCCCGCGGCGACGATGAGGGTCTTTTGTCGGCCGTCGCCCAGGTGCGCTCCCAGACCAAGAACCTCTTTGTGTTGGGGGTTGCCTGCAGCTCTGACGACCCTCTGGCCGCCGCTCTCGCACCCGAGGATGACGGCCTGGTAGTGGCCCTGCCCCTGGTCGCCTCTGCCGCAGACGACGTTTCCACTGCTCCCGTGGACAGCGAGCCTGTGCAGCTGGCGGGCTTCACGTGTCTGGCGCTCTTTGCCATCCTGTGCCTGGACACCGCTCCTGTGGCCGAGAAGCTCTCCCATGCCAACCAGGCGGCCGCCATGGGCGACAAGGTCATCATGGACGAGGCGGCGCTGGCAAGCCTGGCACTCTCTCCCTTTGACGCGCTGTGCGTATTGAGCGACGGTTCTGCTTTCGCGGGGGTTGCGCGCGAGGCTCGCGACGAGGCGAAGAACTTCTGTGGCCTTAACGAGCACTCTATCGAGGTGCGTCTGGGCGACGTGCAGTCGGCTGCGCTGGATAACAAGGCGCTCCACGATGCGCTGGGCGTCGCTTTGGTGGGCGGCACCGACGACGACCGCGCAAGCCAGGCGGCAGCTCTTCAAGAGATGGATGAGACTGCCGCAGACAACGGCTGCACGCTGGTGGCTCTCCAGCCAGAGCAGGCCCCGCATTTCATCGGCCGCAGCTTCACCTTTGATGGTTTTGCGGCGCTGCCTTGCAGCTACTTAGGGTTGCCATACCTCATGGCCGTTCAGGTGCTTCTGCTGGCCGCATCGGTAAAGTAGGGTCGCCATAGTTCTAGACTGCGGATAAGGAAACCCCGGGCGCAACGGCCCTTGGCGCTCCCGCCTTCGCGCGCCCTTAAGAACCCCTGTGGGGCTTTTGGGCCCTGCACTCCAGTCAATTACCGAGCTTTGCTGCTCAAGGAGGACCTATGTCGACCTTTGCTATCCATGCCAACTCCTTCTTCCTCCCCTCTGGCCCAACCGGCCCTGGATATCTCACCGTTCATGACGGCGTCTTTGGCGCCTTTAGCACTCAGATGCCTGCCAACGCAGACCGCATCGACGAGCGCGATTGGGTGGCTCCTGGCCTGGTAGACACCCATATTCATGGCTTTGACGGCCATGATGTCATGGACCTCTCCCCTGAGGGACTCGACGCCATCGCCGCAGGCCTAGTGCGCAACGGCTGCACCAGCTTCTTCCCCACCACCCTTACCGCTCCCACTGAGCGCATCGCCGAGGCCTGCACTATCGCCGCCGCGCACGTGAACAAGCCCAAGACCGCCCGCGTGCAGGGAATCTATCTGGAAGGCCCCTGGTTCTCCGAGAAGTACAAAGGCGCTCAGAACCCCGCCTATATGGGAAACCCCGACATCCATGTGTTGGAGCACTGGATGGAGTGCGCCGACGGCCTTACCTTCAAGATCGCCCTGGCGCCAGAGAACGACGGCGCCTCCGACTTCATCGCTCAGGCCACCGCGATGGGTGCCATCGTGGCCCTGGGTCACTCCAACGCCACTTACGAGGAGGCTCGCTGCGCAGTGGATGCCGGAGCCACGGTCTTCGTGCACACCTATAACGCCATGAGCCCGTTGCACCACCGCGAGCCGGGCATGGTGGGCGCAGCCCTTACCTGCCCCAATGTCTATGACGAGCTTATTTGCGACGGCAACCACGTGAACCCGGTGTCTGTCAATGTGGTGATGCGCGCTCGTGGCAAAGACCAGGTTTGCCTCATTACCGACTGTTTGGCTGCTGGCGGCATGCCCGAGGGCGATTACGAGATGGAAGGTCTACCCATTGTGGTAAAGGATGGTCAGGCCCGCCTTAAGGAGGGCGGTAACCTGGCTGGCTCCATCGTGGGCCTGTGCCAGTGCGTGAAGAACGTGGTGGACTGGGGTCTGGTCACTCCTGCAGAGGCTGTGGCCATGGCCTCGATCGTTCCTGCCAAGAGCGTAGGCATCGATGATGTGTGCGGCGCCATCAAGCCCGGCCGCGACGCTGACCTCGCCTGCTTCACCAGCTCTATGGAGCTGGAAGCCACCTATGTGGGTGGCGAGGTGGCCTGGAGCGCGCTCTAAGGCAGGCGGAAAAGCGTCTGCGAGCCCTTCCACTCTCCCAGTGTCACTTCTGAGTTTTCTGAAAGGCGCCCCGTGAAGGCCTTGCGGAGAAGACCTCCGTTTTCTCCCCTTGGGCGTTCCGGGGCGTCTCTCATTTATTGAGGGGTATAGACCTGTCAAGTAAAAAGCGGTGTCGCGCAGGCGTTCCGCTCCTCAGCAGTGGAAGGACACTACTATGGGTATTGATTTCAACGAGATCGGCAACAAGATCGCAAGCAAGGCGTCCGAGATTGGCGGAGACGCCGCTGACGTCGTCAAGGATTTGGGTTCCAAGGCCGCAGAAGGCGCTCACAAGGCGGCTGATGGCGCAGTGGATTTGGGCAGTCATATCGCTGAAGGCGCTGAGGATCTGGCTCACAAGGCCCATGATTTCGCCGATAAAGCGAGCGCTGCCGCCCGCGAGGCTGGCGACAAAGTGGGCGTTTCTGCAGAAAAGGCAGGTGCCAAGGCCGAGGTTGACAGCGCCAAGGCAGATATCGCCGCAGACGATCTCAAGGCTGGCGTCGACGCCGCCAAGGAAGACCTCAAGTAAACCAGGAACTTCTCTCCTTTTTTATTTGGCAATACCTCTGCCCGCTGCACAACGCCGGGCAGAGGCGTTTTTTATTTGGGACATCTGGGAACTTCAAGCAGGTAAATTACCCGTTTGAAGTTCCCTTCTTTGATAGAGCCCCGCATCTTTAAAACCAAGACCTCGGTAGTACTCACGCGTGCCTACCGCAGAGATCACCTTGATGGCGGGATAGCCCTTCTCGGCAGCTTGACGACAAGCTTCTTCCACCAGAGTGCGCCCTAGACCTCGATGCTGGGCGCCTGGTTGTTTAAGCCCCAGCTCAGAAACGCGGCCGTATACATGTACTTCGCGGATCATGGCGTCGGGGGAGCCTAGTACAGCCTCAGCCTCCTGGGGGTGGGGCAGTGAGAGGCGCAGAAAGCCTGCGATAGAGCCTTCTAGGGTGGTCCATGAGATGAAGCGCTCGCAGGAAACCAGCGTCTCGTATTCGTAGGTGCTCATGGAAAGCTCGTCTGCCGATGGTTGCTCTCCTGCGATCTCCCTCATGCGAATCTCTTGGACAGACATTCCTTTGGCCTTTGCATAGGCGTTCACGGTATCTTCCACTGTCTGTCGCAGATTGGCCTCGCGGCTGCCTGCCACGATGTCTTGGGCAGAAAAATCCCTGATCATGCGGGAGATGCGCACAAAAGGTGGCGTGACAAGCACATCTTGGGCCAGAGTATCCAAAAGCTCTTCTCGGCTATAGGGCTGCCACAAGCCCTTTGCATGATCGCGCTCTAGGGCGGTGCCTCGGATAAGTGCGCAGGGGTAGAGCTTGACTTCGTCTGGCTCGAAGGCGCGATCAGTGACAAGAGTCAGGTAGTCGCGCTTGTCTTGTTCTGGAGTGGCTCCTGGGAGGTTCGCCATAATGTGCGCGTGGATCTTGAAGCCAAAGAGGCGCAAGAGTCCAAAGGCCTGCTCAAGTGAGGCATCGGATATGGGCCTATTGCTGGCGCTCCGGCGCTGGAAGTCCACCGACTGCACGCCAATCTGCACTTTTGTGCAGCCGAGCCGCCGCATCTCTTCGAGAGAGGTCGCGCTAATGGCAGTGGGCTGCGTTTCGAAGGAGAGGCCCACGCAGCGGCAACGTGCTTGCTCGTTTATTTGCTGCTGGGCCTCGACCTCTTCAAGGGTGGCGGTTTGCGCACGCGCAAGCTCATGCCAACCCTCATCTTCTGCCCACAGGCGCTTCCAACCTTCGTTATAACTGAGGAGACCGGCATCTACCTGCGGCTGCAGATCTGCTGCACGCTTTTGACAGCCTACTGGATCTGCCGAGAAGCCCGCGTCCAGGTAGCGCTTCCGGCGCTCGGCCGCCAACGTCCTTTCTTCCGGTGAACCTGCGCAGTTGAGGGCGCGAAAAAGCTCGCGCACAAACCAGGCGCGATAGGGGGCGGGGTAGTCTGTCCAGGTGCCACCCAGTACGATAAGCTCCACCTTGTCGGTGTGATGGCCCATGTCTCTAAGTACGCGCAGCCTTCCGGAGACTTGCAAGAAAGGATCAAAGAATGATTGTTCGGCTCGCTGGCAAGCGGGCTCGTCAGCCAGATAGCTCTTTGGCATGCGCAAGTCGTTGGGGCAATAGCGACAGTTGCCAGAACAGGGCCAAGGCTTTGCGATGACGGTGACCGTGGCTACTCCAGAAGCGGTTCTGCGAGGCTTGGCGCGAAGTTGCTCCTTGATGCGCGCTTCCAAGGCTTCACTGATGCCCTTCTTTTGCCAAATGCCGGGGTGAAGCTCGTCTTGGTGCAGGTAGTAGGGGAGAAGCGCTCTCTTTTTCACAGGAGCATCCGGCGCCACAATTCCCGTGTTTTGCTGTCTAATAAGCCTAAGAAGCTCCTTCTCGGTAAGCTGGCCCTCTTGGCAAGAAAGTTGTCTGGCAAGCTCTAGGAGAGCTTGCTCCAAACGCTCTTTATAGGTGAGTGTCATGGCTCCTCCCCTTTACATCACAGTGTGTTTTATATAAGAAATCTTCTTAGGCTCCAGCCTCTAGGCCACGCTAGTATAACTGCGTGGGTTCTGGTAGCTTGCGGTTAAGCTGCAGACCCCCCAAAGCACCAGATACATCCCTCATCGTTCATCAAAGAAAGGGGCAACTCGTGGATAGTGCCCAGGCGGCATTGGCATCTTCACTCACTGCGCAGTTTTACGAGCATGAGGCTGCAAGTTTCTCGGCTACACGCCAGCAAGGCTGGCAAGGTTGGGAGTTGCTGCTGCCTTATATTGCCCCTCTTGCCAAGACCCGTGCAGCCCAAGGAGTCCCGCTTCGTCTCATTGATTTAGGTTGCGGGAACTTGCGCTTTGAGACATGGCTCAAAGGGAAGTTGCCTCAAGAAGCGGCCTTTGAAGCGTTAGGGGTGGACAGATGTCTGCCGCTGATGGCAGAGGGGATGGGACTAGAGGGGGTGCGCACGGCTTCGTTCGACCTCGCTTCTCTCGGGCCGCTTCCAGTGGAGTGGCAGGGAAACTTTGATGTGGCGGTATGCTTTGGCCTTATACACCACCTTCCTCTTGCCTCTCAGAGGCATGCATTGATAGAGCGTCTAAGCTCCCTTTTGGCTCCGGGCGGGGTGGCGGCCGTTGCCTGCTGGCGCTTTATGGATGACGGACGTCTCTCCACAAAGGCGCAGCAGGTAACTCTAGAAGCTCGCAAAAGATGGCCAGAGTTGGTGGACAGCTTTGGGCCAAAAGATTGGCTGCTGGGATGGCAAGGGAGTACCGAGGTAGTCCGTTTTTGTCACCACGTAGATGAGGAAGAGCTCGATAGCCTTATGGGTCCAGTGCAGGAAAGAGCGCGCTTCTTTGCAGATGGGTCTTCTGGGACCCTTAATCGCTATGTGGTGTTCGAGCCTTGGCTTTGCACGCAGGCCTAGTGCGTCCAGCCCCAAACGCTTTAGGTTGAGAGACTTTTGAGCGCTCACGGCTCTCTTTGTTGCGAACACTCCTTTGAGTGCTGGTGGCAGTGCCAAGCTTTTTCTCGGGTTCTCTCCATTGGGTCTTATAAGCGTGGGCCTCAGGGTCCCAGCTTTGTGAGATGTTCCACACCTGGCGCGTGAAAGCGCGCACCTCGGGGTCTACCATGAGCCAAGTGGGATCTATAGGACAGGTGAGATAGAGATCGCTCACAGATCTCACCCTTGAAAGGGCTACGTAGAGCTGGCCTTTCTCAAAACAATGGGGGTCGAGATTCATAGAATCCAGAGTGAGCCCCTGGGTCTTATGAATAGTCATGGCCCAGGCCAGCCTCAAGGGTATTTGTGTATAGGTGCCCTTCTCAACTTCTCGAAGGCCGCCTTCCTCATCCTCTTCGTAGTCCAGAGCGCTCCATTTCATCGCTTCGACGGTAACGGTGTCTCCGCCATCAAGCTCCACGCGCACCTGACCGTCTGCAGGGAATCCAATCACAGTGCCTATGGAGCCGTTTACAAAGGCATCGTCAGGGTCGTTCTTGCAACACACCACTCGTGCCCCACGCTTGAGAGTGATGGTCTCGTCCACTGGATGAACCGAGCCAAAGGAGCCGGTGGTGCGCGCTTTGAAGGTATGGGCTTTCCCGGAGAGTTCGCTCAGTCGCCGGGAATTGATCCTGTCTACCACGCGATTGGTAGAGGCGATGTAAGGAGCTCCTTCAATATACTCATCGCAGGCATGCTGGCTTATCCATTGGCAGGCGGAAGGGTCTCCCTTGCGAATGGCGGTAAGGGCATCCAAGAATGAAGGGTCTGCTTGCCTGTGATGATCCCTGAGGATAAAGGGATGAAAGTCCCATTCTTGCCAGCGGCGCCCTTGGAACGCAAAGGGACCGTGGTAGAGCATGCCATACTCATCTTTGAGATGAGCTTCGTCATCGCCGGCAACCACCGGAGGCAGCTGGGAGAAATCGCCTACCACCACCAATTGAGGCCTGGGGCGCACTTTGCGCATGATGGTGGACACCGCATCGAAAAGATCGCATCGCAGCATGGATATCTCATCAATAATGATTACATCTGCTTGAGAGATGGGCTCTCTCACCCTAAGGCGCGTGCCGCGCCCCTGTACTCCAAGGCCCAGCTTAAAGGCCCTGTGCACTGTAGTGCCGCCAACATTGAGCGCCGCGATGCCTGTAGGAGCGCACACCACAACATTGCGTCGCTTTTTGCGCAGGAGGCGCAAGGCTTCTTCAATCACGAAGGATTTGCCGCAGCCGGCCCCGCCGGTAAGAAAGACGTTTTCCCCTGAGAGGATGGCGTCGATGGCAGCCTGTTGCTCTGCATCTGCGCAGGCTCGTTTTTCTGAAGCCTTCTCTGCCACTTGGCGCCCTCCTCTCACGGGCATGGGAATGTCTACTAACCCTATCGCAGGAGCACCTAGAGCGCTCGGTTTTAGGTCTCCATTGTGACTCAGCCTTGCTATAAGAACAACTGTTCGTATGCTCTAATCAACGAACGGACATACATGGACGGCGGCCAATGGTTTAGCTCGCCAGCCGGAGACTCGAGTCTTGGGACAAAACTCTAACCCCAGTAGTTGCGCCCCAATAATTGTATGAGCTCAGTTCACCTCAGTTCATCGCCTCCAGCCCCGAGCAGCCCACCTTCCTCCGGGTGGGCTGCTTTTTTGCCGAGGTGGGGAGATGAGGCTTCGTAATTCTTGCTAACACGAGATGTACCTGGGCTTTTAGCCCGCAGATTTTACACAGCTCCTAATGAGGGGGCAGGGCGCTCCCTCATGAACGAGAGGAGCGAAAGTGGATGAGAAAAATCTGTGGGGCCACAAGGATCGCCTTCTGGAGGCTTGCTGTTCATACATTGAACAGCTTGGCTTGGATGCAGGAGGCGAATCTATGGGGCAGAGCAGGCGTGTGGGCGGATGGAGTATCTCGGAGGTGGAGGCGCTTATCGGCCTTAGCCGCCGAGACATCCAGCGAGCCTGCTATGGCGGCCAAGGTGGAGTGGCGATCTTGAGTCCCCAAGACACAACTTGGGGTCGTCGTAGCTACGACCTAGAAGATCTCGCACAGCTCTATGTGGTGAAGCAGTATCGGCGTCAGGGATTGAGCCTGCCAGAGGTCAAAGCGGAGATCGAAGAGCAAAAGGAAGCCGGCAAAAGCATCGAAGACTTGCTGGGTGTGCAGGTGTCGAGGCTCAAGGAGCAGGCAGAGGAAGTGGCTGGGCAGCTGCTTCAGGCCGAGGCGCTGCTGGCTGCAGCAAAGGGTGACGCGGGGACTTCGCTGGAAAAGCTGGTCTCTCGGCACCTGGGAATTCGCAGTGCGCTGGATCCAAGCCTCTCTACGCCGCCGGAGAAGAACCCGGCTTCCTCTATAGAGGCGCTGCTCTATACCCCAGGGCTCATCGATAGCCCGGGGGTGGCATTGGCTATGGATGTGTGGCTGGGGCCTGGATCTGCAGAGATGCTGAGAAGCGCTGCAGAGGCAGCCAGCCTAAGAACTCAAAGCAATGGAGGAGAACATGAAAAGTAAGATGGCAAAAGCCCAGGGTGTCCATGCCTTCACCAGGCGCGCTTTTCTGGGAGGAGTGCTGGCGATAAGCGCAGGCCTATGCGGATGCGGGGCGAAGACTTTGACAAGTGGCGATGCCCAGGGGTCGCAGACAAGTGGGGCTCCGGAGGCAAAGCCCCAGGAAGAAGCCCCTAAAGTATCTTCTGATCCTCATGTGGCCTACATCAAGAACTACAAAGGGCAAAACGCTGCGGCTCTGGGCTATGCGGCGGCCAACACCTTTCGCATGGAAAAACTGGGAGCGATCTATCTGCGGCTGGTCTACGTGGACCCCTCGGGCGTCTTTGTGGATCCAGAAGACGAGGAGCAGCTCAAAGGCTATGTGGTCTTCGACCAAAACCTGGCGCCCAATACCCAGGTAGACATCGAGTTTAGGCAGGACAAAGAAGGAAACGAGCTTCAGACCATCGCTCGCTGGCAAAGCCACGAGCAGGTAGTGTTGGCGGTAAAGGCCACGGGAAGTCCCGACCCAACTCCGGTGGACATGACTGCCATCGATGGGGCTCCCGATAGATATACGAACTATATTCGCGACTACACAGGGCGCAACCTGGCCGAATGCGGCTACAACTCCGCTGCGGGCAACCTTACCGACGCCTATGGCCCCGGCTTCATCCACCTGGCCACAGTGAGCGACGACGGCGCCTACATCGACCCTGCAGACAAAGAGGCCCTCGCCAGCTATGTGGTGGTGTCTCAGGACGTGGCCCCCAATACGCAGTTCACCATGGAGCCCACGACGGCTGCCAACGGCGAGGTCTACGATCTTATCGGCTCGCAATCCATCGATACGGTGACGCTGACGGTGCGCAAGCTGGAAGCCAAAGGGTAGGGGGCGAGGATCCAGTCGAAGGGGAGGGCTGAGCCGAGCTCCTGCGTTCCTTGCCGAGAAACCCCTCCATCGCCACAAGAAAACACCCAGCTGCTGGGAGGATGTGCAGCTGGGTGTTCCTTAAACAGATGATGCGGGACTGGGAGGCTCCCTGTGACAATTAGGCGCGACCGGTGGAGCCCAGGTTGTCCATGTGGCTGGCCACGATGGAGGTGATGTTGGCCATGCCGGCCTTGGCGGGCTTCTTGGGGTCGAAGACCTCGGGGTTGGCGGCCATGTAGGCCATGAAGCCCTTCATGTATTCCTGACGAAGCTCGGTAGCGTAGTTCACCTTGCACACGCCGTTGGCGATGGCCTCTTTGACCTGGTCGTCGGGTACGCCGGAGGTGCCATGGAGCACCAGGGGCACGTCGACGCGTTCGCGGATGGCCTTGAGCACTTCCTGCTCGATGTGGGGAGTGCCGTGGTAGACGCCGTGCGCGGTGCCCACGCCCACTGCCAGGGAGGTGCAGCCGGTGCGGCGCACGAACTCCTCGGCCTCGGCGGGATCGGTGAAGGGATTGCCGTGGCCGGCGTCGGGACCGTCGTCCTCTTTGCCGCCCACGCGGCCCAGCTCGGCTTCTACGGGGATGCCCATGGCGGCGCCTACGCGAGCCACAGACTCGGTGATCTTGATGTTGTCCTCAAAGGACTCGTGGCTGCCGTCGATCATGACGGAGGTGTAGCCGGCGTGCATGGCCTGCATGCAGCGCTCGAAGCCGTCGCCGTGATCGAGGTGCAGCGCCACTGGCACGCTGGCATTCTTGGCCGCAGCGTGCACCATGCCGTAGAAGTAGTCCAGGTTGGCATACTTCACGGTGCTGGGGGTGGTCTGCATGATCACCGGAGAGCGACGCTCTTCTGCGGCGGCCAGCACGGCCATCACAAACTCCAGGTCTTCCACGTTGAAGGCGCCAACGGCGTAATGGTTCTTCTGAGCATCGAGCAGCATTTCTTTGGTGGTGACAAGCATTGCAGTTCCTTTCTGCGTCTGCGGCTTTGGGCCTTGGTGAGAACGGGGCGCCAATCTGGGAGGAGGCGATCGGGGTGCTCCTGCGCACCAAAAACCTGCGCCGTTACTTGCTGATGGCAATGTAGCGCGATTTGCGTGGCCGCACTGGTGGCGAAGAAGGGGTTTCTCAGCAAGCAAACGAAACGCCAGTGGCCGTCAATGAAAGCTAAGGTTCCTTCCGGCTGTGACGAAATCTTGCTGTGGAAGCTAAAAGAAAGTCGAATCCTTGCTAAAATGCAAAATAAAGAAAGATAAGGGTTCACAGAACCTTCGCAAAGGAAAGCTCTTATGACCGCCCCTGCTCCCAATGACACTTCGTTGCCCGACCCCGCGACACCTGGTTCCACTCATGGCTCGGGACATTCTTTTGCCGAGGAACGCCGCGCTGCCATCATGGACCTATTGGGGCGCGAGGCTTCGGTGCAGGTGACTGACCTCGCGAAACTCTTTGGAGTGTCGCGGGTGACGGTGCGCTCGGACTTGGATGAACTTGAGGCGGCGGGGCGCCTGCGGCGCACCCATGGCGGTGCGGTGTCGCTCTCGCGGGCGCTCACGGTGTCTATCCAGGACCAGCGTGTGAACGTGAACGTCGAGGCCAAGCAGGCCATTGGCCGCACGGCGGCAGCCATGGTGTCAGACGGCGACTCCGTGCTGGTGGACTCGGGCACTACGGCGCTGGAGTTGGTGCGCGCGCTGGGGGGCTGCAACGAGGTGACGGTGGTGACCTGCGACTTTACGGTGGCGGATTTCATCGACCGCTCCATGCCGTCTCTGGATGTCATCTTGCTGGGCGGCGAGCTGCGCAAAGGCCACCGCTACACCTACGGCCCCATGACAGAGCAGGCCTTGGCGCTTTTGCACCCCCAGATCTCCTTTGTATGCCCTACCAGCTATGTGCCCGGTCGCGGCCTTATGACCAACTTCGCCCCCATGGCTCAGATCAAGCGGGCCATGCTCTCCTGCGCCGCCCGCACAGTGGTGCTCATGGATGCCACCAAGGTGAACGCGCCGGGATTGCTGCTGGTAGATACTCTGGCTCACGTGGATGCGGTAGTGACTGACAGCGATCCTGGCGGCCTTCTGGCCACAGAGCTTCAAGAGCAAGCACCGGAAGCTCAGCTTATCCTGGCTCAGGGCTAGTCAGGGAAGCGGAAGGGAAGGGTTTCTCGGCAAGGTGGCCTGCGGGGCCGAGGGGCTGGGCCAGCAGGCGCCCGCCTCTAGGCGAGCCTGTGGACTTTCACCTGATTGCGCACTTCCTGCGCCACCTGAGGATCAAAGTTGCCGGTAGCGGGGGAGAGGCAGTTGGCAGTGGCGGCGGCCATGGCAAAGGCGAGGGCACAGGCGTCATCCATGGTGCGCTCCAGTGCCACGGCGAAGGCGCCCATCAGGGTATCTCCGGAACCCACAGGATTTACTACCTGGATGTGCGGGGCGACGCCTCGATCGACGTCGTTTGGCAGGGCGACGCTGAAGCCCAAGCAGCCCCCGACTTCTTCGACGAGTTCTTGGTGAAGTGGGATGAGGGCTGCTATCACGATTAGCCAACTGCGACAACCTGCGAGTTCTTCAAGGTCAGGCAGACGTCTCAAAGAGACGCTCTCCTGGCTTTTGCCATAGGCCAGTGTGGGTAAAAAAGCCGAGAAACCCTTGCCCCTCCTACCGGAAAGCCCCCCATGTATTGGATCATCTGGCCCATCTGCCTTGCGGCATGTTTTGTCGGCTCCATTTGCGGCCTAGGCGGCGGCGTCATCATCAAGCCGGCACTGGACCTCTTTGGCCATATGGATGTGGCCCAGGTGAGCTTTCTTTCTGGGTGCACGGTGCTTGCCATGGCTCTCTATTCGGTGCTGCGAGCCCGTGCCAAGGGAAACCTTAGGGCTGAAGCTAAGGTTGATACTTCTGTAGCGGTAGGAGCTGTGGTAGGTGGTCTTGCGGGAAAGCAGCTTTTCTCGGTATTGAGCACGGCCTTTCCCTATCCGCGCATCGTGGGGTGCACGCAGGCGGCGGCTCTGTTTGCGGTATGTCTGTTCACCATCGTCTATACGCTTAGGCGAGATGAGGATGAAGTGCGCGAATGCCATCTGTCCGGCTGGTGGGCGGGAGCTCTGGTTGGGGTGGGACTGGGTGCGATCTCTGCCTTTTTGGGCATTGGCGGAGGCCCGGTCAATATCGTCGCCATGACGTTCTTTTTTGCCATGACCAGCAAGGACGCTGCTCAGGCTTCCCTTTACATCATCTTGTACTCCCAGACCGCAGCCACGCTGATGTCGCTTTTCACTCAGGATCTTTCGGGGATCGACCCGCTGCTTTTCCTGGGCATGGTGGGCTTTGGCATTGCCGGTGCGGCTGGTGGGCGCACCCTTAACGCGCAGCTTTCCAACGAAATAGTGGACAGGATGTTAATTGGGCTTCTGGTTGTCATAATGGGCATAACCATCGCGAATTTTATAAGATTTGCTGCGATATAACGTGAACTATAGAGCTGATTAATGGATCTATGTACATCTATATAAAAACAGATGAACGGTATACGGGATAGGTTTTCGTGTGCCTCAGTTTCGTCTGCATCAATAAGACCCTAAATAAAACACCAAAATGCTCCAAGTTACATATATCTAAATAGAATGATAATAAGTAAATATGCCACCTAATACATAACTATTGAAATAGATAATCATACGCGATAAAAAACATAAAATACCTGGTAGATAGCGTAATAAGTAAAACAGATGCATATATATTACGTGGCATATTTTCAAGAATAGATTGATTTCTCGCGATTCGTTTATTAACCTAATCATAAAATAAGCTGCAATAACTCTGAATTTAGAGGATCTCGCACTCTAATAGATCGTCTAAGCAGCCTACTGAAGGAAGTTCTGCGGCCGGACTAGAGCCGTGGATGATAGACGGAGGAACCTATGCGTACTTTCATTCAGCGAAGCACGCGGGCTACGCTGGCGGTCTTCATGGCCGTGATCTGCATCTTGGGAACCCTGGGCTTCCCGCTCTCGGCGCTGGCCGATGAAGTCGCCATGCAGACCAATGTGCGAGGCACCGATTCTTTGGAAACCACTGCCACAGAGTGGGAGCTCATCCGCATCGGAGACCACCAAGGCGAGCCGCTCTATATAGATGTGATCAAGGATGAGGGCGGTCAGCAGACCTATCTTTCCTATCGCCAGAAGTACGATCTCGGTCAGGCGCACACAAACGGTCCTGCCCCCGAGAATGGTGTGGCGCTCTCGCACATTCTGTCTCTGGCGCTGGAGGATGCCACGCCCGAGGAGCTCTATGGTTCCGCCACTACCACGACCCGCTACCAAATCGCGGTGTGGGACGCCCAGCGCAACGGGGATCCCCTCTATGAGGGCACTGTCTACCCCGTCTATGGACACCTTACATCTGAGGGTCAAGTTGAGGATGAGGGTTATGTGCTTCTCGGCATCCGCACCGCCAATAAGACTGAGCGGGACGTCTCAAAGAATCTTGGCGTAGGCAACACCATCTATAAAGAAGCCGATGGCGGCCGCAACGCCTACGGGCTCCAGCGCGTCGGCGAGAAGAAGGTCGACAATGCGTTCGACGAGAATCTCAACGCCTTTGTAGCCACCTATGAGAAGACTGCGACCGATGCGGTCACCGGCACCGTCATCTATAAGACCGACGAGGGCGACATCGTGCGCACCGAGTCGTTCGCCGGCATCGAGGGCGAGGGCTTGGATGTTCCCATCGACCAGTCCTTCTTCTCCAACGGCCAGTATTACCGCACGCTCTCCTCGCTGGGTTCCACCAAACGTCTTACCGTAGCCCAGCCCAACGTCACCGTGCGCGTGGTGGCGGTGGAAGACATGGCTCAAGCCAACGCCTACCAGCTCACCATCAGCTATGAGGCCGAGAATAGCAATGGCCCCAACCAGGTGCTCTGGACCGACTCCGTCGACATTCATGGCGCTGGCTACCAGTATTCGCTGCCGCTTTCCTTCTCCAGTGCAGCCAGCCGCTCCGAGGGCGTCGCCTTCTACAGCTTCACCGGCGTTGAGGGCAACAGCACGGCTCGCGTTGATCACGAGTGGAGCAATCCCCTGGTGCTCACCGGCGACCTCTCCGAGGCCCTCTTTGACCAGGACGCCAACGGTCATCGCGTGCTCCACGCCCTCTATAGCTCCTCCGAGGACACCAAAGAGGCCACCTTTACCGTGGTGGAGATCGACGGCACCAACGCCACCGAGATCGGTCGCAAGTCTGGCCTGGTGACTCCCGATCAAGACTTCATCTACGAGCCGGCTTCCTTCGAGCACAACGGCGCCACCTATGTGCCCGCCGCCTCCAACACTCAGGCTATCTCTTATAAGTGGGACGACCTCACCACCGGCAAAGACCTCATGGTCTACGTCTACTACGTGCCCGAGGACTACGTGCCTGGCGCGGGCTACGACATCCAGGTGCGCTATCAAGACATTGCCACCGGTGCCATCCTCAAGACCGACACCTACCCGGTGAATCCCGAGATGACCGACTTCCTCACAGTAGTGGGAGATGAGAACTTCTCGGCAGAGGACGGCGAGCGCTATGTGCGCCTGCCTGGCCAGGAGTCCGGCATTCGCCATGCCTTCTATTCGCCCACCCGCGTCTACACGGTCTACTACCGCAACGTGAACGACCAGCTCAATGCCAACGTGACCATTCAGCGCACTCAGATCATCGAGACCCCTCGTGCCGCAGCTGCTGGCACTGCGGGTGGCGGTATCACCGCAGCTCCTATCGCCGCTGCCGCTACCGGTGCAGCTTTGCCTGCCACTGACGCCGGCGTAGCTCCCGGCGACGCCACCACCATCATCAACGACGACGGCAACCCTCTGGCTTCCCCCGAGGGCCAGTCCACCGCCGAGCAGCGCATTGACGACGACGCGAACCCCCTGGCCGCCGGCTTCCAAAACCCGGCCGTCATGGCGGGCTCCATCGCAGGTCTCGCTGCACTTTTGGCCCTGCTGTTCTTCTTCATCTTCAAGCGCAAGAAGAACGCCGATGCCTCCGGCACCAAGAACGCTTAGGGGATGGAGACTATGAACAACACTTCTAAGAACATGCTGCTCAAAAGGATTCTCGCCTTCGCGCTCTCCTTTGTCATGGTGGTCACCTCCACGCCGGTGGCGCCTCTGGCCTACGCCGAGCAGGACCTCAACATCGACACCGCTCCCGTGGTGATCTCCGACGAGGACCTGGTGCAGGTCGATGCCGAGAACCCCACCTCAGATCCTGCAGCTGACGACGCTGCTGACAGCGATGCCCCTGCTGCCGAGCAGGACGCCCCTTCTCAGGAGGATGCTGCTCCTGAGAAGGAGCTTGCGCTCGAGCAAGCCCCGGAGGTCGCCGCTGCTGCTGTCGATACTGCGGCAGCTGGCCCTGCGCGCGTGGCGCCTGCCCAGCTGCAGGACAATAAGAGCCAGGAGATCTCGAGCTCTAATACGGCTGCTGGCTTCAAGGTCATCAAGTACGACAAAGCAGGCACCTATACGCTTACTGTCAAGGACGGCGTCACCTTCTATGGCCGTATTGAAATCTCTGGTGGTGCCAAGGTAACCGTAAACGGCAAAGGCACCATTAATGGCAACAAGCAAGGCTCTGTCATTATTGTCGAGGGCACTAAGGACAGCAGCAAAGTCAGTCATCTCACCCTTGACGGGCCTACGCTCACCAACGGTTCAGGTTCGGAGCTCAGGCATACCACCTACGATGGATCCGGTAACCAGCGTTATTTGAAGTGTGGCGGCGGCGTGCTTGTTCGTCGTACCCATAAAGATTATGGCAACGCCACCTTCATTTTTAAGAGTGGCACCATCACCAACAACAACGTGCATTCTGCCGGTGGCGGCATCTTCGTGGATGGCCTCTGCGGCTTCACTATGGAGAACGGAACAGTCACCAACAACTCCTGCCAGTACTCCGAGGGTGGTGGCCTGTATATTGCTGCCGCCAAAACGGCAACAACAAGGGTTCTGAGGCTGTAATCAAAAAGGGTGTCATTACTAACAATAAATGCAATACCACCTTCTCCTGGGGCGGCGGCGGCATCTTCATCGAGTCCCAGGGCGTATTGCGGGTAGACAGCGTTTTGGTCAACGGCAATACTGCCGATGGCTTGGGCGGCGGCATTGCCGGCTGCCCCCATGCACGCATGGGTGTGGGCTTGCTCGAGGCCAACACAGGTGCTGCGATCTATGGGAACACTGCCAAAAAGGTGCGCCGTCCTTCCAATAGCGTGCTCTATTCCCTCGAGGTGGACAACGTCATTACCGGCGACGTCTATGCCTGGGACCATGCTGCTTCGAGATTCTCTGCAGACAAGGCCATGGATTATTACTGCACGCGAGCCAGTGTGGTCATGGGTGCGGATATGGGTCAAGCAGGGGATACCGTGTGGACCGGCTACCGTGCAAGCGCTTCCAATATGAAGGGTGAGCCGGTCACAATCCAAAAAGGGGAGACCTTCTCTGCGACCAGCGAGTCTGTGGGTCTCACCAACACCTATAAAGGGGCAGCCCCTTCAACGAACGTCACTGTGACGGGCAACTACAGCGCGACTCACGGCGGCGGCATTGGCTGTAATGGCACCCTGAAGATCAACTATGTGCCCAAGGTCGAGTACGGCGCGTTCAACATTGAGCTCCAAAAGAGCTTGGTGACCTCTTTGGGCGACAAGCTCTCTATGGCGGCGAATGCCTATAGGTTTGAGCTCTTCACTGATAAGAGCTGCACCAACAAGGTTGCAGAGGCCACCAATGACGCCAACGGCAAAATCGCTTTCACGCTCACCCATGGCGCCTATGACAGCCAGATCAAGGGTGATGGCGCACAAACCTGGACCTTCTATGCGCGCGAAGTCAAAGGCAACGATCCATCCATTGCCTACGACACCAAGGTTCACACCATTACAGTGAATATTTCCAGCATCCAGTCAAAAACCTCGCCCACCGCGGCGTTTCCAGTGACCACAAAAACGCCTGTGCTTCAGAGCGTGAAGGTGGACGGCAAGGCTCCCGGCAGCGCCCCCTTCTCCAACACCTTCAATGTGAAGGGCGCAGCTCAGCTGGGAATCACCAAGACCGTCTCTGGTCTGCCTGCCGGCTCCTACACCTTTGAACTTCAGGAAATGAAGGGCAAGTCCATTGCGGACCAAGAGATCAAATCCGATGGTGTAAGCGACAGCCAGTCTTTCTCTGTGAATGAGTCTGCCTCTACAAACCAGACTGTCGAGCAACTCTTTAAGAAAATGACCTATACCGCCGAAGGCGACCACTGGTATCGCATTCGAGAGAAGGCAGACGGCGATAGGACTGTTACCGCCTTCGACTCCTCTGTGTATTTGGTAAAGGTCAATGTCAAAAAGAACGGCAAGAAGGCTCTAAAGGCAGAGGTAGTGGAAACTTACAAGGCTGCCGATGCCAATAGCGAGCTTAAAAAGGTGAGCAACACCCAGAAGCCTGCTTTCACCAATACCAACTATCTCTATGAGGGCTTCGACTTCTCTATCACCAAGATGCTGGAGAATGATCTAAATAGCCAGTTTAGACCTGATAACGGCGAGTTCACCTTCGAGCTCTTTGACAACCCTGAGTGCTCTGGCGAGCCTTTGGCCACTGCTAAGAACAATGCTTCTGGACAGGTGGAGTTCAAGGTAGAGAATCAGACCTATCTCCAGAACGAGCTTAAAGGCATGAAGCCTGGCGCTCTAATCTACACCACCCTCTACTTCCACGAGGTTCAGGGCAATGTCCCAGGTGTTACCTATGACACCGAGGCTCATTCCATCAGCCTAGAGCTTAAGGTGACCCAGGGCACCAAGAGCGATATGGGCATCACCAAACCCGTCATTGGCGCCACTGCAAAGGTAACCATGGTGGACGGGAAAGAGCTGACTGCCGCTGGGTTCACCTTCATCAACAAGATCAAAGTTGCGGACGCACAGGTGCCCTTCTCGGCAACGAAGCGCTACAACGGCAACACCACCGACAAGTCTGGCGCCTTCAAGTTCACCTTTGAGGCACTAGATGCGGCGTCGGTAGAGAACAAGACCTTCGAGGTTCGCAAGGGCGATGCTCTCGTGGCTGATTCCACCGGCAAGCTGGTGGACGACGGCACTGGCGCCATCAAGCTCGAGGCTGCTAACGGCGATTTTGCTGGCTCTTTGGCTCCTGTGAGCTTTGGCGACATTACCTACACCAAGGAATCCTACGACGCCTGCAAGACCTATTGGTACAAGGTGACCGAGAACTTCCTGGACAATTCTTCTGCCATTTCTTACGACCCCACGGTCTATGTGGCGAAGGTCGAGCTCACTGCCGCGAACCGCGAGATCGTTCCCACGGTTACCTATTACCGCATGACCTCGTCGGTCGATGGAAAGCTTGATATCGCCGAGATCACCAATACGGATGACCCCATGGTCTTCCACAACACCGACGATGCCTATCTGTCCATGAGCTTCAATATCAAGAAGCTCTTCAAGAACAGCCTGAACAACGATCTCAAGATCGAGGACGAGAAGTTCGCCTTCCAGCTCAAAGACGCCAAGGGCGATCTGGTTTCTGAGTCTACCGCCAACGCAGAGGGCCTGGTGACCTTCGAGATCCCTGGCAAGAACTACATCGACAAATCGTTGGGTGATGCCAAGGACTACGAGTTCACCGTCACCGAGGTCGATCCCAACAATGACAAGATCTCCTTCGACCAGAAGACCCACAAGGTTGTCCTCACGGTGAAGACTGAGGCCAAGCGTGTGGTAAACAGCGAGAACGCAGCCGATAACGATAAGACCTTCTATAAACCTGTGATCACTAAGCAGACCTGGGATGGCAACGAGTGGACTTCCGAAGACGTCCCCACTGTTACCAACACCATCGACGTGAGCACTTCCTTTGTGCCCAAGGCCAATAAGTACCTCACCGGCCTAGCTCAGGGCGAGACTGCGCTCTTCAAGTTCGAGCTCCAGGGCCTGAAGCAGCTCGATCCTGCGAGCGTTGACTTCAATTTGGTCACTGTCGAGAACTACCTGCGTAGCTCTGATGACTTCATTGCCACCGACGGCAAGATCGTCGACAACGGCAAGGATGAGCTGCTGCTCAATGCCTCTACCCAGTTCACTCAGGACGGCACTGCTGAGGTGACCTTCCCCGAGATCACCTACGAGAAGCCGGGCGCCTATTGGTACGCCCTGCGCGAGACCACCAGCGACACTGACACCATCGCCTCCGACACCTCCGTGGCAGTCATCCGCGTGGACGTGAAGCTTGCAGCTGACGGCAAGTCCATGTCTGCCCAGGTGGGCGCCGTCTACAGCGCGAAGTCCATGAGCAAGCCCGGCCTGACCGCTGTTGTCGATGACGGCGGCGAGCTGCCCACCCCGATCTTCTACAACACCGGATTCGCCTACACCGGCTTTGAGTTCGACATCACCAAGGCGTTCAAGAACACCGAGGGTGCACCTCTGCCCATGGAGAAATTCGAGTTCGAGCTTTGGGACGGCATCCCTGGCGAGACCGGCTCCCGCAACCTGGGCACCTTCAGCAACGAGCGGTACGAGGGTGTCACCCCTCACTTGAGCGACAAGGTGATCTTCTCGGTAACCGATGAGATCCTGCTCAAGTCCTACCTCAAGGACAAGGTGGGTACCCCTCAGACTTACAACAACCTCTACATTCGCGAGGCTGCTTCTGCCAATAAGGACATGCTCACCGACGGTGAGGCTCATCAGGTCGTCGTGACCCTTACTCCCGCCATCGAGCGTCCCTCTATGGCCAATGCCAGCCTCACCACCACGACCTATAGCTGCCAGGACGTGAGCGTGACCATTCCTTCGCTCACCAACAACACGGTGACCAACCGCTGGCAGCTCCGTGGCAGCTGGACGCCTCAGGCCTCCAAGATCTACTTTGGCGAGACGGCCGGAAGCTTTGACTTCACGGTTCAGAGCCTCCGCAGCCTGACGGATGCGGAGCTAAGCACTGCCAAGGTGGCCGATCTTCTCCGCAACCAAGGTGAGGTCTCTTCTGAGGACACCGGCGAGAATGCGGTGAAGGTAACCGGCTCTGTCTCTGTGAACAACAGGGGCGAGGAGGCAGTGGAGTTTGCCACTCCTGTCACCTACACCAAGTCGGGCACCTATTGGTACGCGCTCTCTGAGGACGGCGGCACCGATCCCACCGTGTACGTAATTCGCGTCGAGGTGGGTCAGACTTCCGATAGCCGCGGGCTCGAGGTGAAGAGTACTAAGGTGTACTACGCCGACAGCTTTGATACCGCGGGCATCCATGAATATGGCGTGCCTAGCGCTACTGACCCTGTGGTGCCGCAATTTGTGAACACCTCCGGTGCGCTAAAGTTCGCCTCCTATCGCGCCTTTGCGGCCAGTGATCAGGCGGTAGACCAGAAGTGCCTGGTAGACCCCAAGATGTGGAAGGTCCTTGAGGGTCGTACCCTGCAGGAGGGCGAGTACGCCTTTGACCTCATCCAGGTGAAGGATTACACCGACACCACCGGCACCGTCATCTCCACCGCCAAGAACGACCGTTACGGTATGGTGGACTTCGACGCCGCCAATCCTGTGGCCGGCACCGAGGACGACCCCTGCTGCCTCGAGTTCACCGCCCCCGGCACCTATCGCTACCGCGTGGTGGAGAACCCGGACGCCAATCGCGATCCCTCGGTGATCTACAGCGACCAGATCATCACCTTCACCGTGGTGGTGGAGCGTGAGGGCGGCAGCCTCAAGGCCACCGACATGTACTACGGCGAGTACAAAGACGGCACCAACGTGCGCTTCGCCGAGTCGGCAGACCCCGACTGGCACCCCACCATGACCAACAAGGCCCGTGGCATGAGCCTCAAGGTGCGCAAGACCTCCGTGCTCGATCGCGACAACGGCCTAGAGGGTGCCACCTACAGCCTTTTCATGGTCAACAACGGCCCGCAGGATGACATCAAGCTGGCCACCGGGGTCTCTAACGAGGACGGTTGGATCCAGTTTGACGACGTGAACCTGCAGGCAGGGCAGCTCTACTACTTCAAGGAGTTCGCTGCTCCGGCTGGCCACACCGTGAGCGAGTTCAGGAGCCCCTACTTCTATCTGGTGCCAGATGACGCCTCTCCCAATGGCTATGCCATGGCCTACTCCGACACCAAGGACGTAGAGCCCGGCATCATGGTCACCACTGAGGGCGACGAGTCCGACACTGATGCTGTTGAGGCTGGGCAGGATAATGCCCTCTACACCAAACCCGAGGTGGATGGCGACGGCAACGCTCTCTACACCTATGCCAAGGATGGCGGTGTCTACGACGAAGCCACCACCATCACCTTCAACAAGCAGGAGACCAATACCCACAACTGGGTGGAGGGCGCCAAGCTTCAGGTGATTGAGAAGGCTACCGGCAAGGTGGTGGAGGAGTGGACCACCAAGGCCTCCGGTGAGGTGCTCACCGCCAAGCTCAATGTGGACACCCCCTATATCCTTCATGAGGTGTCCGCTCCCGATGGCTATGCAGTGGCCAAGGACGTGGAGTTTGTTATCGACTCCTACGGCAAGCTCTCAGTGACCTCTGGCACCGAGGATGGCAACGCATCGCTCAACGACACCACCGTGGTTCTCTTTGACCGCAGGCTGGATGTGGAAGAGATCAACCGCATCACCCGCACCGATGAGGACAACGACCGCACCACCCGCATCGCCAAGACCGGCGACACCGCCAACATCGCACCCATCATCCTGGGTCTGGTGGCAGTGGTCTTTGTGGGCGCCACCGTGCTGGTAGTGGTGAAGCGTAAGCGCAACCAGGAGTAATACCAGCCATCAGGAATAATGCCTGAGGCAACCACCTGCAACGAGAACCGGCCTCGCTCTTTTGGGAGCGGGGCCGGTTTTTTGTGTCGCGACAAAGGGCAAGTTGATGGAGGAGATGGTGGTGCTTCTCGGCAGGGATGGCGTACGGTCTGCGAGATGGTAGCTGGATGCAGTGGAGGGTCTTCTCGGCAGCGCGATGAGCAAGCAGGTGTGGGCGGCCTATCAGAAACCGCGGGCTACCAGAAGCTGTGGTGGCCAAAGCAGAGGCGCCAGAGCTCTTCTCGGCAGGTGAGGGAGCGCGCTGAGAGCGGGCGGGGCGCGCGGCCTTGCAGGATGTGGGCCAGCTGGTCGAAGAGCGCCGTGGCGGTTGCGAGGCTGATGAGAGTTTGGCGGGCGACGCCGATGAGGTCGTCGTTGAGGGCGCGGGCGGCCAGGCGGCGCTGGTCGTCGGCTCCGGCGCGGAGAGGGTCAGAGTGCCACCAGCTGGAGTCGTACTCGCAGGCCAGGTGTTTCTCGGGCCAATAAAAGTCGTAGCGAATGGAGGTTCGTTGGGGCAGGTGCGCCTTGGCGAGCGGAGAAAGCGACTTTTCATAATTGAGGCGGGGAGCTGGCAGGCCGGCGCCGCCGTGCCTTCGGGAAGTGATGGCGAATGCGGCAAAGCCGGACTCGCGTGGAGAGGCCGATCCGTCGAGCGCGAGGGATGCGGCGTAGCGGGCGATCTTTTGGCCGCGGGCGTCTGTGGGAAGCCATTGCACGGCGTTTTGCAGCGACTGCGCGCAGGTGAGCGGCACAGGGCGAGTTGCGAAGCCTTCTGGGATGTCGGGGCGCAGCTCATAGGTGCCGCAAAGTTGCAGGGCGAGCAGAAGGGCTTGAGCGGGGGCGCGGGTTTCTCGGCATCGAAGTAAAAAGTGGAGCTCCGGGGAGACTACATAGAGCGGCTCGGTGGTCTGGGTGGTGTTGATGCGGTATAGCGCCTTGGGGAAGAGTGGGCTTTGCCAGAGATGATTGACGAGGTGGGGAAGCTTTCGGCGGTGAGCCTTGCAGGAAATAAGCAACTCAACAGATAGATGTTCATGAGAAACACCGGCGAGAGCTGCTGAGGGAATAATTCCAGAATTATAGAAAGGCAGCGTCTTTAGCTGTGCAATTGCAGCAGTGGAACCTATGGACTCGTTGAGGATGAAGGCACACTCATTTTGCGAATGTACCGGGATGAGAGAAGTGCGCGAGAGGTACACGTTGATCGCGCTTATACCAGCCAGAACTATCGTCATTCCTGGAAGATATCACGAGGACTTGAGGGATGACGCATTAAATAAGGGACTACATAAATGCCCTATAACGCTATGAGAAATTATGCATAAGCAGCAATTGCTGTGACAGAAAAGTGTCAGAAAAAGATAAGTAAATGATTTTCTATTGGGGTAAGGATCTGCTTCAGATTGAACTGGTGGTAGGAGCTGCGTGGACTGTTGGCACAAGTCGCGCGTAGGAGGTGGTATTTTTGGCAGAAAGCCAAGATAGGAGGTAGATTTGAGCCCAATCTACCTCCTATCCGCGAGTTGTGGCAGCTTAAAGACCTCCTATTGGCGTTCTATGTCAAAAGCGCGACAATCCACCTCCTATCGGCCCTTCGTGCCAAAGGCTTGGAAATCCATGCCTTAGTCGGCTTTCGTGCCAAAGCCGCACTTTCCGGCAGATGGGACATCCCCAAAGCCGCACTTTCCGGCAGGCAAAGAGCCTCCAGTGGCTCCACGCAGCTCGGTCTGGCGCTGCACGGCGTGCACCCCCGCCTCCCGCTGCAGTGCAACGCGCGAGTGCACCGCAGCGTCCTCGCCCTAGAGCGCCTGCTCGGTGCGGGCGATGATGTCGTCTTGGGTGGCGCGGGAGAGCACGTTGAAGAAGGCCGAGTAGCCGGCGACGCGCACGATGAGGTCGCGGTGGTTCTCGGGATGGGCCTGAGCATCCAGCAGGGTCTCGCGGGAGACCACGTTGAACTGCACGTGGTAGCCGTGGAGCGCGTTGAAGTAGGCCTGGATCATGGCTTCGAGCTTGCGCTTGTTCTCGGGCTTCTCCAGGGTGGAGGGGTTCACCTTCTGGTTGAGCAGCACGCCGCCGGTGATCTTGCGCGTGGGCAGCTTGGTGATGGACTTGAAGACCGCGGTGGGGCCGTGGAGGTCGCGGTTGTGGGCGGGGCTGCAGCCTTCGGCCAAAGGCTCGTGGGCGTGGCGGCCGTCGGGGGTGGCCATTGTGCCCATGCCCTGGCCCACGTTGGCGCTGATGGAGCTGGTGCCGGCATAGCGGATGCCGCCGATGGGGCCTCGGCCGTAGCGGGTGCTGGGGTACTTGGCCACCTCGTCGATGTAGGAGTCGTAGGCCTCGACTACCAGCTGGTCTACGTAGTCGTCGTCGTTGCCGTACTTGGGGGCGCAATTCTCAAGCATCGCCTGGATGCGCTGGTTCTCAGGGCTTTGGAAGTCATCCAAAATGGCGTCCCAGAGCTGCTGGGGCGTGATGCGGCCCTCCTCAAAGACCAGCTTCTTCATGGCGGCCAAAGAGTCGGCCATGTTGGCGATGCCCACCTGCAGGCCGCTGATGAAGTCGTAGACGGCGCCGCCTTCCTTGATGGTCTTGCCGCGGCCAATGCAGTCGTCGGTGAGGGCGGAGCACAGGATGTCGGGCACGTCGCGCTCGCTGGCCAGGTCGATGGCGTTCTCCACAATCACCGAGTAGCGGCACATCTCGCGGATGGTCTTGTCCCAGGCGCGCAAAAGCTCGTCGTAGCTTTTCATCTGGGTGAAGTGACCGTAATCCTTGGTGAAGCGGCGGCCGGAGGTAAGGTCCACGCCGCCGTTCATGCAGCACAAAAGCAGGCGCGGGAAGTTAAGATAGCTCATGCCTGTGCAGCGGTAGCCCCATTTGCCGGGCACGGCGGTCTCCACGCAGCCGATGGCGGAGTAATCGTAGGCATCCTCGCGGGCCACACCCCAATCGATGAAGCTGGGAATGATGACCTCGTCGTTGTTCATGGCCGGCATGCCAAAGCCTAGGCGCATGACCTCGATGCACTCGTCCAGGAAGGCGGGGTCGATGCCCGCGTGATAGCGCACGGTGAGGTTGGGCTGGGTGAGGCGCGTCTGGGCCACCGAGCGCAGGATGAGCCAAGACAGCGGGTTCACCGCATCTGTCGGCTCGCCATCTACCAGACGCTGCCCGCCGATGGTAACGTTTTGGTACATGGGCGAGCCTGCCGAGGAGAGCGTGTGTGCCTGGCTGCGAATCTTGTTGACGGTGAGAGATTTGATCCACAGGTTGCAGAGAAGCTCGAGCGCCTCATCCTGGGTGATGCGGCCGGCTGCCAAATCGGCTTCATAGTAGGGGAGCAGGTACTGGTCCATGCGCCCGTAGGACAGCGAGTGGCCGTTGGACTCGATCTGCAGCACCACCTGCAAGAACCACACCGCCTGCACCGCCTCGCCAAAGGTCTCGGCCGGCTCGTAGGGCACTTTGTCGCAGATGCGGGCCATCTCAAGAAGCTCGGCGGCCCGTTGGGGGTCCTTCTCGGCAGCGGCTTGGGTACGCGCCAGCTGGGCATAGCGTGCCGAGAAACGCCTCACCGCGGCGATGACCTCGAGTACGGCGTTGTAAAAGACGCGCTTGTCGATGGAGGCTGGGTCGGTGAGGTCGAGCTGCGCGCTTAGGGTGCGGGCGCGCTCCTCGTAGGCGCGCAGGCCACAGGAGAGCACGCGGCGGTGGTTCACGGCCAGGTGGGCGTCGCCGGCGTTGAGTTTGCCTTCCATGCCAAAGAGGCCGGTTTCCATAAACACAGAAACCTCCTGGGGCAGCAGGGCCTCGCCGCGGGCGCGCAGGTTGTTGTCCTCCCAGAAGGGGGCGATGGAGCGGATTTGGTCTTTGGTTTCCTGGGTGATGTAGAAGACGTCGCCGTCGCGCTTCTCGAAGAGGTCCAGCTCGTTGAGCACGAATTCCAAGGTGTACTCAGGGAACACCGGCGCGTTGCAGTTCTTGGTGGCCTGGTTGCCGCATAAAAGGCTTTGCGGCTCAATATAAATGCTCATATGGTCCAGGATGTGCGACAGCATGTAGGCGCGCTTCATCACCGGCGGCTGCGCCTTGTGGGCCTCGTAAGCCTGGGTGCACAGGATGGCGCGCTCGCCGTCCACATAGGGGCGCTCGGCCAGAACCTCCTCGCGAAACTGCGCCATACGAGGGGTCAGCGAGCCAAAGTGTGCCAAAAGCTGGGATGCGGCAGAAGCCATGAGTTCCTCCTGTGAATGGGGCCTGAAGGGCGCCGAGCGCTTGCTACAACCCGAAGTCTAGTCTAAACTCACAGACGAAACAAGAAATACTTTCGAACGTAAGTTAATATGGAGGACCCATGCAGCCTCATTCCGGTACGAAGCAGTGCTCCATCGAGTCGTTGTCACCTGTCCGCAGAGGTGGCGCGTCCCAAAGAGAGCTTCCGCTCAAAGCCCCGGTGTTTAACGTTCAAAAGTTCAGCTTGGACGATGGTCCCGGCATTCGCACGGTGGTCTTTCTCAAGGGCTGCCCGCTGCGTTGCGCCTGGTGTGCCAACCCCGAAAGTCAGTTGGCCTACTCCCAGCTAGAGTGGGACGGCCGCTCCTGCAAAGGCTGCGGATGCTGTGCTGCCGCAAGCCAGGCAGTGACTTTGGCCTTTGATGAGGGTGGACTGCCCCAGGTAACTGTGGACCACGTATGCCTTGCTGCCGAGAAGCGCCAGCCCCAAGTAGCCGAGGCCTGCGTGTGGGGAGCCATGAGCCTGGTGGGAGCCGAGAGATCGGTGGATGAGGTGGTGGCCCAATGCCTTCAAGACCAGGCTTTCTATGAGCAGTCGGGCGGAGGGGTAACTTTCTCGGGCGGCGAGGCGCTCCTATGGCCCGACTTTGTGCGCCAAGCGGCACGGCGGCTGCATGCCCAGGGCGTCTCCTGCGCCATGGAGACCACCGGCTATGCTGCGCCGGAGGTCTTCGAGCAGGTGCTGGACGCCATGGACATCCTGCTCTTTGATGTGAAGCACTGGGATGAAGCGGCGCACAAGGCAGGTACCGGTGTAGGCCTGGGGCTCATCAAGGACAATCTGCGCCGCGCGTGTGCCTCTGGCGCCCAGGTGCTCTGCCGCACGCCGGTGATCCCGGGGTTCAACATCGACCCGTCGCTCTCGGCCAGCGCAGTGGCTGCCACCGCCGAGGGCCTGGCTGCCCATATCCTCGACGCCTGGCAGGCTGCGGGACGTTCAAATACCGAGAAGCCCCGCCTCCAATTGCTGCCCTTCCACCAGTTTGGCGAAAACAAATACAAGCTTTTGGGCCGGGATTACGGGATGGAAGGCGTCGCACAGCTGAGCGTGAAAGATGTTGAGCCACTGGCAGAGGCGCTGAGGGAGCGGGGCGTGGATGCCTTTGTGTAAAGGCGAATATGCCCTATTGCCGGGGTCCCCACTGGGTGTGAGCCGGCTTGAGTTCAGCCGCATAGCGGGTGTGGTCGCCGGGCGCGATGACCTGGCTTACCTCAAAGGGGTGCGCCAGCTTGTCAAAGGCAGTGCGGGTGACCTTGAAAGCGGCGCTGCGGGCAGGCCTTCCCAATAGAGCCGCCTCGCGTTTGCCTAAAAGCACGCTTTCGTAGACCTCTTGAGCCGAGGCAGCTTCGACGCCCCAGCCTTTCTGAAGCGCGCGGTAGAGCGACCCTGCCACTTGCTCGCGCGTAAGCCCGGGGAAGAGCTCGCAGGGCAGATAACTGGTTTCCAGCGACATCACGATGTCGTCGGCTAAGCGAAGGCGCTCAATGCGGTAGGTGGGTTTCTCGGTATCAAAAAGTTGCAAGGCCCGAGCCACCCCGCTGGGCGGCTGCACGCACTCGAAGGACAGCACCTGGCTGGTGGGGGTCATGCCAGCCTTTTTCACTTCGCCAGAAAAGTCGTAGAGGCTGTTTAGGGAGCGGCGCATGGTGGCGGGGGCCACAAAAGTGCCGCTGCCAGACTTGCGCACTACCAGGCCTTCGTCCACCAGCGATGCCAGTGCGGCGCGCACGGTGGATCGGCCCACGCCTAGAGCACGGCATAGGTCGTGCTCGGAGGGCAGGGGGTCGTCGGCCGCCAAGAGCCCCCGGTCGATGAGATCGCGCAGGGAGGCGGCGATATGCGAGGAGTTGGGGCGAGCGCCAGCGCGAGAAAGCTCGCGGGCGATCGAGGCGAGTGTATCCATGCCTTATATATAACATATATAGAGACAGGTGCCCGTATATCCGGTGAGAGGCTTATGGCGCGCCAAAGGCTTGTGAGAGGTTGGCTCAGCTTGCCAGGCTAGGGCTCAGTCGAGGTTCGGGGGCGGGGTGCGCCCTTCGAGGTGCACGCCAAGGCGTGTGTGATCGCCGGGGACAAAGGCCTCGGTGATGTTGAATACCTGGCCGGAGGTGTCGCGCACCACGCGCACAATGCGGAACGCGGGGCTTCTGTACTGGCGGTCCAGCAGCTTGGCCTCGCGCTTGCCCAAAAGAATGGCCTGGTAGTACTCGTCGGCGTCGCCAATCTGGACGCCGTATTTGCGCGCGAGCATCTCATAGAGGGAGCCTGAGACATCGGCCTGGGTGAGGTCGGGGAAGCGCAAACAAGGGATATGCTCTATCTCCAGCGACATGGGCACGTCGTCGGCATAGCGCAGGCGCTCTATCCTAAAAATCGAGGGCTCATCCAAGGGCAAGTCCAGGGTGCGAGAAGAGAAGCCTGCAGGGTAAGTGTGCTGAAACAGCAGCACCTTTGTGGAGGGCTCCATGCCCTCGGCCTTCACAGAGCGCGTGAAGTCGTAGACCGAGTCCAGCTGCCGGCGCATGAACGAGGGGGCCACAAAGGTGCCCAGCCCCGCCATGCGGGTGATCTCGCCGGAGGTGCGCAGGATTTCCATGGCTTCGCGCACGGCAGAGCGCGGCAACAAAAGGGCGTCGCAAAGCTCCCGCTCGGTGGGGAGGGGGTCGCCGGGCGTTAAGACGCCAGCCTTGATGGTCTCGGCCACCACCACGGCCAGCTGCATGCCCGGTGGCTGAGGACTCTCGAAGTCAAAATGATGTTTGATGTAGTCTATGGAGTTCATGCCACAACTTTACTGAAAGGAAACTGTCATGTCAGCTGGTTTTGCAGCGATTGCACAAGGTTCAAGGTAGGTTTCTTGAGTAGATTCATACGAAAGCATAAACACATAGAAACGAAACCTGTATACTGAGCATATAATTATGATTTGTCCTAAGGAGAAACATGGGCAAGCGCGATGCTCGTATATTAGAACTGCTCACAGAGCATGAGCGCCTTGAGGTGGCTCAGTTGGCCCGAGAGTTGGGAGTCTCCTCGGTCACCATGCGCAAGGATCTGGACGATCTGGAGTCCCGCGACGTTATCAAGCGCGAGCACGGCTACGCGGTCTTGGGCAACCCCAACGACATCAACGGCCGGCTGGCCTACCACTATGAGACCAAGCGCTCCATCGCCGCAGCGGCGGCAGGCCTTGTGGGCTCGGGCGAGACGGTAATGGTGGAGTCCGGGTCCTGCTGCGCCCTGCTGGCCCAGGAGCTCGCCAGCGCTTCTATGGGCGTCACCATGGTCACCAACTCGGCGTTCATCGCCGGCTACGTGCGCCGCGAGCCAGGTGCGAAAACCATCCTTTTGGGCGGCACCTACCAAAACGACGCCCAGGTGAACGTGGGGCCCATGGTGGCCCAGAGCGCCAAGAACTTTTGCGTGGACCGGCTCTTCATAGGCGTGGACGGCTACATGCCCAACCAAGGCTTCACCAACAGCGATCAGATGCGCGCCCAGGCGGTGCTCGACATGGCGGCTCAGGCCCAGCAGGTAATCGTGCTCACCGAGTCCGACAAGTTCTTGCGCCACGGCGTCGTGCCCATGCGCCTTGCCGGAAAGATCGCCTGCGTAGTGACCGACGACGGCTTGGACCCCCTCATCGCCCAGGCCATCCAGGGCGCCGGCGTGCAGCTCATCTGCGTGCCCCGAGAAGACTAGACCGGCCGCCTAAGGGCCTCAAGCTGTGCTACCATAGGCTGCTAAGCGATGACGGAGAGGGTTGCGACCCTGCGTGTCGTCCTCACCAGAGAAGGGGTCCTAGGCTGGAAGACCTCCGGGGTCGACGGGTTGTGGCGTTCACTCTACCAGCTGCGAGCTTAACGGCAGGGATGTTCAAGGGTTTCTCGGCATCTTTACCCAGTAGGCAAGCCGTCTGGCCCACGGAACGGGCACAACGAGTGGTCGCTCGGGACTCTTGCACCCAGCGTCAATCAAGGTGGTACCGCGGATTCGTCCGTCCTTGGCTCACACTTCAGGCCAGGGGCGGTTTTTTGTTGCCTCGGTGGCCTTCATGGAAAGGCGGCCTAAAGCTGCCGAGAAGACCTGCCCTCCGACAGGGGGCGGCTCTTGAAGAAGGGAGATTTATCGATGTCGATGATCGACGAGCTCGAAGGCATTGCTGCCAGCGCCCGCGAGCGCATCGAGCAGGCGCAGAGCTTGGAGGCGCTGGATGCCGTGCGCGTGGCGGTAACCGGCAAGAAAGGCCAGCTCACAGCCGTGCTGCGCTCTATGGGCAGCCTCACGCCTGAGGAGCGCCCCCAGGTGGGCAAGCTGGCCAACGAGGTGCGCCGCCAGGTGGAGGCCGAGCTGGCAGAGCGCAAGGCCCAACTGGAAGCGGCGGAGCTGGCGGCACGCATCGAGGCGTCCTCGGTGGACGTGACGCTGCCGGGTCGCAGGCCCCATGTGGGCACCCAGCACCTGATCTCGCAGATCGTGGACGAGATCCAGGATATCTTCATCGGCCTGGGCTACTCCATCGAGTCCGGCCCCTACGTAGAGACCGAGTACTACAACTTCACGTCGCTCAACGCTCCTGCAGACCACCCTTCGCGCTCGCCGCGCGACACCTTCTATGTGGAAGACCCGCTCAATCCCTCGGCTGGCTCGCTGGTCTCCGACGTGCTGCTGCGCACCCAGACTTCCCCGGTGCAGATGCGCACCATGGAGGCCCAAAAGCCTCCCATCTACATGCTGTCGCCCGGCCGCGTCTTTAGGCCCGACACCGCCGACGCCAACCACCTGCCCCAGTTCACCCAGATCGAGGGCCTGGTGGTAGACGAGGGCATCACCTTCGGCGACCTCAAGGGCACGCTGGACCATATGGCCAAGGAGCTCTTCGGGCCCGATCGCGCCACCCGCTATCGCCCCCACTTCTTCCCCTTCACCGAGCCCAGCTGCGAGCTGGACGTGTCCTGCGGGGTGTGCGGCGGGTCCGGCTGCCGTTTTTGCAACCACACCGGCTGGATCGAGATCCTGGGTTGCGGCCTGGTAGACCCCAACGTCTTTGGCTACGCCGGCATCGACCCGGAGCGCTACAGCGGCTTTGCCTTTGGCATGGGCGCCGAGCGCATCGCCGCCCTGCGCTACGACCTGCCCGACCTACGCATGCTCATGACTGGCGACATGCGCTTCCTGCGCCAGTTCTAACGGCCCCTTCCAACTTTTTTACTACCGAGAAAGGCGATGCATCCATGCGCGTTTCTTATGAGTGGCTTGGCACTATGGTGGACCTGCCCCAACAGGTCTCTGATCTGGTGGCTGAGCTTATCCGCACGGGTACCGAGGTAGAGGCCGTCGAGCATACCGGCGCCTCGCTGGACCACGTGGTCACCGGCTACATCCTCTCCTGCGTGCCCCATCCCGACTCCGACCACATGAAGGTCACCATGGTGGACGTGGGGCCCCACAACGTGGACGAGCAGGGCGACCCTGTGCCGCTGCAAATCGTCTGCGGCGCCCCCAACGTGGCGGCCCATCAGCATGTCATCGTGGCCATGGAGGGCGCGGTGCTTCCTGGCGACTTCAAGATCAAGAAGAGCAAGCTGCGCGGCGTGGAGTCCTGCGGCATGAACTGCTCCGCCCGCGAGCTGGGCATTGGCTCTGAGCACGACGGCATCATGGTGCTGCCCGAGGATGCCCCCATCGGCGTGCCTGCCGGCGACTACCTGGGCCTCTCCGACACTGTGATCGACTGCGAGATCACCCCCAACCGCCCTGACTGCCTCTCCATGACCGGCTTTGCCTGCGAGGTGGGTGCCATTTTGAGCGAGCCCACCCATATCGAGGTGCCCGCCATTGCCCATGAGGTCAAGCCTGCCACCAAAGACCTGGTGGACGTGGCCATCGCCGATCCTGAGCGCTGCAGCCGCTACTGCGCCCGCGTGGTGCGAAACGTCAAGATCGGCCCTTCGCCGGCCTGGCTCGCCCGCCGCATAGTGGCTGCAGGCAGCCGCCCCATCAACAACGTGGTGGACATCACCAACTACGTCATGTACCTCACCGGCCAGCCGCTTCACGCCTTTGACTTGGACACCCTCACCCAGCGCGACGGCAAGCGCCACATCGTGGTGCGCCCGGCGACAGACGGCGAGGTCCTGCGTACCCTCGACGGCCAGGACCGCACCTTGACCCCCGATATGACGGTCATCTCCGACGACGGCGATGCTGCCGTGGCTCTGGCCGGCGTCATGGGCGGCGAGAACTCTGAGGTTACCGAGAAGACCGTCAACATCCTTCTGGAAAGCGCCTGCTTCTCGCCGGGCCATACCAGCCGCACCAGCCGCGACCTGGGGCTCATGAGCGAGGCTTCCATCCGCTTCGAGCGCGGCGTGGATGCCGCAGACTGCGTCGAGGTGGCAGACATCGCTGCCGCCCTCTTCGAGTCCTGCTGCGAGGCCGAGGTCTGCCGCGGCGTGGTGGATGTCTATCCCGAGCCCGTGGAGGCTGCGACCATCAGCCTGCGCCCTTCTCGGGTGAGGGAGCTGTGCGGCGCCGACATCCCCAATGACTTCATGGTGGAGGCCCTGGCGCGCCTGGGTTGCTCGGTGGTGCCCAGCCGCCTGGGCTCTTACTTGGACGTGGTGGCTCCCACCAACCGTCCGGACCTCACCCGTGAGATCGACCTGGTAGAAGAGGTGCTGCGCCTCTGGGGCATGGACCGCGTGGAGCCTACCATCCCCGGCGCCCCCAACCACCCCGGCGGCCTGACCGATCTTCAGCGCTACGCCCACATGGTGGGGGAGGCCCTGCGCGCCAGCGGCCTTTGCGAGACGCTCACCTACAACTTTGCCGATACTGGCGACCTGGAGCGCCTGCGCATGCCCGACGAGCGTCTGGGCCAGCCGGTGGTCATCTTGAACCCCCTCACCGCCGACCAGGGCCAGATGCGCCGCACCATGATCCCGGGCCTGCTTCGCTCGGTGGCCTACAACCTGGCCCATGGGCAGGACAATGTGGCCCTCTACGAGCAGGGACGCGTCTTCTACGGTTCTTCTGAGGCTTCGCAGCCTGCCGAGCCCCAACATGTGGCCGGCGTGCTCTGCGGCGCCTGGCACAAGGACAGCTGGGACCAAAAGGCGCGCCCGCTGGACTTCTTCGACGGCAAGGGCGCCATCGAGCAGCTGGCAGAGGCCCTGAAGATCGAGCGCCTGCGCTTCAAGGCCGCCTCGCCCGAGAAGTACCCCTGGCTCCAGCCGGGCCGCGCCGCCCAGATCATGGTGGGCAAGCAGTGCGTGGGCTGGCTTGGCAACATCCACCCGCTGAGCCTGGCAAACTTCGACATCGACCAGGACGTGGTGGCCTTCGAGATAGACCAGGACGCCCTCTTGAGCCATGCCCAGGACATGCTGCCCTACCAGGACATCCCCACGCTGCCAGGGGTAGAGCAAGACCTGGCCATCGTGGTGGACGAGGATGTGGATTATGAGACCTGCATTCAGCGCATTGGGTCTGCTGGCGGCAAGCTGCTGGTAGACGTGCGCCTCTTCGACGTCTACCGCGATCCTGTGCGCGTGGGGCCCCATAAGAAGTCCATGGCCTTCGCCCTCACCTTCCGCGATCCCAAGCGCACCCTCACTGCCGAGGATGTGGAGAAGGTCATGGACAAGCTGGTCAAGAAGATCTCCAAGTCGCTGGGCGCCGAGGTGCGCAATTAGCCTGGCCGTTTTTCGGCCACAACCTGCGGCACGAAAAATCGGCTGCCTTCCTCAAGGGGAGGGCAGCCGATTTCAATGGGCGCCAACTGGGAGAATGCTGGGGATACGCCGGTAGCCTAGCCTATCTTTACCTTCACCACGGCCTTGTAGAGAGGCTCGGGTTTCTCGGCGCAGCAGCCGGGCTTGTGGGCGTCATAGGGCGGCGTGACGCAAAAGTCGCCAGGCTTGAGCGTGACCCAGCTCTCCTGGGAGCCGTCGTCGTACATGCAGTAGTCGTCTTCCTGGTTGTAGTCGCCCTGGGGCAGGCAGTCTTTGGTAGGAGTGATGCCAATGACCTCGGTGCCCTCGAAGACGTAGTGCACGTCTAGGTAGAGGCGGTGGGCCTCGTAGCTCTTGGAGCCGGCGGGGCTGGTCTCAAAGCGCAGGACGTTGGCGAAGATGTCGTCGCCGTCGATGTCGTTTCGGCCCAGCTCCAGGGTGGAGGGGTCTACCGTGCGCAGCCAGTCCAGCGCACGGTCCAGACGGGCAGAGGTGACGGGGTCGAGTCCGTAGAGGTCGAGGGGTGCAAAGATCATGAGGCTCCTTTGGTCGTGACGAACGCCTGTGACTTGTGCCCCTAATAGCGCCTTAGTTTCGTCCCAGAGCGCAAAAATTATGCAGGCGGATCCTGTGGGCGGCTTAAAGGTAAGAAGCTCGCATGGAAGCTGCAACCTTGCCCGGGTGCCTGCCGCCTGTGGCAAGCGATTCTCGGCTACCCTTTTGTGAGTGCAGTGCCTGTCAAAGAAAGAGCCCTAATGCCGTCTTGGAACATACATACCGGTCTTGCCGAGAAGATCCTCGACTCCGGCCACGCCTCTCAGCTGGGCGTCCGTCATGAGGACAGCTACCTGTGGGGAAACCTCCTGCCCGACCTCTACGTAGGTTACATGGTGCCCGCCGTGGGCCACACGCTGCGCTATGTGGACACTCACTACAGCCAGCCGGTGTCCATCCCCATACCCGACGCCCAGGCTTTTTGGAACGACTGGATCGAGCCTGCGATGGCTTATGGCCCGGTGGACGACATGGTGCTGGGCACCTGGGCCCACCTCTTGGCCGACCATCACTACAACCAGCGGGTGCGCGTCTACAATGCCGCCCACCACATCCCCAGCGGCGACAAGACCCGCATCGCCAAGCAGGGAGACTTCGATCTCTTTGGTCATTCGCTGGGCATCCATCGCACGCTGGATCTCACGCCCCAGGTGCTCGCCGAGGCGGCTCGCTACCCCCACTATGCCCTGGACCCTCTCGACCTTGAAGTCTGTATAGCCGCCGATAAGGACATAGTCGCCGCAGCTCAGAAGCCTCCGGTGTCCCAAGACTATGTGCTGTTGCCCCGTCAGCTCATCGCTGACGTCTTTGACGAGATCACCCACGACACTCAGGTGGGCCTCAAAGACTACGTGGAGCGCCTCAAGGTAGCGGGCTTCGACCCTCTGGCCCCCGCGCCGGATCTGCCGCTCCGCCGCCCCAACCTCGAGGTGCTTCCTGAGCCTTCCGTGCGCTTCGCCAAAGACTACCAGGCAGGGGCTGCCCACAACACCGCTTCTTAAGGCGTCTTCCTGGCCCTCCTAGGTTACAAAGGGGTACGGCGGCTTTATTAGGGTGCATTATTAGGTAAAATGAAGAATCGATGGATGTGTGCTCGGCCGCTGCGCGTGGAGCGAGAGCGGCCAAAAGATAGGTTCGGAGGAGACCGTGGCTGATTTTGAGCGCTCCGACAACAGCTTGCTCTACGTGCAGGTTGCCGATTTCGTACGTGAGAAGATCTATAGCCACGAGTGGGGCGTGGACGAGCGAATCCCTTCAGAGCACGAGCTCATGGCCATGCTGCATCTGTCTCGCGGTACGGTGCAAAAGGGCATCCGGTCACTGGTGGACGAGGGGCTGCTGGTGCAGCAGCGCGGCCGCGGCACCTATGTGGTGCAGCCTATCATGGCCCGTCCCACCTCAAACCACCTGCTCTCCTTTGCCGAGTCCATGGCCAGCCAGGGCATTCCCTACACCACCGTGGTGGTGGAGAGCCGCGTAGAGCCGGCAAACAAGGCCTGTGCCTGGGCCCTGCAAATCCCCCGCGGCACGCCTTACCTTTATTTGGCCCGCGTGCGCTCGGTCTTTGGCGAGCCCGTCATGTTCATCGAGAGCCACATTGCCATGAGCCGCTGCCCGGGCATTGAAGAGGTGGACTTCACCGCCGAGGGCCTCTTTGAAGCCGTCGCGCGCACGAGCGGCCAAAAGATCGGCTACTCCAACCAGGTCTACAGCGCCTGCGTCTGCGGCAAGCGTCGCGCCGAATGGCTCCAGTGCGACGAGCGCTCCCCGGCCCTCCAAATGGACCAGACCGTCTATCTTGAAGACGGCACGCCCTTTGAGTGGGGCAGCATTTGGATGCCCGCCAACCGCTGTGTCATCAGTTCTTCCACCCAGCGCGATTGACGGCTCCAGCACGGCTATCGCTCCAGCAAAGCGCCTTCAGCGCGACGTCTGTGCGGGAGTTCTCCTGTCGTGCGCCCCTAGCGCGGCTTGGACAGATAGCGGTTGGGATTGATCAAAAAGCCCAGACGCCCCAGATGATCGAGCATCACGTTGATGGCCACCGGCACCAGATAGGCGGCTGCCAAGCTGCCCGCCACTGTTCCGACGGCGCCTAGATGCGCTCCTTGGGCCCAGTAAAACCATAGCTCCAGGCAGAGCGGATGCAGCAGCCAGATGCCTTTGGTGTAGCCGTCTACCAGGCTAAAGAACCGCCATTGACGCCCCTGCATCCCAAACAGCTCCCTATAGAGCAAGGTGCCTGCCCCCAAGCCGGCACCTACCAACACCGCCTCCAGGCAGCCGAGGTTCATACGCTCCTGCCCGTAAAGCCACCAGCATCCCAGCGCCAGCCCAAGCCACAGCGCCAGAGGTCCCGTTATCTTCACCGCTCGAGGCAGCCTTGCCCCTCGCATGTGCTGCGAGATCTGCCCTTGGCATTCCTCCAGCGCCAAGGCCATGCCGCCGCAAAACCAGAGAGCGTTGTCGCAGCCGTTGGCCACCACATAGGGCAAACTGCCGAGAAGCCCTTGCCCCTCCGGGCTGCGAGCTGCTATGACCACGGCAATTTTGAGCAGCAGCGAGACGCCCACTCCCACTGCCGCTGCGCGCTTGGAAGTGAAGTTGGGGATCAGCAGATAAAAGACCAGCGCAACCAGGAAGAAGCCCACAGGGATCACGGGATCGACAAAGAGCGCCACTGCCAGATGCTCTGGTGTAAGCCCTGCTCCCGTGTGCAGCCAGCTGCGAACTGCCAGGGTGAGCACGGTGATGAACGCGAAGGGAGTGAGCAGGTTCGCCAGCTCATAGCGCACCGATCCCCACCAGCTGCGCAGGCTTGTGACCCGCCATTGGCGCTGGTAGAGGTAGCCGTAGCCAAAGTAGAACACCGGTAACTGCACCGGTAGCAGGCAGGACTCCCAAAAGCGATAAAGGCTATTTGCTGGCAGGATCTGCCGAGCGTGCCACGCTGCCAACAAACTGCCCAGCGCTAAAAGCAGCGAGGCCGAGGACTCGAAATTGAAAATCCAGGTGGCGGTGGTAGCACGCGATGATCCGGAAAGCAACTTTGCCATAAGCACAACCCCTTGCAGCAAAACTGAGCCCGCATGTCAGCGGAGAGAAAGAGAGAGATGAGAGAAACGCTGACATGCGGACTCACACAGTAACGATGTAGAGGGAGCTGCGGGATCCGGGGGAGATGGGGCAGCGCATCGTCCTGCGATCGCTGGTTTTGTGCCCCGGAGCCGGGGTTTTTACACCACCTGCGAGACATCTTCACAATGGTAACGATTGGCCAGAAATAGGGGAGCATCCTAAGGAGCTGCCCATAATGGTTGCTCGATTGTCGCGGTCGCTCGGTTGCCGCGATTATTCCTGAGAGAAAAACGCCACTGCGATAGCGCCCGGCCCTGCATGGGTGCCGATGGTGGAACCCACTTCATAGACCGGCACCTCGCTCACCAGGTCTTCCCAGAGCCAGCCGGCATCTTGGATGTACTTGCGCAAGATACGGTCATCCAAGCCGGTGAATCCAGTGGCTAGAGGACGGCTCACATCGATGCCGCCGCCATTTTGAATCTCGCGGACCAGCAGGTTATGGCCGTTTTTAGAGCCGCGGGCCTTGCCGATAACCTCCACCAATCCATCCTGGACGGCCACCACCGGCTTGATGGAAAGCATGGTGCCTACAAGCGCTGCCCCGCCCGACACCCGGCCCCCGCGCTTGAGGTATTCCAGGGTATCCAAGAGGGCCACCACGCGGATGGAGCGCTTCTCGGCATCGAGGGCGTCCACAAGTTCGTCTGCCTCAAGGCCTGCTTGGGCGAGTTCCAGCGCACGGCGTACCAGCACGCCTTCGCCCACGGTGACGTTCAGAGAGTCGACAACATGAACGGTGGGGTAGGCCTCGGCGGCGATGCACGCGCTTTGATAGGTGCCTGAGAGCTTGGATGACAGGGTGATGCACACTACCTCATCGCCTGCGGCTGTGGCCTCGCGAAACGCCTCGTCCCAGGTGCCGGGATTGATCTGGCTGGTGGAAGGCAACAGGTCGCCTTCCACCAACAGCTCGTAGAAGCGGTGGGCCGAGAGGTCGACCCCGTCCAGGTAGCTGGTCTCGCCAAAGGTCACGGTGAGCGGAACCACCGTGAGGGCAGGGGAGGGAGCGAGGTCAGAGGCGGAATCGGTGATGATGCGGATGGCCATGAGAGCCTTTCTCGGGGGAACAGGGCGCTGTCGACGGGCTGCGACGGCAGCCGGGCAACGGCGTTGCGGGCGCAAGGGGTTGCTCGGCGGCCATCGAGCACGACGACAG
Organism: Leptogranulimonas caecicola; assembly: GCF_023168405.1. Classification (GTDB taxonomy): domain Bacteria; phylum Actinomycetota; class Coriobacteriia; order Coriobacteriales; family Atopobiaceae; genus Leptogranulimonas; species Leptogranulimonas caecicola. Next base: position 1,683,902 of record NZ_AP025285.1, on the reverse strand, counting down.
ACAGTGCTTTGGATGCCTTTGAGCGGGAAGGGCAGCGCAGACAGCCAAAGCCCCTATAGATGGTATACAAAGTGAACAAAAGTGTGCGCCTGAACGGCAAAGTATCCGCAAATATCTGAGTTGAACGTAGGAAATGCTCTGGGCCCGGGGGCTGCAAGGAAACGGATGAAGATGATGGGGGAGGGGGGCAGATGGGAAGGGATAGCAAGAGGCTCTGCTCGTAGCTAAGAGGCTCTCGTAGCCATCAGAAAAAATACTACGTTTGTTTCATTGTACGTAATTCCCCAGGGTGTTTATAAAACGTAGCTAATGTAGTAAAAATTCAGAGGGCCGTGGAGGGGTGTTTCAAAGACCGCCATCGCGCAAGAGCCAAAGACCGCCATCGCGCGGGAGCGTGTCCAAATTCCGTCAAAGTGACCATAGCCCCTGGACGCTGCAGCCTATTGCTCTGGGGCAGTTGTGTTAACGGTGGCCAATCGACATGCATGCGCATCACCAATGGGGTAACTCTAAAGGGCATTCAGCCCATGAGAGGAGCCCTATGAAAGCGGTAAGCACTCAGTATCTGCCCAGCTACACAGTGGGAACCCAGGCCTATGACGCCGTGGCGCAGGTAGTAGGGGCCTTTGGGCGCAAGGCGCTTTTAGTAGGCGGCTCCAAGGCGCTCGAGGCTGGAGCTCCCAAGCTCGAAGACGCGCTCAAAGGCACGCCAATCGAGCTCTGCGGCCAACTGGTCTACGGCACCGAGTGCACCCATGAGAACGCTCGCCGCATCGCCCAAGCACCAGAGGCTCAAGGATCCCAGATGCTCTTCGCCATGGGTGGCGGCCGCGCCATAGACTGCTGCAAAGAGGCGGCAGAGCTTCTCGGCATCCCGCTGTTCACCTTTCCCACGGTGGCGTCCAACTGTGCGCCGGTGACGGCCATCGGAGTGTTCTATGGCGACGACGGCCATGCGGACGGCTATTTCTTCCCGTCGGCGCCGCCGGTACACACATTTATCGACCTGCAGGTGATCGCCGACAGCCCCGACCTCTACTTTTGGGCGGGCATCGGCGACGCGCTCTCCAAGGAGCCCGAGGTAGAGCTCGCCAGCCGCTCCCAGGCTCTGGCCCCGGTGCCCGCTATGGGCCGCGCGCTGGCCGAGGCCTGCGGAGAGCCTCTGTTCGCCTATGGCAAAGACGCCCTGGCCGATAAGCACCGCCATCGCACCTCGGACGCCTTTGAGGCAGTGGTGCTCGATATCATCGTGACCTGCGGGCTGGTCTCCAACCTCACCACGGGCATGCTCGAACCTGAGCCTTATTACTACAACTCCAGCGTGGCCCACGGCTTTTACAATGCTTGGACCGGCATCTCACCGGAGTTGGTGGAGGCCCATCCCCATGGCGCCGTGGTGGCTTTTGGCAACCTGGTGCTCATGGCCTTCGACGGCAGGCATCAAGATTTGGAACAGTTCTTCCAGTTCAACCGCGAGATGGGCTTCCCGGTGACGCTGGAGGAGATTGGGGCGTCCGGCGCAGATCTGGATGCGCTGGTAGCGCGTGCCCAGTCCACTACCGAGTGGGGAAAAGCCCCCTATCCTTTCACTCCCGAGCGCTTCAAGCAGGCCATCTTGGATGCCGACTTTTACAGCCGTGCCGTCCTAGCCGGCGATGAGCTGGGCGAAGAGGTGGCGCGCCTGCGCATGGACGCCCACGCCGCGCAACTGTAAGGCTGCACCACTGTTCACTGCAAAAGGAAATCTTTATACTAGGGACACCTAAAACGGCCGCTGACCTTGCCATAAGGTATGGCGGTCGTTTTTTAAGCGCGGTTGGCCTCGTTCAAAGGAGAGTCTATGGCCCACGGGGGTTCGGGCGGGCATGGCCGCAGGCACAGCGGAGGCACCTGGATCGTCTTTGCGGTGATCATCGTTGTCTCTGCGCTTCTGGGCGCCATCGATGAGATGGATCTGGAGATCCCTGATATCGATGTCCCTGCCATCGACGCCTCATCTGTCGTACTTCCTTTCACTCAGTTTATGGAGGATTCCCTCATGATCGTGTTGCTTGCAATACTCATCGTGCTCTTCTTCGTCTTTTGCGTGCGCGTGGTGCGCCAGCAAAACGTTGGCGTCATCGAGTCTTTTGGCCGCTTCTCTCGCATCGCCAACCCGGGCCTCACGGTGCTCATCCCCCTGGTGGAGACCATGCGCGCCGTTTCTCTCATGACCCAGGACCTGCACTTTGAGTTCGACGCCAAAACCAAAGACAACGTCACCATTGGCATGGACGTGGCCGTGCAGTACCACGTGGACATGGCGCCCACCAACAACGTGCGCGAGTCGGGCATCTACCGCTCGGTCTATACGCTGGTGTCGCCCGAGGCCCAGATCAAAGACTACTTCGCCGACGCCCTGCGCTCCCAAATCCCCACCCGCGACCTGGAGACCGTCTTCTCCGAGAAGGACGCCATCGCCTCCGCCATTGGCGAGGATGTGCGCGAGAAGATGATTGGCTACGGCTATCAGATCGTCACCACGCTCATCACCTCCATCAAGCTGCCCAAAGACGTGCAAACGTCCATGAACCGCATCATCACCACGGCCAACGACCGCATCAGCGCCACCAACGAGGCCGAGGCCGCCAAGGCCAAGGCGGTCATCGCCGCCCAGGCCGAGGCTGAGTCCATGAAGATCCAGGGTGAAGGCATCGCCAACCAGCGCATCGCCATCGCCGAAGGTCTCGCCCAATCTTTGGCCACCATCCAGGACTCCGGCCTCTCCAGCGAGGAGGCCAACATGCTGCTCATGTTCACCCAGCGCATAGGCATGATGGAGAAGTTCGCCGAGGGCGGCTCCTCTACCCTGGTGATCCCCGAGGATATGGGTTCCACCGACATCCTCACCCAGATGATGGCTGCCGAGAAGGCCAACAACCAAAAGTAGGAGATCGCGGGGGTGCTGAGAAGATCTGCAGTCGAAGGCAAGCGAAAGCAATTGGATGGTTGCTGAGTTAGATCGCGATCCAAATGCAGATCCAAATGCATATCCAAATGCATATAGCAGCCCTGGCTGTCATGGCGGCAGCCAGGGCTGTTTTTTGTTTAGCGACGTTTGTAAACATAAAGATGCGCTTTGATGCTTGACGGCCCATCCTGTGCAAGGCCTTGTCGGCCTTGGTAAGGTATTTAACCGTCCAAGCCACAGCGCTTCCTCATTTTCTCTGAGCTGTAGGCAACGGCTTTACCTGAACGATAGTCCTCGAGATCTTGCAATAGACAGTATTCATATTCAATGCTATCGATGGAATCCTGGAGTGCCTTTGCCATGTAGTAGGTTTTGGTGCGCCCCGTAGACTTTGCCAAGCGCTCGTAACGAGCGGCGAGATCGGTAGGTATCCTCAGGGTGGTTGCAGTGGTTGCCATGGCGCTACCTCCCTTTGTAAAATGCGTAATTCTTTATGCCTTGTTTGTGATGGGTCCGGAGAAGGACTTCACAGCGCCTCGCAGCTCGATGGCGAGCTTACCTTTCGCCGAGGAGTCGAACCCCGATCGACGGTTTTGGGGACCAACATCCTTCCGTTGGACTAGCGAGGTGTGCTGTGATAGCTTTAAATACACAAAGGTGTTGTGATGACTCTGGAAAGGGACTTCACAACACCTTTCTACTGTGCGAAAAACAAAAACTCTACTGTGCCATCCTTATTGATTAAGATCACCTCTGATACTTCATGGCGTTGCATCTCTAAGACAAGCCTTTTTCGATTTTCATCATCAGAAATCTTTGCGACATAGCGAAAGTTAAGTACTACTTTTATGGTGGTTCCAGAGCCGAACCGATCAGCGAACTGTTTTTTTCGCCCTCCTGAGACTGCTTTCGACACACCTAACGGAGTCGCCATCAGGGGTTTTATTTCCCACAGCTCATCGCCGATATTAATATCAAGCTGAGCGCGATCATGGGTGGCTACAGGAATCCCTGCCCGAGAAAGCATGTCATGTGCAGATAGAGGGGAAGAGCGGTGCGCCGGTGGCACCCACCAGCTTGGGATAGCTGGAGGCAAGGGCGGTCTTCTTGGCGGGGTTGATGCCGTGATAGACCACGTAGTCCAGGGCGCGGCCGATGGCACCGGCCTGGTCCTTCTGGATGTTGTCGATGATCTCCAGCTGGTCGTCCTCGTCGGCCCACTGGAGCTCCTCGGTGACACGGGTGGTGGTCTGCAGCTTCACGCGGACGCCCTGGACGAAGCTGGTGCCTACCTCGTAGCTGGACTTGGTAGCGCCCTCTTCGACCACCTCGGCCTCGGCCGTGGGGGTGAAGATGATGTTCTCGTGCTCGGAGAAGGTCTGGGGCTTGCGGGGAGACAGAGTGGCGATGGTTGAGTTGCCCTGGATCTTGGGAAGCAGGGTGGTCACCACATCGGCCGGGAGTTTCACTTTCGCAGTGGTTGCAGCAGCCATGTATGGCTCCTTTCGCTAGTCGTTAGTTTCCAAACAGGCTTGGCAGCACCAACGCCATGGGGTTGTCGTTGGAAGCCGAGCCGTCGCTGTGGCTTCCCGCCTCCCCAAGAGGTGGCGCTGCCGGAGGCTTGGCGTAAGCCGCGATAGCCTCGGCGTTCTTGGTCATGGAATCCTCGTCGTCGCCGAAGACGAGGCTTTCGGGGATGCCTGTGGCCTTGGCCACTTTGGCGCGGGTCTCTGCTGCCTCGTCAGCCTTGGCTCGGTCCTCTTGGGCCTTCTTGAGGCTGGCGATCTCTTCCTGGGCCTTCTGAAGCTCGGTCTTGTCGGCCTCCTCCAGCTCGTCCAGCTTTGCGGCCTTGGCCTTAAGATCGTCGTAGTCGGAGAATCGCTCCTCTGCCTTCTTGCGCTCGCGGGCCAGGCGCTCCTTGATGGCGGCGTCGAAGGCCTCCTGGTTCTCGATGGGAAATTCCATAACCGTCCTTTCTGCTAGTCCGTCTGCTCAGACGTGGTCGAGCTGGCTTTCCCTGCCAGCAAGGTAGGCGCCTTGGTTTCCGCCCAAGGCTGCGTGGCTATGAAAAAAGCGCCCTTGAGGCGCTTGATTCAACGAGATGGCTTTCCGCCGAGGAGCCGAACCCCGATCTTTGGAACCAGAATCCAACGTCTTGCCGTTAGACCAGCGGAAACTATGATTGTTAGTACTCTGCAGATGGGGTATACTAGATATCAAAAGGTCGAGGTTTTACTCAGGCTACGAGTATTGCTCCGGCCTTTATTTTTTATAGAATCCCAAACTTTTATCGGGATAGATCACCAATACCTCATCAATATTGTTGAACTTCATTTCTTTCTTTATATAGTCTTCAATCTCTTTGTTCGTGGCATTTATCTCGTGTGGTCCAACATCCAAAATAATTCTTATTTTATCGGCGGGGCCTGTCCCAATTTTTTTGTCTGGGTCATAGACATTGCGAAAGTTTTTCTTGCCACCATGGAGGGAGTTGTACACAAAAGTCAGTTTCCCATTTTTTCGTCCAGGATTAGATGCGGCTCTGTGCTTAATCTCCCATATTTCCGAGTTATTAATGTAGATGTCGGGATTTGTCACACCATCCAGCACCTTCCCATTTTTACCGATTGCATGAGGGGGTCTTGGAGTGATCTTAAAGCCCTCATCCCTTAAGAAATCAATGGTAGAAAGGTTGACGGAATCCATTGAGTGTTCTATTTCTTCTCTACTGGTGTATCGATAGTCGATGGTTGGCAAAATGCCCCTTGAAAGCCACTCAGGATCGTGTAGCTCGGCAAAGCGAGCGATGCGGTCGTAGTCTTCTCTCGAGAGCTGGTCTAAGCGGGTGTCCTTGTCGGTGAAGATGTCCACCCCCACAGGCCTTGGCGACTTTGTTGTAGCGATCCTGAATACCCTCTAGGTCATAGCCCTCAATGGTGTCGCCCTCTCTGCCTGCCATGACGACGCACTTGCACCCGCGATGGGAGTGCGAGGCAGCTTCCTCTGAGCGGTAGACAAATCCTCTGCTGGCAAGCATGAAGCACCAGCCGCAAGACTCCAGCCCTTGGAGCGCTCGGGCGTAACGGATCTTTGAGTGTTTTGGTTGCGCTCCCGTAATGCCTGCCACCGTCATGCTGGCAGTGCGGCGAACTTGGCCCCCGGTGGACTTGGCCATCTGCTGGATGAAGCCGTCAACATTTTGCTTGGTAAGCTTTCCTGCCTGGTAATGGCCTACTCGTCCAGCCTTCTCGGCCATCTCGCTGGTCTCAAGAGGCCGAGGATAGAATGATTCAGCCCACGCTCCCCGTGAGGGGAGCGACGTATGGCTGGGATGCGCAAATTGGTGCAGCTGGAAAGAGCTTGCGATGGTGTTTCTGGTGCCAGAAACCACAATACGACAGATGTACAACACTGCAATGGAAATCATGGATGGTGCTGGCTATGGCGGCTGCATTGCTGGCGTTGGTGGTGCTGAGGATTAACGATGCGCACAAAAATGCCCTGGCTGTCATGATGGCAGTCAGGGCTATTTCTGTTTAGTGACGTTTGTAAACTTTGCTCCGATGGTCGACGGATACCGCGAGAATGACCAACTCGCTATCTTCGATGGAACATATCACACGATAACCGTTTATACGATAACGCCAAAACCCCGTCAGGGTTCCCTCTAGTGCCTTGCCTCGGCTTCTTGGGTCGTTAAGTGCTGCGATCTCATCCATGCGGTCGAGAATGAGCTTGGATGTCTGCTTATCCATCTTGCGCAGGGATTTGTCGGCCTTAGGGAGATACTTAACCATCCAGGCCACAGCGCGCCCTCATTTCTTCTGAGCTGTAGGCAACTGTTTTACCTGAACGGTAGTCCTCAAGCTCTTGAAGGATTCCGTATTCGTATTCCATGCTGTCGATAGCATCCCTGAGAGCTTTTGTCATGTAAAAGGTTTTTGTACGTCCAGTGGCTTTAGCCAGTCGATCGTATCGAGCGGCGACATCATCAGGTACCCTCATTGTCGTTGCGATGGTTGCCATTTGATTGCCTCCTTTAGTGTAATACACGTAACACATTATACCCTATTGATTGCTCTGCAGCGCGATGGCTATTGCGCAATGGTGGACATGATGAAATCGGTGTATTCGTATCCGTTGTCGTATCCGTTGAATTCCATGTCGAGCTCTTCGTGAAGCTCTACCTCATTCCAAAAAGCATCCTCAAGGCTTGATAGGAAGGCATGGATGTCGCGAGCGTCGGTGCTGGACAAAGTAGTGTCGTTGTCAGCGCGAACCGTATCAATGAGTTCGTCTATGTCACGCTTCGTCCTGAAGGTGTTGAGTATTAGGAAGTAGATAAGCTCGTGGCTGAGGCTGGCAAGCAGCTGCCTTCCATGGTTGAGCTGGCTTATTTGCTTGGTGGCGGTCATGATGGCTCCTTTTATTGCGTTGCGTTGATGGTTATTTAGTGGCTAGTGGTGGCTATAGGCTTGCGTACAGTGCTGCCGTCTTGTCTCCTAGCAATCCAAGCCGATTCCTTCCGCTGGTGGTCATGCCTAAATTTGCCGCCTCGTCTGGCGTGATGCCCAAGTCATTAAGGCGTGTCCACCCATGGCTGGTGGTTGGGCCATAAAGCTCCATTTGATGGCTGGCGCTGTTGTGAACAACAATGCTGTTGGCGGTGCCAGTCCACGGCGTGCGGATGGGGTCGTTGAGGACAATGTCGACAATCTGCTCTCGAGTAGTGGCCATGGCGTCTCTTTCTCTTTGGCTGTTGTTGGATTGTTATGGGCGCTCAGTGTCCCTATTGCTGCCCACCATGCCCGACGATGGACAGCTTAGAGACGCTAAAACTCTTGAATAAATGCCTCGAAGTCCTCGCTGGCTATGTCATCGATGGTGTCATCCCATCCTGCGAGGTCGCGCTCTACAATGGCGCTGGCGATGTCGAGGATGGTTTCATCGTCGTAGTAGTCTACGCAGTAGTCACGGACAGTGCGGTAAAGGTTGGTGTCGGTAAGCAGCATGGTAGTGCCTTTCTACTGGCTAATTTTTGAACGTTGGTCGTGGTGTTGATTAAGCATTCGCGAATTGGTGGACAGCCTGGACAGCCTCGCCCATGGTGGAGAACATGCCTATGTCGTGGGATATGTCGCTATCGATTGCACAGCCAAATGCGTCACCGGCGAAATATTCGTCGGTAACCAGCACGTCTCCATAGGTGAGCTGGTTGTCATCAAAGTCACAAACAATGGCTGTATAGTGGCGCTCTTGCATGTCTCCCCCATCCAACCAGAGCGCACCAGCTGCGCTGTATGTTCCATCGTTGTTATCGCGTATATAGAGCGCGCCACCATCGCGAGAATCAAAGTTCTCATCAAATTCTACCCATGCGTTGCTGTTGGTCATGGCCATGTCCCTCTTTAGTTGTGATTGGGATTTAGTGGGGTAGTGTCCCCATGTCAGGCCGCTGCATTGGCTACAGTGGACTGACTGGAAACGCTATTCAGAAATGATGTGACGCAGCGCCCCAAAAGTTAGCCATGCTGCCTGCGCGCATTCTCGGGCCTGCACATCGAGCCACTCTTCACGAGCGTTGGGCCTTTTCTCTCCGCATTTGGTGCGCTTGATCTCTGACGGAGTGGAGTAACGTTCGCAGATTTCAGGGTCGTAGATTAATGCGCATCCACCATAGCTATATTTGCTCCAGCTATCGGCACCATTGAGGAGAACGGTCATCACCTCTTTTCTGTTGCTATTTGCTATCTTGTCGACGGTTTCATCATCGAGCTCTTCCACCATTTCCAAAGCCTGAGCCTTCACCCCTTTATCTCAACAAGAACGAGGCTTCGTGTTTTCGATAGCATTTACTAGCTGCTCTTTTTTGGTAGTCATTTTCATCTCTCCTAGCTATTAGCGATTTCTATAAAGGTGTAAAGCGACTAAAAGCGCGACAATAGAACCGGCAAGCCTAGCAAGGCTAAAGGCGATTCCGTTCATCTGAACTCTTTCTTTTGGTTTAGTCCGGTAGTAATATGAGGAGGAGAGAAGAGCACCTATCAGATGCCCTTCTCCCCCTCATTACTTACGAGGTTTAAAATGTTTGCCCTCGTAAGTTGTGGCCTTCCTTTCTTTCAGCCAATCAGCTATCAAAGCGGCTGCAACCGCTTGAATGATTGGAACGAGGAAGACAATGAGGAGTTGGAGAATGTAGAGGAGCAGATCAATCATTTTCCATCTCCTAAATCGTGGTCCTAAGTAGCGAATGGGCCTTTAGGCGACCCGCTGAAACTAGCTTCAAAAGTTGGTTTTAGTGGGTCGCCTTTTCTTTTGAATCTGTCTGCTATGCGGTTTTCAAGGTTCGGAGCCGTTGGGTCTGGTTGCCCTTGGGCTGATTAAGAGTAAACAACAATACGTGTTATAGGTCAACACGAAATTTTGTTCATATGGCCCAAAATGGAGCAAAATCACAGGTAGATAAGGCAAAAATTGTTTTTAGCGATAAACACGTATAATTGTGTAGTATCTATGAACAGCGCAGATAAACACGTATGATTGTTAAAAACGACAAGGGAGGCGAGAAGTTGGAATACTTATCTGCTGATAAAGCGCTCCGATATGTGGCCGATAAGGCCGACTCATACAGGAAACTTTCGATAAGCCTAGGTAAATACCCAACATATATTTCATCATCTATAGGGGACGGGCGTTCTCCGACTCTATCGACTTATGCGGATATATGCCAAAAGGTAGGATTACGCCTTGCACTAGTAGACGATAGCGACCATGTGCAAGCCATCATCACAAAGTAGCGACCAGGCAGCACACACCAACCACGTAGCCCATGGGCCTATAGAGCCTATGGGCTTTTTCCATGCCTAGGGAGCGCATTAGCTCACCAGGGAGCCACCAGGCCACCAGATCATCACCAGAGCCTAGAGCCTAGAGCCTAGAGCGCCTATCAGATCAGAGCCACCACACCACCAGAGCAGCACCAGCACCAGCCCACCACCACACCACATAACACCAGCTAAATGCCTAATTCCAGCCCTACAGTGGCGCAAGTGGACATGTGGGGGAGCGCACCAGATCACACTCATAAGCTCACAGTTATCCACCATAAACACATAGCCGCCACCAGCACAAATGCTAAATCACAGTCCCATAAACAGTACATACAATAGCAAATACATAACTATCCGAATTCGGATAGAACGAACGTTCGCCAAACATCTGCAATTACACAACATAAGAGACTAAACAGTACATATAAATCAACCAAAATGAACAACATATGCACGCTAGCAATTCCGATATCGTCACATAATGCATCACATCAATATCATTAACACGAACATAAAAGCACAGCTAAAAGCGCAAAAAGAAAAACAAAAAATGAACGAAAATCCACCAAAAATAGATAAATATTATACCCCCGGGTCGTTTGAGAATTTTTGTTTCACCCCCCAAAGACCGGCGGCCCAGCCTACGGATTCTCCCTCGCTTTGTTGTTTTTTATTTTTCTAAATCTATTAAGGGAAGCCACATTGTACACCAACGGGACAAATAATGCGATGGACAAAATCAGGGCCACCCCTCCGGTGGACAGGGTAGGGCGTTGGTGGTCATGAGGGGATAACTCCAGCTAGATGGCTATATATTCATTTCTGAAAAAAGTCAATACCGCTCGCCCGATACTGCGCTTTTTGCGGAAAACTGCGCTTTTTGACAGCTTCTGCGGAAAGTTCGGAAAACTGCGGAAATTGACAACTATTTCTGAAAAAACAGGTGTTCGAGTGTGTATTGTTAGGGTGTCGAGTTTCGCGGGAAGGCGGGTTGCAGATGGCCTTGTCCCAGAATCCTCAGAATTCCATTGATGCAATTTGGGCTGCGAGGTTCTATGGCCCCCCTCCCTTGATCGTCCCTTGCTATGATGCGGATTTGGCCCGCAAGCTGGCGCACATGTTGGAGACCGAAGGATGCCTTAGGAACTTCTACAGGTCGCCTGCCTGGAGACGGCTGAGGAAGAAAGTGTTGGAGCAAGCTCACGGCGAGTCCATCGCAGAGCTTTATGAGGCCCCGGCCAAGTATGTTCCAGCCACCACCGTCCACCATGTGCTGAGGGCAAACGTCTCTCCGGGCTACGCCTTGAGCGAGTGGGCCATGGACAAGCACACAGGACAAGTGGTGCGAAACCTCATCCCGCTCTCTCACTACGCGCACAACGTTGTCCATGAGCGCGTGGGCTTTACTCGTGAGCTGCAAACCAGCGTGGCTCTGACGCCTGAGCGCTGGTAAGTTTCAACCCACGCTCCCCGTGAGGGGAGCGACTGTAACATATTGTTGCATACAAATAGACGCTATCAATATGGGGCATATCGATTGGTGTCATAGATAGTGTTCGATTCATGCTCAATAAAGATATGAGCATGAATCACCGATTTATGGTGCGAACGTACCGGATCTTTCGCAAGAGCCCTATCTTCGCACTTGCCCTAAGCGCCCATTAAAGAGCTAAATAACCTTCTGGGTCGTAAGACGTCTTAGTTCCTATATGTTCTATTTCATCAGAACTGGCTGTGCCATTTATCTGCGTGGTATTCCTGTGCGTTCCTTTAACGGTTCACTCGCAGGCAGTTTCTGTAGGTATGGATCTTCGCTTGCCTAAAAAGAAAGCCCGTTGGGCCATGGGCTCAACGGGCTTGATCAATGAGCGGTTGCGAGGGCTTCTCGGCAAGGAATTAGGAAACCTGGGCCACCATCATCATGTTGGTGCTGGTGATGTAGTCGCCTTGGCTGGGGGAAGTCTGGGGGTCGCCGGCGGTGACCACTGCCAAGTCGCCGGTGTCCACGCGACCGTTCTTCTTCACCACGTTAAGGGCGTCGTAGATGGTGGCAGACAAGGTGCCCTGGGTGGTGGACTTGAAGGCCTCCACGCCCCAGTAGAAGGAGCACTTGCGAATGGTGATCTCAGAGGGAGACACGGCGTAGACCGGCAGCTTGGGGCGGAAGTTGGACACGATGCGCGCGGTGCGGCCCGTGGCGGTGGGGGCGATGATGCAGATGGCGCCGCAGCGGTCGGCGGTGGTCACCGAGGCGAAGCCGATGGCACCGTTGACGTTGCGCACGCCGCCGCGGTCGAAGTAGCGGTGGCGCTCCTCCAGGAAGTGCTCAGTCTCGACGCACACGGAGGCCATCATCTTCACGGCCTCGACGGGGTACTTGCCGGCAGCGGTCTCACCGGAGAGCATGACGCAGTCGGTGCCGTCGAGCACTGCGTTGGCGACGTCGGTCACCTCGGCGCGAGTGGGACGGGGGTTGCGGATCATGGAATCCAGCATTTGCGTGGCGGTGATAGCGGGCTTGTAGGCCTCGTTGCACTTGCGGATGATGGCCTTCTGGATGTGAGGGACCTTCTCGGGAGGGATCTCCACGCCCAGGTCGCCGCGGGCCACCATGATGCCCGAGGAGACCTCGAGGATCTCATCGAAGTTGGTGACGCCCATGGCGCACTCGATCTTGGGGTAGACGGAGACGCGGGGGCAGCCGTGGTCGGCGCAGAGCTGGCGGATGACGCGCACGCCCTCGGCGTCGCGGATGAAGGAGGCGGCGATGGCGTCGATGCCCATCTCGCAGCCGAAGGCGATGTCTGCCTTGTCCTGCTCGGTGACCGCGGGCAGGCCCACGTTCACGTTGGGGACGTTGACGCCCTTGTGCTCGCCGAGCTCGCCGCCGTTGGTGACGACGCAGTAGATGTCGTTGCCCTCGACGTGGTCGACCTCGAGGCCGATGAGGCCGTCGTCGATGAGGATGATGGAGCCCTTCTTGACCTCGGAGGGAAGGGCCTTGTAGTCGAGGGAGAAGCGCTCGGCGTTGCCCACGACGTCGTCGGTGGTCACGACCACGTGGTCGCCGGTGGCGAGGGCGACCTTCTGGCCGTCCTCGAGCAGGCCGGTGCGGATCTCGGGGCCCTTGGTGTCGAGGAGGATGGCCACGTTGGCGCCGAGCTCGTCGGAGATGCGGCGGACGCGCTCGATGCCG